>NZ_JBVVQX010000012.1:11143-247302 GCF_055811675.1 Mesorhizobium sp. WSM4808
CCCCAACCTTCCCCTTTCCTAAAAAATTTCCCATTATCCGCCCTACATTTTTTATGCTTTTTTTGTTTATTATACTTCTTTTTTTTAAACCCCCCCCCCCCCCCGGGGGGGGCCCGGCCCCCCCCCCCTTTTCATATTCAGCCTTCCGAAGAGCTCAGTCCTTCTCGAAGATGCGCGCCTTGGCGACGACACCGGCAATGGCGCCGCCGATCAGCGGTGCAACGATGAACAGCCAGAGCTGGCCGATCGCGGCAGTTCCCGAAAACAGTGCCGGACCGATCGAGCGGGCCGGGTTGAGCGAGGTGCCGGTCACCGGGATGATGGCGAAGTGCAATCCTGCCAGCGTCAGGCCGATGACCAGTCCGGCGAACGCCGTCGAGTGCTTTTCCGCCGTGACGCCAAGGATCACGGTGACGAAGGTGAAGGTGCCGATCACTTCCCACAGGAATGCCGAGCTGACACCCCATTTCGTCACATCCCAGCCATTGGCGCCGAAGCCGGTGGTGTGTCCGCCAACCTGGCCGGAAACGATGATCCACAACGCCAGCGAAGCAAGGACGCCGCCGATGACCTGCGCGATCCAGTAGGGGATCACGTCCTTGGCCGGCAGCCGGCCGGCAAGGAAGACGCCGAGCGTCACCGCCGGATTGAGATGCGCGCCCGAAATGGGGCCGATCGCATAGGCCGCCGCGATGAGGCCGATGCCGAACGCCAGACCGATGCCTTCCTGGCCGAGCGGCAGCGCGCCGCCGAAGCCGCCCGTCACCACAGAAGCCGTACCGATGAACACCAATAGAAATGTGCCTAGAACTTCCGCCAGATAAGTCTTCATTGCCCTCTCCTCGTGTCGATCCGCCGGTCCACCTTTGCGCGCCGCGAATCACAACCGGAAGAGTATTCGCAACCAGAAAACTTGGAAAGCAGAGCGGTTGTGCAGGCCGACCTGCTTGTGCGCGCCGGTTGCGCGCTCTAGAGCAGGGCCGGAATAATTTTCTGCGTGACGGAACAAGACCATGCGACTGGGCGGACGACTGGCTGCGGCCATCGAAGTGCTGGAAGACATCGGCCGGCGCCACCGGCCGGTGGCGGACGCGCTGAAGGATTGGGGCCTGTCGCATCGCTTCGCCGGCGGCGGCGACCGTGCGGCGATCGGCAACATCGTCTATGACGCCTTGCGCCACAAGCGTTCCGCCGGCTGGCTGCTGGGGCAGGACACGCCGCGCGCCATCGGCTTCGGCGCGCTGCTGCTCGAATGGCGCCAGACGGCACAATCGCTCAACGAGGCGCTCGATGGCGACAAGTTCGCACCGCCGCTGCTGACCGCCGCCGAGCTTCAGGCCATCGCCGAACGCCGGCTTGACGATGCGCCGGCCGCGGTGCGGGCGGATGTTCCGGACTGGTGCGCGCCGCTTTTCGAGCGAGCCTTTGGCTCGACCTGGGCCGACGAGGGCGCCGCGCTTGCAACGCGCCCGCCGCTCGACCTCAGGGTCAACACCTTGCAGGCCAACCGCGACAAGGTACTGGCCGAACTGACGGGAACCGGCGCGAAACCCTCGGCAATCGCGCCACACGGCATCCGCATCCCGCCGATCGACGGCGACGGCCGGCACCCGAACGTGCAGGCCGAGCCGGCTTTCCAGAAGGGCTGGTTCGAGGTCCAGGACGAAGGCTCGCAGATCGCGGCCGCCCTTGCCGGGGCCGAAGCCGGCATGCAGGTGCTGGATTTTTGCGCCGGCGCCGGCGGCAAGACGCTGGCACTGTCGGCTTCGATGGAAAATCGCGGCCAGATCTTTGCCCATGATGCCGAAAAAGCACGGCTGGCGCCCATCTTCGACCGCATCCGCCGCTCTGAAAACCGCAATGTCCAGATCGTCACCAAGCCGGCCGAACTCGCGCCGCTCGGCAACCACATGGACATCGTGCTGGTCGACGCGCCTTGCACCGGCAGCGGCACCTGGCGGCGCCGTCCCGATGCCAAATGGCGGCTGACGCAAAGGCAGCTCGATGCACGCAAGGGCGAGCAGTCGGCGATCCTCGATGCGGCCAAAGTCTATGTCAAACCAGGCGGCCTGCTGGTCTACATCACCTGCTCGGTGTTTGATGAGGAAAACGGTGAGCAGATCGCGGCCTTTCGGAACCGTAACAGCGGCTTTGTTTCCGTCGACCACCGCCAGCTCTGGGACAGCCGTTTTCCCGGCCATGAGGCAGCCGCACGTATCGGCGCCGAAGGCGACATCTCGCTGTCGCCGGCGCTCAGCGGCACCGATGGGTTTTATCTCTGTGCGTTACGCAGATCGGCCTGAATCCAATTCCCGACGGATGCGTTGCGCCGGCCGGCAGGCCAGGTCGATTGTGCAGTGCAGCAAAAGCATTTGCCTGCCGTCCATGCCTCTGCAATAAGCTTATCCGCGTAAAGGAAGGCAGCGGCAATGGCAGCAAAGATCGTACCCGCCCCGGACTATGAGGATCGCGTCAGGACCTCCTTCGCGCGTCAGAAGGCGATGGCCACGATCGGCGCCGAACTGACGCTGGTGACGCCCGGTATCATCGAGATCGAGATGCCCTATTCGGCGGCATTGACCCAGCAGCACGGCTTCCTCCATGCCGGTGTCATTTCGACGGCGCTGGACTCGGCCTGCGGCTATGCCGCCTTTTCGCTGATGCCGGAAAATTCCGGCGTGCTGACCATCGAGTTCAAGGTCAACCTCCTGGCGCCGGGCAGGGGCGAGCGCTTCCTGTTCCGCGGCTCGGTGACCAAGCCAGGCCGCACCATCATCGTCGCCGACGGCCAGGCCTACGCCTTTGCCGCCGACGGCGAGGCCAAGCTGATCGCCACCATGACCGGCACCATGATGACGGTGGTCGGGCGTGATGGCATAGAAGGGTGAGGAGCCGTCCGCGAAGCGGACGGAAAGCCCCCAAATGGGCTTTCCGAGCAACGAACGCCCGGAGCCATAGCGGAGGGCTGGGCGCCGGTGAGGGCACGTCGCCGTTCTGACCTCCAGTGTAGGTGATTGGGTAGAGAGGAATAGATCATGACCGGTAAAGTGTCGCGCCTGTCGGGCAAGGACGTCCTCTTCGTTATGGCGGCGCAGGCCGAATACGGCCCGCACCTCAAGCAGCTGTTCACGCCGCTGATGACCGGTGTCGGTCCGGTCGAGGCCGGCGTCAGGCTGGGTGCTGAACTCTCCTGGCTGAAATCGCAAAAAGCACTGCCGGATCTCGTTGTTTCGCTCGGTTCAGCCGGCAGCCGGACGCTGCAGCAGACGGAAATCTACCAGGCGGTTTCGGTCAGCTACCGTGACATCGACGCTTCGCCGCTCGGCTTCGAGAAGGGCGCCACCCCCTTCCTCGACCTGCCGGTAACCGTGCCATTGCCCTTCAAGATACCGGACATCAAGCAGGCGACCCTGTCGACCGGCGGCGCGATCATCACTGGCGCGGCCTATGATGCTGTTGCCGCCGACATGGTCGACATGGAGACCTTCGCCTGCCTGCGCGCCTGCCAGCTGTTCGACATTCCGCTGATCGGTCTGCGCGGCATTTCCGACGGGGCGGCGGATCTCAGGCATGTCGGCGACTGGACCGAATATCTTGAAGTCATCGACGAGAAGCTGGCCGACGCCGTCATGCGGCTCGAACAGGCGATCGGCGACGGCGCCCTCCGGACGGAACCACCCCATGAAGATGCCGGAACAGCCTGAAAGTCGGGCTAAGCAACCCATTGCGTCGACTCGTTTCTTTCTCTAAACGCTCGCCATGAAAACAGCCAATCATCCCGACACCGTCCTGATTGTCGATTTCGGCAGCCAGTTCACCCAGCTCATCGCCCGCCGCATCCGCGAGGCCGGCGTGTTTTCCGAGATCGTGCCGTTCCAGTCGGCCGAAGCGGCATTCAAGCGCATCAATCCGAAAGCCGTGATCCTCTCCGGCGGCCCGGCTTCTACCGGCGATATCGGCAGCCCGCGCGCGCCGCAGATCGTCTTCGATTCCGGCGTGCCGGTGCTCGGCATCTGCTACGGCCAGATGGCCATGTGCGTGCAGATGGGCGGCGTCGCCGAAAGCTCCGACCATCGCGAGTTCGGCCGCGCCTTCGTCGAGATACAAAAGGACAGCCCGCTGTTCGAGGGCCTGTGGGCGCCCGGCCAGCGCCATCAGGTGTGGATGAGCCATGGCGACCGCGTCATCTCCTTGCCCAAGGGCTTCGAAGTGTTTGGCAAGTCCGAGGGCTCGCCCTTCGCCATCTTCGGCAACATCGAGCGCAAGATGTACGGCATCATGTTCCATCCCGAGGTGGTGCATACGCCCGACGGCGCCCGGCTGCTCAGGAATTTCGTCCACAACATCGCCGGCATCGAGGGCGACTGGACCATGCGCGCCTACCGCGAGCACGCGGTCGAGACGATCCGCAAGCAGGTCGGCAAGGGCAAGGTCATCTGCGCGCTGTCGGGCGGCGTCGATTCTTCCGTTGCGGCGCTGTTGATCCACGAAGCGGTCGGCGACCAGCTGACCTGCATCCTTGTCGACCACGGCCTGATGCGCAAGGACGAGGCCGCGGGCGTGGTGGCGATGTTCCGCGAGCATTACAATTTGCCGCTCATTCTGGTGAACGCTTCGGACCGTTTCATCGACGCCCTCGAGGGCGAGTCGGACCCGGAAAAAAAACGCAAGACCATCGGCCGGCTGTTCATCGAGGTGTTCGAGGAAGAGGCCAAGAAACTCGGCGGCGCCGAATTCCTGGCGCAGGGCACGCTCTATCCCGACGTCATTGAAAGCGTCTCCTTCACCGGCGGCCCGTCGGTGACGATCAAGTCGCACCACAATGTCGGCGGCCTGCCCGCGCGCATGAACATGCAGCTGGTCGAGCCGCTGCGCGAACTGTTCAAGGACGAGGTGAGGGCGCTCGGCAAGGAGCTCGGCCTGCCCGAAAGCTTTATCGGCCGCCATCCATTCCCCGGCCCGGGCCTCGCCATCCGCTGCCCAGGCGGGATCACCCGCGAAAAGCTGGAGATCCTGCGCGAGGCCGACGCCATCTATCTCGACGAGATCCGCAAGGCCGGCCTGTACGACGCCATCTGGCAGGCCTTTGCCGTGCTGCTGCCGGTGCAGACGGTCGGCGTGATGGGCGATGGCCGCACCTACGAGTTCGTCTGCGCGCTGCGTGCCGTCACCTCGGTCGACGGCATGACGGCGGATTTCTACCACTACGACATGGCCTTCCTCGGCGCCGCCGCCACCCGCATCATCAACGAAGTCCGCGGCATCAACCGTGTCGTCTACGACGTGACGTCGAAGCCGCCGGGAACAATCGAGTGGGAATAAAGGTCGGTCGTTCGCCAGCATTCGGCGACTATCGAAGAAACTTCATTAAGACTCCGAATCTTATCTGCTTTTCTCGCTACGCCTATCGCTGACTATCGCCCCTAAGCGGAATCATTTGACGGTATATCTGACGGCATTCCTTTTCGCGTCATTTTCGCTGCAGACTGATGCCGTCAGTGCGCCGGCCTCAAGCATGTTGGCATATTTCGAGGTAAGGCATTGGATCCAATGGGCTCTCCCAGAGCCTTGACGGTAAAACGAATGACGGTAAAATTAGGCATTTCACAATCCTAGATGCGCCCGTCCGTCTCCTCCTATGCTCACAGACATCGCACTTAAGAAGCTGAAATCAAAAGAGAAAATATACAAAGTCACTGATCGTGACGGTATGTACGCGACCGTGGCTCCCACAGGGCAGATATCGTTCCGATACGACTACCGAGTGAATGGTCGGCGAGAGACAGTGACGCTTGGCCGCTATGGTGAGGGAGGCATCTCGCTAGCAGAGGCGCGTGACCGCTGTCTTGCCGCACGAAAAATGGTGGCAGCCGGCAAATCACCAGCCCAGGAAAAGCAGCGTTACAAGAGGCGCCTGTCTGAGACGGGCACGTTTGGCGATGCCGGCAGAAGATGGTTTAAAGAGGCGAAGATGGCGGACAGCACGCGCTCCATGCGAAAAGCCGTCTTCGATCGAGACATCTTGCCGATTTGGGACAAAAGGCTCCTCACAGAAATAACATCGGGCGATTTGCGGGCGCTATGCGCAAAGGTGCGGGACCGTGGCGCACCAGCAACCGCCATTCATGTCCGGGATATTGTTAAGCAGGTCTATGGTTATGTCATTCTGCACGGCGAGAAGATCGCCAATCCGGCGGACGAGGTTGGGCCATCTTCGATAGCCACCTTCGAAGCGAAAGACCGGGCGTTGTCACCCGTAGAAATTCGAATCATGCTGAAAGAGTTGGAGAATGTGCCGACTTTGCCGACTCTTCGGCTGGGCCTAAAGCTGATCCTGCTCACGATGGTTCGGAAGAGTGAGCTTCTGGACGCTACGTGGGATGAGGTCGACTTCGAGAACTCGGTATGGAGCATTCCCAAAGGGCGAATGAAGCGGAAGAAGCCACATAACGTCTACCTGTCCCGCCAGTCCCTCGACATCATGATTGCGCTCAAGACTTGCGCTGCGAACTCTCGATATGTGCTTCCATCTCGCTATGACGCTGACGAACCCATGTCGCGCGCGACCTTCAATCGGATTACGATGGCGATTGTGGACCGCGCAAAACAACAAAATCTGCCGCTTGCTCCGTTTACGGTGCACGATCTACGGCGGACCGGCTCCACGCTCCTAAACGAGATCGGATTCAATCGCGACTGGATCGAAAAATGCCTTGCACACGAAGACAGTCGCTCCTCCCGCGGCGTTTATAACAAGGCTGAATACGAACCGCAGCGGCGCCACATGCTGCAGGAATGGGCCGACATGATTGAAGCGTGGGCGGCTGGCAATAAACACGCACCCACGCTGCAGCCGATTTCCGGGGCAGCCGTCATCCTCGATCCGATTTGACCGGCCTCGTTTTCCGCGACCGCACGTCTGGTGCCGGGGCCAGTTCGATCGAACCAGCAAAGGACGCGTTCCGCCGTTCCTGAATCCAGGCTTCGACTTCTCCTAGGTCCCAAACGACGCAGCGGGGGGTCAGATTGAACCGTCGGGGGAACTCGCCTCGCTGTTCCATTTCGAAAATGGTCGTGTCCGATAGCGGGACGATTTCTCGCAATTGCGATCGGCGAACAGTTCGCACGACCTGTCGCGCCTCAATGTGCGGTAGAACCGGAAGGGGGCGATCCGCTGGCGCGGCCTCTATGCCCTGGCAGCTTTCGCGTTGAGGTTGCTTCTGCCGTTTGACCATTTGCATACCGAAGGGCTCCTTCGGGCCACTGATCGCGCATCTGCTCCAATCTGAGTATAGCTCTCAACTACGACCACATCGTCTCCTTTTGACCAACCGGCGAGCTTTGCGATGGTCAGCAAGCCTAGGTTTTGCTCACTCGCACATCGACTTCGCGACTGCGTCTCGAAGGCCTTCTGCCTCTTGGGCTGTTTGGACCTGTCCTCTTCGCTCACGGTTAACCCTTTGCATGGCTCCGCGTCGGGTGGATTCATGTAGTCCCGGAATCCAGGTCCTCATCGCTCGGATTCTCGGCTTGCCGAATGAACGTGATCGTCTCGGCGAAGTTGCGGCGCGTGACGGTCCCGATGATCAGGCCGACGTTGCTCATCTCATACTGCCTCGCCGTGTTCGAGGAGGACCAGGCCATCCATTGCGTCCTGGATCACGCGCTCGTAGAGCTGGGCCAGGTTCACCTGAAATATCCGAGGGACTTGCTCACCTAGGACGGCCATGGCGTTCGCCAGCTCCAGAGCGGAAACCAGAATCGTTCCGGCAGAGTGCGGCGACATCCATCACGGTGATTGAGCGGACCGCGAACACGCCCTGGACATCGGCGGCGTGCTGTGCCCCGATGGAATTCGGGACAGCTTGCCCTGATCCTCAATGCAGGTCGTAGCCATAGGTGCGCGGCGGCCATGTCGAAATCCGCCCAAGTGACTATAAGCTTGCGCGGGACGCTCAGAAAGTCGCTTGCGTCGCGCGATTGCGTGGGCTTGCAGACCGCGGGAAGCGACCTCAGCCGCGAGCAGCCGGCTGACCCGTTTCCCTGACGCGTAAATCTGGCCGGCCGGAACGACCGGCGGGGATTATCGGAAGAGCAGACGGACCGTTTGCGAAAATCATGGTTTCAATTCCTTGGTCGGTGGAAGCGAAACCCGGCCAGTAGGTAGTGGCCGTCTGGCGTCGGCCGCTTGCCGAAGATGGCCTGACCGACGCGCACGACAGTGGCGCCTTCCTCGATGGCCTCCTCGAAGTCTCCGGTCATACCCATGGAGAGCCCGGTCAGCGCGGCGTTGTGCTTCACGGCTTCGTCCCGCAGCCGGCGCAGCAGAATGAAGCAAGGCCGCACCTTGGCCATGTCGGAGGAAAACAGCGCAAGTGTCATCAACCCGCTTGGCCGGAGACGGGGAAGCTGATCGAGCCTCTCCACGAAGGGCAGCAGTGCGTTCGGATGGAGGCCGAACTTGCTGTCCTCGCCAGACGTGTTGACCTGCACATAGACGTCGAGGAAGCGATCTTCGCGCTCCAGCCGCGTGTTCAGAAGGTCGGCGAGCTGCAGGCTGTCGAGCGCATGAAACTCACGCGCGAAGCGGGGCAGATATTTGGCCTTGTTGGTCTGCAGATGTCCGACGATGCTCCAGTCGATGGCGAGATCGTGAAGCGCCTCGCACTTTGACAGCGCCTCCTGGATTTTGTTTTCGCCGAAGGTGCTGATGCCGACCTCGAAGGCATATCGCAGGATTTGGGCCGGCACCGTCTTGGTGATCGGCAGCAAACGCACGGAGGCTCGGTCGCGCCCGGCCCGTGCGCAAGCAAGCGTGATGCGCTCTTCAACCGACGCCAGATTGGTGCGGAAGCGGGTAAGGGGATCAGGCCCGAAGCGTTCGACGTCCTCGGGCGAAAGCGGCGGATTGTTCGTGCCCATTGTGATCTGCCCCTTTACCGCAAGGTGACCAGATAGCCGCCGGCTTGCGTGTCCGCACGCGCGCAAAGGCCCAGGCTTCGAAGGCGATCAAGATGCGCTGCCGTTCGTAGGCGACCGACCAGTGTCATCATTGGTCAGTATCAAGCCACATTGAAAGACTGAGCACTCCTGCTGACTTTGTCATTTGGCGTTCTCACCAGATGCTACAGTTCCAACAAATTTATGTTTGCTTACCATTCCCAGCGGTTTGGGGGTGCTAAGAGCCAATGAATTTCTTTGAAGAATCTGTTGCAACGCCTGCACGCGGATTGGTGGAGTGCTGATCAGGCAGCGAGACTTGCGAACTGCTTGGGCCAGGAGGTATTCGGACTGGAAGCGTATCTCGCTTGTAGCGGCTAGTGCCGTGCCAGAAATTCCCAGCTCCGGGCGACCTTACTGAGCGGCCTGTCGCAGACCCGTTTATAAAGCTCAAGACGTGTCAGATGCATTATGGAATGGTCTTAATTCAATCTGCCGGGAAATGGCACATAACGCGCTTCCTACGGCAATCTCTGATTATGGCCAGTTTGAAGAGTTTTTAAGAAGCAGCCGGCGATCACATGCATGCAAGGCCAAACGTGCTCTGCTCGACGACGGCACCCCTCCGCGCATGACCGCTTTGCGCCCGAAATCGGCCATCGAGCCCGCCGGAGCTAGTTCCCGAACCCGGTCATTTGAGTTCGGGCGGGCGGCTCGCTTGCGCCAAACGACATCGCGAGCATCGATACGGCGTTGCCCTTGAACTTAGATGGCGTATTTGTTCATGACCGCTTGTAAACTGTTACTAAATCTATAGTTAGCTTGCGTTAGCAAAGCTAAGCTCATGCAAACAGCGCGAAATGTTTGCGCAGCGCGCAGCTTGCGCGCATAGACGGGGGGCAGATCGTTGGAATTGCAGGGTCGCCGAAGGGGCGTAGCACCAAGGCGCGCGTGGTTGAGTCCCAATATGGCGCTGCAGGTTGGTTGAGCCGTTGCTTCCTCAAGACATCCTCGCCGGCGCAGCTGTTCGCGACAGACCGAACCTGTTCGTGATCGGCTGTTTCGACCGGCGAATAACCTTTTACTCGCAGCAGGTCCGCGCCTTGTCGTTGATCCATGCACTCAAGGAGCAGGGATACCTAAACAGTAACCCAAGAATTGCAGTCATCGGAGGAGGAGCTGCGGGCGTCGCGGCGGCCTCAGCGGCGGCCTTGGTATCATCGTCCAGCGTTGTCCTGTTCGAAAGTGCCGCCGAGCTTATGCCGCTTCAGTCGACGACCGGGCGACGACGCCTCGATCCACACATCTATGACTGGCCTGCGCCTGATACCAGCGACCCGATCGCTGACCTCCCAATCCTGGACTGGGAGTCTGGATCCTGCCGCGCGGTTCGCGACGATGTGCTGCTTGGCTTCGAGGATATTGCTGTTCGAATGGGTGGACGCCTCACAAGACGACTCCGGCACGATGTAAAGTCCATCGCCGTTACCGCTGATGGCTATGAGCTCGTCTTCACCAATCTGGATGCACCAATACCTCCTGCCGGCGCCGAGCCTCGCGAGCGCTTCAACATGGTGCTCCTGGCGGTCGGTTTCGGGCTAGAGCCACGAGAAACTATCGCGGGCATCCAGAGCGCCAGCTACTGGTCAGATGCTGGGGTGCCGGTCGCGGAGTTCGAAGGCAGGCCGGCCCCTCGGTTTTTCATAAGCGGCAATGGCGATGGCGGCTTGATCGACTTCGTGGCCGCCGGCGCCGCCAACTTCGATCATGCAGCCATGATCCGGATGATCACGCAACATCCTGGCGCCGCAGAGCTGGGCGATGCTCTTGCAGCGATTGACGCACGCGCACGCGCGGCCGACGCAGCGGGCGCGCGCTTTGATTTCATCGACGCTTATGACAATGAGCTGTTGGCCAAAATGACAGAAAGCGGCCTGATCGCTGCCGTGGCGCAGCAGCTGCGGCTAGGCGTGAAGTTGACGCTACAGACACGGCATCCGGAAATGTTCGAGGTTTCTACCTCCGCGCTCAATCGGCTCGCAGCCTACGCAACCATCAAGGCCTGCGTGGCTGACGTGCAACGCTCCTTCAGACATCTGCAATGTGCGGCTCTGACCCGAACGGAGGCGCCAGATCCTGGCGCGGAGCACGCCGATTTCTGGCTCGATTGCGCTGGGGAGGCCGTCGCGGCAGACGCGGTGATCATCAGGCGTGGACCTCTACGCGCAGTTGTCAGAGGACCATTTGCCGCTCATCTTGCGACCTACGAAGCAACTCACGAGGAGTGGCTAGATCGCCACGGCGATGCCACGATCGTACCAAAGCTGTCTCGGTCGGCCCGGAAGCTGTTTTCGGATGCGGCCCGCAAAGCCGAAATCCCGCACTCGCCGCGGCTGCAGCGCCTGGCGGCCCACCAGTTTCCCATTTCGGTCCAAGTTCGGCGCGAAGCCGACCGAGTTCGGTGGTCTGGCGCTGTTTCCGCACAGCAATTGGTCAGTGCCTGGCGCAATGACCAAGCATTTGAGATCATTTTATCCGACGCGCCGGATGCGCTCGGTGCAGTTACGGACGCAATCCTCCGTGTTGCATGCCATAGTAGGAACGTTCGCCTCCATGCCATGCCAGCGGTTTGGAGCCCATACGTTCGCGCCCTGAGTATCGATTCCCTTCATGCCGAAGGCATGCAGATGCCAGCGATCATCGCCGGCAACCCGGGAGGCGCGGCACAGGATCCGATAGCATTGGATCCCGCAATCCTTGCCCGGCGAATTCATCGTTCGCTCGATGCATACCTGCTTGAGAAGCTCGATGCCCATCTGCAACCGTATTTTGCCAATCTTGCAGACCCCGGCCGATTGATCGGCCTCGCGATTGCGGACGACCTGCGTGCCGCCATGGCGCACACTTGGGCCGATTGGCGGGCCGCTTTCACTGATGATCTGGAACTGCTCAACCGTTTCTTCCGACTCATGGTCTGCGCCGTCGATGATCCGAACGAACACGACGCTGCGCAGGTGCTGGTTGGACCATTAAAGTTCCCGGCCATCGTTCGCGGCACTGCGGTGGCAGTCGCTATAGCGGCGGCCTGGCAGACGACTGTCCCCATAGCGAACGGTCCGGGTAATCTCGCCCGCCAACGCGGGGGCGACCCGGAGTGGACCGGTCATGGGTGCGCTGCAGATCTCATCAACGGCAGCGACATGTCGGTGTCTGCAGCCAGCTTCATGTGGCGCACGCACTTCGTCGTTCTGATCGTCAAGGGCCCTGTCGAGGTCGCTAAGATCGCCGATCGCGCCTTCGCGCTGACCGAAACGGACCAGCCCTCGCTCAGTGAGACAGACGGCGGGGGTCCTGTGCTACTGTCAATCAGCCGCGAGTTCTCGGAGACCGTGGCAGTTGGAATTGCACAGCTGAGGACACTGTTGGCGGCCGCTGAAGCCAAGCACTTTGAGGACTTGAACAGGGCGATCGAGAAGGGCGCGGCGGCATGACTGAAGGATTGACGCTATCACCAGCACTGCAGGATTTTGCTGGGCGACTGCGAAAGGCCGCGGCGGCGCTCAATCTTGAAGTCGAAGATCGGGCCTCGTTGGCGGGTACATCCTTCCAGGGTGGTTCATCGGCGTCGACTTCGCTGAGTCCGACCGACCTGCCGACCGAAAGCCATGCAATCCGGATCGATCGGTTCAACATCATCATCGGCGTATTGCCCGATGTGCCAACCTTGGAATCCGTCCGCGAAACCTTGCGACGGTATCGCAATCAATGCGTCGTGGCGCGCTCCTTCCTTGACACAAATGAGACGCTCGACCTTCAGTTGATGCTTCTGGGGCCGCGTTCGAGCGAACGGCAGGACGCCTGGCGCGCATTGGCTTTGATGGTCGAGCGGGATGATCGCGTGGCGCGGAAGCTCGCCTGGCTCAGGCCGGAGGATCCGCAACGCGATGACGAGAGCTTCTCGGATTTCTTGAAGCGAACATTCCTCGCGCGCCCCTGGATACATGACGAGGATGAGTTCGAAGATGCCGCTCTCGATGCCCTGAGCAGTGGCGCAACAACCCCGGGTCTGCCGCGATCGACTGCCGACGGATGGGAGCGCATCGCGCTGGACGAAAAGAAGAGTCCTGACGAGATCGTGGCGGCGCTCGTCAAGACTTGGGAGCGGAGGGGACAGGCATGAAAGAGATCTTCCTTTCGCGGATCACGATCCATGATTTTCGTACCTTTGGCGATTTCGAGGTGGACATTCCCGCAGCCCCGGGCCTTGTGCTGCTGACCGGCACGAACGGCCTTGGAAAGAGCAGTTTCTTCGACGCGATTGAGTGGGGGCTCACCGGCAAGATCCGTCGATTTGAGCCATACTTGCAAAAGGGCCGGAGGAAACTCACCGAAAAAGACTATTTGACACGTCGCGGCGCTGAGCCGGGAGCGCACCACGTTTCTCTAACCTTCTCAGATGGTAAGCCCATAGTGCGGGGCGCTGCGAGCGCAACATCTATGACTGACATCCTCGCTCAGTTGGCACGGCCTGACCGGCGAACGATCGACGATCTTGGAGCTTACCTCGCCCTGACCCACTTCTTGGGCCAAGCAGCCCAGCAGCGCTTCACGAGCCGGGATTCGCATGAGCAGTGGGATGCGCTCAAAGGACCAAGCGGCATCGAGCGTCTCGAACGCATCCGCGCCGGTCTGCGCGGAAGAGCCACCGTTTCGGCTTTTACTCGCCGTATTGAAAGCGAACAGGGCGCCATTACGCAACTCGAACGTCAGATCGCGGATTGGCAAGGTTGGATGGGGCGTCTTGAGCGCCTGCGGTCAGGCGCCCGCGCCACCGGTGTGCTGACGTCCGCCGAAATCGCCGAGCGGATAGATGGACTGGAGGCGGACCTCAAGCGACTTGCAATCGATCCTAGCCAAGTGCTTTCCGGAGAAGAGGTGGGCAGCCGCTTGGCAGGTCTCGCCGATCACATCGGCGAGGCACTGCGTTCGACGGTCGATCGGAAATCTGTTCTGGAGGCGATGGCCTCGCTACCCGCACAGTTTGCCGTGACCAACGGTGACGCACAGTCCGATCATCCCACGCTTGTCCGCCTTCGCAATGACGTGACCGGCGCGCAAGAACGACTGGATCGAGCCATGCCGCTCGCAGAGGCCGCCAGAAAGGTCGTCTCAGCCCAGACCGCTGCCCTCGCGTCGATTGAACAAACCATTGCAACATTTGAGGCGGCTTTAACGGATCTGTCGCGTCGTGCGCAGTTGGCAGAACTCATCGTTACTGCATCCACAGAACACGGCGCATTGACGGATGCCATCGCCGTGCACCGAGCCACTCTCAGGGCCGCGGACATCGCAATAAAACAGCATTCGGACGCGGCTGCTGAGGTGGCACGTCTGCGCAGTCTCGCTGGCTCCGCCAAGACGCTCAACGATTCAGTGCCCGATTACCTCCGCCTCGAGGCGGAATCCGGTATCGCCGCATCGGCTTTGGAAAATGCGCAGACGGCGGCTGAGACGGCCGCCACCGAACTTGAGCCGCTGGAGGCGCAATTTGCCGACCTCGGATCGCAGATTGCCATTGCGATACAGTCGAGGGCCGAGGCGGATCGCCATGCGACAGCCATGAGCGCGGCCTTATCAAAACTCGCCAGCCATATCCACCAAGATGACACCGACTGCCCCGTCTGCCGTACCAAGTTTGACCCCGGCGTGCTGAAGGCGCTTGCCGATGCTGCAGCATCCTCGAGCGATGACCGACTGGCTCGTGCTGACGAGGCTTTGGAAGCGCTGCGGGCAAAGGAGGCGGAGCTGAACGCCCGCATCGTCGCGTTGCGCGCTCTAGTTGCCGCGCCCCTTGAGATGCAAGATACCGCCACTGCGGCCGGCAACGCCGCGAGCGACGCGAAGTCGGCAATCGCACTGGTTCTCGCTATCCCGCCGGACAGCGACATCGTTGCGATGGCAGCCCAGCGCGCCCGTGACTATGCCTCTGCGCTGATTGCTGCTGAAGCAGGTCTCGAGCCGCTTGCGGCGGGCGCGGCAGCCGCCTTGGACCAGAGGTCTTCCGTTGGTGCCGATCTTGAAGACCTGATCTCGCGGGAGAGCCAACTCGCTACACGCCTAGCACAACTTCGCGCCGAAGACCTCGCGTGCACTGAGCGAATCGCGGCCCGAAACCTGTCGGATGTATTGGTGGTCGATCTCAGACGCCAATTGACCGGCCAGCGCCAGCAGTTGGAAACGGCCCGCGAACGACTCGGCCGGCTTTCCGAGGAAGCCACTGTCGCGATCGCGAACACCCAAGGTGAGCAGACCGCCTTTGATGCGCTAACGCGCGCGCTCGCGATCGCCGAAGCAACGAGGGCCAGCGCCGAGCAGTCGGCGCGGCAAATGCAACGGCGCTGGTCACAGGCTGGTCTTGCCGACACCCCGAGCCCCGCCGCATATGAGCGCGGCCTCGCGGCCATGGACGCAACGATCGGGACTTTGACGTCAATTAGTGAGCGTCAGATGGCGCTTGCTAGAGAGAATGAAGACACGCTTCTGCAGCGTGAGATCAAGGAGATCGTTTCGTCGATGCATGTGGCTGGGGGATCTGAAGGCGCAGGCGATCCGCCGAAACACCTTGGCGAACTCAATGCTATGCTCACTGATGCGCGCGCTGCGGTCAGGCTTACCAAAGGCGCTCGAGCAGCCGTGAACCGCTACTCTGAAGAACTGCAAGCTCAAGCCGACGACTTCTCGAGCCGCGTGCTCGATCCCCTCAATATCGTTATCGACGACTTCAACGAAGCGATGTTGAGCACGCCAGGCGAGAGTATACAGTTCAAGGCTGACACTCGGGTCGACGCGACGAGCTTCGGCATGGCCCTGCGATACCGAGAGAGGGTCGAGAACGCCATAGAGTCCCAGAAGGGACTTCCGCCGCAGGTCGTACTAAGCGAGGGACAACTCGCAGCCAACGGGTTCAGCATCCTCTGTGCGGCCAGTACGGCCTATCCATGGTCGCGGTGGCGAGCGCTCTTGCTGGACGATCCCTTGCAGCACAATGACATCATCCACACCGCTGCGTTTATCGATGTCATGCGCAATATGGTCGAGCTCAACGGTTACCAGTTGATCATGTCGAGCCACGACCGCGGGGAGAGCGACTTCATCGCCCGAAAATTCGACGCTGCTGGGCTACCGTGTTCGACCGTCTTGCTGACGGCGCCGTCTGACAACGGCGTGATTTGGGCTAGCCCAGAGAACAATCAGGCGGCGGAACGTTTCCTCCGTCGCAATGCGCCCAGCAGTGCGGGACGTGCATAGCCCGCGACGTGAAACGCTGTTCGAAGCTGTGCGCCGCGTACTTTGCGAAGCGACAGGCCCGCTGACACTCGACGAAATCACTGTGCTGACCGAAAGGCGGCTGGAACGTAAGCAACCCCAAGGTGGAGTTTCCGCTTGCCTTCACTCGGTCGGCGCAACCCATCATCCCATTGATCTCACCTGAGTGCCCTCGATGATTGAGGCAGATCAGGCGGATGAAGACGATTATGCCGCTAAGACAGCTGATGCGATTGGCTCTGAGGAGCCGGAGTGACAGAACATCTAGCTGATACCTCTCTCATGGCGTAGCAATGCCGCCACGTCAGCTACTCAACAGGCGCAGATTCAGGCTTTGGTGCCATGCACAACTGTAATGCTAATGCGGATATGGAAAATGCGGCAAACAGCTGCGCAACGGTCTTGAGCGAAAGGCTCCATGACCTATTGATCGCCGTGCGCGCTGGTGCCAGTTCATCGTTCTCGGGCATCGGCGTGTTGATCAGCTGTGATCCAACGATCCTGCCGATCACCCCGCTGCGTTCGGTCGAGGCCCCAGATATTGAGGGTAATACGCTCGACACTCTAATTGCAATTTCCGACCTCACCAGCGAGTTTCATGACGGCTTTCACGTGCTTTCGCCTGATCTTCGACTCTTCCGCACCTCGCAGTATTTTTCACCGCCGATCGTCTTGGGTATCGGGGGAGATCCACAACGGCGCGTTGGTGGACGATATATGGCGGCGCTGTTCGGCTCGGCGCTCCCCGGCGTGCTCGCCTCAGGAGTAGTTAGTTCCACCTACGGCATTGCCGTCTTCGAGCGCGGGCGAGAAATCAGGGGAGAATCATGAGTGACGGCAATCAGAATGCCTCGGACGAACTGTCTGAGCCGAAGCCGTTCCCGCACGTCAACGGCGCGTGGGACATGGCAATCCACTGGACGCGTGATGGCAAGCTTGACGTCCTCGTTGCCGATGCGGAAATCCGCCAAAACGGATCAGAGTTCAGCATGATTGTGCGGTCCGATCGGTCGGACTCGCATACTATTCTTGTCCAGCCGGCTTGGAGTGCGGTCGGTGATGCCGTTCTCTATTACATGTATGAAGTCGAACCCCGGGCCGCGCTTGCGGACGCGTCAGCGTCATACAAAGGGGCGGCAATCCTCCGCTACTATGCAGAAGGTCCAGAACTCAGTGGTACCTACTGGACCAGCCGGCGCAGCACGGGAACGTTCAGGCTGACACGCAAATCCCGTCCAATTCCGAATTCATTGCACAATGCCACTGACGTTCTGCTGATAACGGCGCTAAAGGAGGAGTTCGGAGCGGCGGAACTAGCATTTAGCGCGGCTCCATTGGGTGGTGACGGTGTCCAGCAGTGGGTTGACCTCGCGCTTCCGGCGGCGAAGGCCTGCAGGCGTGGGGTGTTTCAGCGCGATGGCGTGCCATTGTTCACGGTGGTATTGGCCAGACCGCAGCGAATGGGGGGAATTGAAACCGGACAGCTGGCAGCGGTGCTGGCCGTCACGTTGAAACCTGGCTGTCTCGTCATGTGCGGCGTCTGCGCGGGAAATCCGAAAGAAGTAGCTCTCGGGGACGTAGTTGTGTCGGAATTCACTTACCAACATGACGAGGGCAAACAGGAAACGGAGGCCTTCGTCGGGGACCACCGCCACCGCGCTATCTCAAAATCCTGGCAGGATGCTGCCGAGGCACTGGAGGCCCGATCACTACCTAGCTTCGTTACCCCTTCGCCGCGTGATGTGCGGTCTTGGTTTTTAGCACGCCTGTATGCCGGCGATGACCCACAGGCACATCCAGCGAAGGACAGGTACTTCGCACACGGCGAGTGGAAGACCCTCGTGGAAGCTCTTGTAGCTCAGTGCGTCATCGCAAGAGCCGGGACGTCGTTTAGGCTCCTGGATGCGGGGCGGGATGAGGTCGAGCGCTCGATTACAACCGAAATTGATCCGCCGGACCGACTACCGTTCGCCATCAAAGTTGGCCCGATGGCGAGCGGAAACATGGTGGTGAAGAACAGTGTGACTTGGGACAATCTGAAACACATGGGCGTTCGGAGCGTTGTCGGCCTCGAGATGGAGGCGGCAGCGCTTGCTTTAGCGGCCCGCAGCCTGGACGTTCCGGAATGGATAGTCATGAAGGGGGTCATGGATCACGGAGATCCTAAGAAGGATGACCGCTTCAAGCCTTTTGCCGCCCGCGCGTCCGCCGAAACGCTGCGCGCTTTCCTTGTCGAACGCTATTCGGCTAGCGCGAAGTCTAAGTCGGCCCGCAAGCCCGGGTAAAGTGGTCCACGGTGTCCTATCGTCAGATAAAAGTTGGTACTCATCACTAGCGACACGCATGGTAGCTTATTCTCTTCCAATACCGCAGACCTGCCGGTCCACAATCGCCTCGAAGGCTGCCGAACCGTAATGCGCCGCATTTCGCCGTTCAGGCAGCGTCGTCTACTGAAATCCGAGGTAAGTCCCTGAAGACATCCCGAGACTTAAGGACCATATCGGGCGTCGATCGCGTCCGTACTTCGTGAGCTGACCTGATCGCAGTGGTCGACCTCCGCGTTGACGCGGCTTGGACCTTATATGGTCGACAATGGTGCAAAACGGACTAGTTCTGCATTCACTCCGTAGCCGGAAAAGCGATTTCGCTCCGTCTCTGGTGTGTTGTAGCAGCTTATCGTCCACCGTGCCGTCACAGGCACTTTGTTCGCGATCTCGGCGATATAAAGCGCGTCAACATCGGCGAGGGAGTGACCTAAGATAAAGACATCGCTTACGCCCACAAGACCGTCGAAGAAGGCCTGGTTTTGGGCAAGGATTTTTTCAGTTGGTTTGAAGGTGCCGGCGAAATAGTCGTCAATGAGGCGGTAGCCTCCAACAATGCGAGTGTCGGTGTCTTCATCCACCTGCCTTAACAGCATTTCGTCCGCCTGCCTTTCCCATCCATGCCCGAGGACAATCAAGGAATCGGGATCAACCGCGCTGCCGTGAATATGCAGCACTTGGCCAGGGTGAACGCCGTAGAGCGACTGCAATGTGGGCGTGTAATTAAAGTTTAGGAACTTAGCGCGCCGTTCGATGCAATTGACCAATGGGACCGTACCTGGCAACGGAATTGGCAGGCCTCTTATCCAATCTGCGAAGTGCTTGCGCATTGTTCGAGAAAGGCCATCCACGATCTGCTCGATCTCATATTCGAAGTTGTGATGGTCGGCATCGCTCCAGTCCTCTGCACCGTAGGAGACGAGAAAGTTCTCCGCATAGTCGATGACGTGGTCCGAGTCGAAGGTTGCCAAGCGCTCTTCGAAACAATTCCAGAAATCCTTATCGACGAACAGATAGTCGCGGATCAGCTCAGAAACCTTCCGGTCGATGCCCTCAACGTTGCGCCCGAAGTCGCTGTAACGGGAAGGTATCCCATGATGCAAATCAAAGCCGTTGCCTATAACGAAGAGCTGATCAGCCACAGTGTCCCCCTAAGCCAATGTTGCTACGCCTGGGCGGGAGCGCAGCACTCGATAATCGTCCAGCCGCGAGCCGCAAGTGTCTCGACGTCCCTCGCCGAATACACCTTGCGCATCGCCTGACACAGCAGTGGGTCGGGCGGGTCGGTGCGACATAGTGGAGCTTGAGGCGCCCAAGCATGCGGGGGGGCTTCGAAGACTTGCCTGCCCCTGAGATTTTTCGAAGATCCGCCGGTTCCGTCCCTAGCAATCACGGTTTGAAGCTCGCTCAGGTGGTTGTAGGGAGCACGAAGGCCTGATCACCTGCCCCAAATAAGGGAAAGTTGTCGATCCGAATCTCTGCGATGTACACGGCATCCCCCGCCCCGAGGACAACAGGTAGAGCGAGGGCAGACTTGGTTAGTTAAAGTAAACCATATGGCCTCACGGGAGTATACGGAACCATACGGGAGGATTTTCGGTTTTGGCCCACGAAAAACTCATTGAAATCAATGATTTTGAGACATCCTCCGGGCCCACCATTATCGCTATTTATCAATAAGTTATCGTTTTT
This sequence comes from Mesorhizobium sp. WSM4808, assembly GCF_055811675.1. NCBI lineage: Bacteria > Pseudomonadati > Pseudomonadota > Alphaproteobacteria > Hyphomicrobiales > Phyllobacteriaceae > Mesorhizobium > Mesorhizobium sp. WSM4808. The sequence goes on from NZ_JBVVQX010000012.1 coordinate 31,426, forward strand.
TATTTGCCTCGGTTAGCCAAAATCAGGTTGGCGAGTCTCCGTCGATCTCGTTGAATTCATTGATTTATGATGGGCTCCCGAGGACTGCCGATCAAACTGCTTTACAACATAGGGCGGCGCGAAAGGAATCGAACTGCCCGCAATGCGCTCGTTCCATCCGTTTCGGGCGGGTGCAGTCCTTCGGCGCGACAGCGGGCTAACTCTCAGCAAATATTTCCGCCGTGCTCCCGGGCTGACCGAGCCTCCAGATGCGGGCTATGCAGCGACGCATCTCGTCAGCGGTGGCGCCGCCTCGGAATTCGGCGAGGCGTATGGCCTTGGCTTCCAGTTCCTGTTTCGAAAGGGTGTTGCCGGGATCTCCCTTGGGCTCGTCGACGCGGGCATTGAATTTGCGGCCGTCAACCGTCGTGACGCTCACCTTGCCGACCCACTGCTTGGGATAAAGGGTGTCGACCTCGGCGTCGCGTTCCATATGCACCTTCGCGCGGAAACGGGCGACGCGGGTGTCGGCAAGTGCATGGTGTTCGAAAGCATCGAGGTCAGCGACGCCGTGAACAGCGATCAGCCCCAAAACCGTGCCCATGGAGAACTTCGCCTGGTGGACGGTTTGCGGAGTGACCACCGCGCCCAGGACATCGATGGCTCCCTGATGGACATGGGTCACCACGCCGGTGATGTCGTCCGGACCGAGCCCTTCGCGGCGCATGAGAGACTGCAGCGCGTCGGCGGCCGGATGAGTGTGCCGGCAGGCTGCGTGCCATTTGAAGGAGGTCTCCTCGGTTGCCCAACGGCTGCCGAGCCCGTCCGTCAGGCGGGCCGGATCGGCGTCGCTGGACATTCCGGCAGCCATTCCTTGCTGGCCTTCGAGGATCCGCGCGGCGCCCTTGAAGCCATCGCGCGCCAGATAGGCAGCGAACAGACCGTTGGCGGCCGCTCGCGCGGTATGGAGTTGCTTGGAATCGGCAGCGTCACGCAGAAATTCCCAGAGACCTGCCGCCTGCGTACCGGCCGAGCCGACAGCATGGTTGAGCCCGGCTGCGTCCAACCCGATCAATCTGCCGACCGCCGCGGCTGCTGCCACTGCGCCAGCCGTGCCGGTGGTGTGGAATATCTCGTAGTGCGAGCGTCCGAGGAATTCTCCCACGCGGATGCCCACTTCATAGCCGGCGATGCAGGCAGTCAGCACTTCGCGGCCGGTCTTCCCCTCAGCCTCCGCAACCGCCAAAACGGCCGGAAAGATCACCGCCGCCGGGTGAAAGACCGAGCCGTTGTGAACGTCGTCCTGTTCCACGACATGGGAGGCCGCCGCATTGACCATCGCTGCGAAGTAGGGGCTTGTGCGCCGCCGCGTCGGGATGATGGTGCTTGGGCCGTCCGCCGGCCCCATGGCACGCGCAAAGCCGTCGATCATCTCGACCTGGTGCGCGCCCTTGCCGGCCAGCGCCGAGCCGAGCCAGTCGATCATCAGTCCTTGCGCGAAATGAACGACGCGCGGCGGGATCTGTTCGAAGTCGAGTTCGGCAATGAAGGCGCAGAGCCTGGCGGTCGGCCAATCGGCGGTGTCCAGGCTCATCCGTTGCTCCTCCCCTGCATGCCCTTTAGACCAAAGCGGCCCGGCGCAGGACCTGCCTTGCGCGCTCGATGACAGGTCGATCCACCATCTCGCCATTCACCAGGCTGGCTTCGCCTGATGAGGCCGCGCCAATGATGTCGCGTGCCCATGTGATGTCATTATCGCTCGGGCGAAAGCCATTGCGAATCGGCTCGATCTGCCTCGGATGGATGGCCATCTTGCCGCCAAAACCCATCTTCATGGCGTGGCGGGCGTCATCCTCGGTGATTTCGGGACTGTTCAGGTCGGTCGTTACGCCGTCGATCGGCGCGGCACGGCCAGCCGCGCGCGAGCGCCAGACGATTTCGTTGCGGGCCGCAAGCAAGGTCAGTCGATCATGCGCGCAACCGAGATCGAGCGAGAAGTCGACCGAGCCGAAGGCGACGGCAACGACGTTGGTCATGGCCAATATGTCCGGCAAGTTGGCGAGACCGACGGCGCTCTCGACCAGCGCGATGACGGAAACGCTGCGTGCCATGTGCCTGGCCATATCGGCAATGTCTTCCGGATGTTCGGCCTTGGGCAGCATGACGGAGACGCCGTCGAGGCGCCGCACGGCGTCGATGTCCGCTTCGTGCCAGGGCGTGCCGGCGGCGTTGATGCGGACCACGACCGCGGATTTCAGCGTGGCCGCATTGGCGAGAACCGCTTCGCGAGCGCGGTCCTTGTCGCCAGGGGCGACGGCATCCTCGAGGTCGAGAATGACCGCGTCCGCGCCGCTGCTGTCGGCCTTGTCAAACCGTTCCGGCCGCGAGCCCGGCACGAAGAGCGGTACGACAGGCGTGACGAAGCTCACCATTGCGCCGTGGCTTTCACTGTTGCATGGCCGTCGGCCGACCGCAGCTCGAGAGCCATGCCGTCCTGGCCTGGGGATGTTGCGCTCAGAAGCAGGCGCTGTGGGCCGCTCGCCGGATGGACGCCGCGGAATGAGAAACGGCGCGGCGACTGACCGACAATGGCGGCGGCGAAGTTCATCAGCAGCGTCGCCTGCAGCGGGCCATGGATGACGAGCCCGGGATAGTGCTCGACCCCCGTGGCATAGGGCGTGTCGTAGTGGATGCGGTGCCCGTTGAACGTCAGCGCGGAATATCGAAAGAGCAGCACGGGATCGATGTCGATCGTGCGCTCGTGCGATGCGGCCAGGGGCGAATTGGCCGGCGGGGCAGGGGACGCAGCAGCGGCTTCGGCGCGGCGATAGACGATGATCTGGTCCTCCTCGATGACCGGACCGGATTCGTTGGCAATGTCGTGCCGGACCGTGACGAAGGTGAGCGGGCCGGTGCGGCCCTGCTTCTCCTCGATGGCGGCCAATGTCGAGCGGCGGCGGATGCGGTCGCCAGAGCGGATCGGCGCCATGAAACGCACGTCGCTGGCAGCCCACATGCGACGCGGAAGCGGCACCGGCGGCAGGAAGCCGCCTTTGGCCGGGTGCCCGTCAGGTCCGAGTTCTCGCATGGCGGCAATGTCGGGCGCCAGGCACCAATGCAGTCCGGGCGCGGCCGCGCCCTCGGCAGTCTGCGCCGCGTGGTCCCCAAGCGTGGCGCCAAAGCTGGCCAGCAGGCGCGGGGTCACAACATCCTCGACCTCGTGCGTGCGTCCAACCCATTCCTGCAGTGTGCTTGTGTCCAGGCTCATGAGGTCCTCGTCAGGCGGCGAATTCGGACCGGATCCGGTCCGTATCGGCGCCAAGCGCGGGGACGCTTGGAACCGTTGCAAATCCCTCCGGCCGCCCTGCCGGCTTGGGTACTGCGATGCGCTTGCCGTCCGGCAGTGCCACCTCCGTCCGGCGGAGCGCCTTGTGGTGCGGCAGGTCGCGCATTGCACTCACCCGGCCCCAGGCGATCTGCGCCTCGTCGAGACGGTCTATGGCCTCGTCGCAGTCGATTGCCGCGAAGATCGGTTCGATCTCGGCGTCGAGCGCCGTGCGGTTGGCAACCCGCCAGGTATTGGTGGCGAAGCGTTCGTCGGCGAACAGATCCTGCCTTTGCAGCACGAGCGTGCAGAAGCGCTTCCATTCATTGTTCTGCTGGATGGACACGACCACGCTGCCATCCCGACAGGCATAAGGTCGATACGGGTAGATCGAAGCGTGCGCCAGGCCATATCTCTGCGTCTCGCGGCCCGCATATTCGTAGTGCAGCAGCGGCACGGTCATCCAATCGGCCATGGCGTCGAACATGGCAACCTCGACAATGCGGCCGCGCCCGGTCTTCTGGCGCGCCAACAAGGCTTCGAGGATCGCTGCATAGGCATTCATGCCGGTGGCGATATCGGCGGCGGAAACCCCGATCTTACTCGGCGTGTCCGCTGTGCCGGTGACGGCGCAGATGCCGCTTTCCGCCTGCACCAGCATGTCGTAGGCGCGCATGGCCGCATAGGGCGTGTCCTGTCCGTAACCGACGATGTTGATGGCGATCAGCCGAGGAAACTCTTTCGCAATTGTATCGGCCGAGAGGCCGAGCCTGTCGATGGCGCCCGGCACGAGATTCTGCACGAGGACGTCGGCGCGAGCGACCATCCGGTGCAGGAGAGCCAGGTCGTGCTTAGTCTTCAGGTCGAGCACCGCGCTCTCCTTGCCGCGGTTGAGCCAGACGAAGTAAGCCGACATGCCTTCCACTGCGGAATCGTAGTGACGCGCGGTTTCGCCTTCCGGGCGCTCGATCTTCACGACGCGTGCGCCGGCATCGGCAAGGCGGACCGTGCAGAGCGGAGCGGCGACGGCCTGCTCGATCGAAACGACAAACAGGCCCTCCAGCGGGCGGGCGTCAGACATTGCGCTGCACTCCCGAGCGCGCCAGCACGCCAGGCTTCAGCCGCTCGTTCTTGCCGTAGTCCTCGGCTGCGTGGAAGAACAGATGCGGCGTGCCATCAATGTCCTCGAGCCTCTTGCGGTAGGCGTCCAGATAGGCCTTGCGGCCATCGTCGCCGACGCGGCCCGGCATGTAGGCGACGAAGGGCGGCAGCACGTCGAAGCCGGAATAGCGCAGCAGACCATTGTGGATCGGCCACAGCACCGTGAGGATGTCGCCGTCGATGCCATCGGGCGCGTAGGTGTCGGCCGACGTGCCCGTGGTGGCGGCCACCATGGCGAGCTTTCCCCTGAACATGCCGGTGTCGTATTTGCGGCCCGGCAGATAGGCGAAACCGCGCGCGAAGACGCGATCGGCCCAGCCCTTGAGCATTGCTGGCATTCCGAACCACCAGACCGGGAACTGGAACAGCACGAAGTCCGCCCGCTTCACCTTTTCGATCTCTGCACTGATATCGGCCGACAGTGCGCCGGCCTCGTAGGCGGCGGTCTGTTCGCGCGGCAGGCTGAAGAAGTCCGGATCGTTACGCTCGCCCGATACGTCGCCCGGCCCTGCGACAGGATTGAAGCCCATCGCATAGAGGTCGCTGACGACTACATCGTGGCCTGCGCGGGTCAAGGTTTCCACGGCCAGATCCTTCATGGCGCCGTTGAAGGATTTTGCTTCCGGGTGTGCATAGACGATGAGGACGTTCACGGACGACTCCTAGTAGGAACGCGGCAGTCCAAGCACGTGCTCGGAAAGGTATGACAGGATGAGGTTGGTCGAGATCGGCGCGACCTGATAGAGACGCGTCTCGCGGAACTTGCGCTCGACATCGTACTCTTCCGCGAAACCGAACCCGCCATAAGTCTGGATGCAGACATTGGCGGCTTCGTTCGAAGCGTCGGCCGCCAGCATCTTGGCCATGTTCGCTTCGGATCCGGGGTTCTTGCCGGCCTCGTAGAGGTTCAGCGCCTCGCGCACCATCAGTTCGGCCGCGCGCATGTTGGCGTAGGCCCTTGCGATCGGAAACTGGATGCCCTGGTTCTGGCCGATCGCCCGGCCAAACACATGCCGCTCCTTTGCGTAGGTGCTTGCCTTTTCGATGAACCATTTCGCGTCGCCGACGCATTCGGCTGATATCAGGATGCGCTCGGCGTTCATGCCCGAGAGGATGTAGCGGAATCCCTTCCCCTCTTCGCCGATCAGGTTTTCGGCGGGTACGCGCAGATCGTCGAAGAAGACCTCGGTGGTGGCATGGTTCATCATGGTGCGGATCGGCCGGATTGTGAGGCCGTTGCCGACGGCTTCGCGCATGTCGACGATGAGGACGGAGAGGCCGTCGGTCTTTTTCATGCCGTCCTTCAGCGGCGTGGTCCGCGCCAGCAGCAGCATCAGATCCGAATGCTCGGCGCGGCTGGTCCAGATCTTCTGGCCCTTGACCACGAAATGATCGCCGTCGAGGCGAGCAGTGGTCTTGAGCGCCCCCGTGTCGGTCCCGCTGGTCGGTTCCGTGACGCCGAATGCCTGCAGGCGCAGTTCTCCCGTGGAGATCTTTGGTAGGTATCGCTGCTTCTGCGCTTCCGAGCCGTGGCGAAGAAGCGTGCCCATCGTGTACATCTGGGCATGGCAGGCGCCGCCATTGCAGCCGGCGCGCTGAATTTCCTCCAGCACGGCAGCGGCGGCCGAAAGCGGCAGGCCCGAGCCACCATATGCCTCCGGGATCAGGATCGAGAGCCAACCGGCCTGCGTCAACGCTGCGACGAAGTCGCCGGGATAGGCCATGTCCCTGTCGAGTGCGCGCCAGTATTCTCCGGGAAAGCGCGTGCACAGCCTGGCGACGGCATCGCGAATGTCCTGATAGGCTTCCATGAGGTTTGTCCGGGTTTTCGTCTTGCTGCGGGCCTCACTATCGCGCCTCCATGCCCTGTCAGCAATGCAGAGCGGACGTGAGCAGATATAACGCAATTCGAATGCTTATGGTGGAGGGCCGAGAAGTTGGCCGACCCAGACGGCCCGCCCGACAAGATCCTTGGCGATGTCCTCTATCGCTTGTCCGGCAAACCGCGCCAGCCGCGAGGCAGGCCGGTCCGCCGGGTAGGCAAGGATCAGGCGGCGCACGGGCACCGGATCGATCAATGGCGCGGCGGTGAGCAGCCCGGCAGTCACGTCGGCATGGATGGGAGCGAGCGGCAGGATCGTCCAGCCATGGCCGTTGCGCACCAGGTCCTTCAGCGCCGAATAGGAGTCCGCTTCGATGCCGACATCGAGCGTGATGCCGGCATCCGTGGCGCAGCGTTCGACGATGATGCGCAGCCCGTGCTTGATGCTGGGCAGCAGCAGGCGCTTGCCGGCGAGCGAGGCGAACGATACGGCGCGCACAGTTGAAAATCCCGCATCCGGCGGTCCGATCAGGAAGAGGTTTTCCAGGAGCAGCGGGCGCGAGCGCAGCGAACGCGCCATGCGCGGGTCATAGAGCACCGCGACGTCCACCTCGCCGCGGTGCATCCAGTCCAGCAGATAGCCGGTGTAGGCGCTGACAAGTCTGAGCTTCGCCTTGGGATGGGCCTTGCCGAAGGCGGCCGCCAGCGGCAGCGAAATAATGTCGGCAACGGTGGGCGGCAGGCCGATGGCCACTTCGCCGGTCAGCGGCGCATCGGCGGGCGTGGCCGTGGCGCGGATCTCGTCGATCTCGGCCATCACGCGCATGGCGTGCGCCAGCACCTCCTTGCCCTGCTCGGACAGCACCATGCCGCGTCCATGGCGCAGGAAAAGGGCAAAGCCCAATTCCTCCTCCAGCATGCGCACCTGCCGGCTGAGCGCCGGCTGCGCAATGTGCAGCCGGTCGGCGGCCTTGCTGAGGCTGCCGAGTTCGGCGACGTGGATGAGGGTGCGTAGCTGCGATAACTCCATGAGCTATCGAATACCATTATATCTGATCACGAGAAAGAGACGAAGATTGCATCGGTCAAGCGCGCTAGTCTAATGCCAGTCCAATATCTCGGAGATGCAAGGTGACGGCGAGCATACAAGCAAAACCTCCGGAAGCAGCAGCGCTTGCCGCCGCTCCGACCGTGTCTGAAAGGCAGTGGCCGGATCAGGTCTATGAGGTGCTCAAGGCTGCCGGCATCAGCCACATGTCCTATGTGCCGGATGCCGGTCATACCACATTGATCCGCCTTTTCAGTGAGGATCCCGAAGTCGTCACCAATGTGCTGACGACGGAGGAGGAGGGCATCGCCATCGCAGCAGGCTCCTGGCTCGGTGGCAAGCGGAGCGTCGTGCTCATGCAATCCTCCGGTGTCGGCAATTGCATCAACATGCTGTCGCTTCCCGTGCAGGCGCGCTTCCCCTTGCTCGTCCTGGTGACGATGCGGGGCGAATGGGCCGAGTTCAACCCGTGGCAGGTGCCGATGGGGCAGGCGACGGAGGCGTCGCTGAAGGCGATAGGGCTCAGGGTGCTGCGCGCCGAAACCGGTCCCGACCTGGTGGAGACGGTGGCGCAGGCAGCCTTGATGGCCTTCGACGCCGACCAGCAGATTGCCGTGCTGATCGGGCAGCGGCTGCTCGGCAAGAAGAAGTGGTGAGCGACATGAATTTACCGACGATGGACCGCCGGGTTGCGGTGAAGAAGCTGCTTGACGCCCGCGACGGAGCCCTGGTCGTGACCGGTCTAGGCTCGCCGAGCTACGACGTGCATGCTGCCGGTGACCGCAACGACAACTATTATCTGTGGGGCGCCATGGGGGGTGCTGCGCTGATCGGCCTCGGGCTTGCCCAAGCCCAACCCGACAAGCGGGTCATGGTGATCACCGGAGATGGCGAACAGCTGATGGCGTTCGGTTCGCTGGCGACGATCTCGGTGGCGCGGCCGAAAAATCTCGACCTGATCGTGCTCGACAATCAGCATTTCGGCGAGACCGGCATGCAGTCCAGCCATACCGGCAAGGGCATTGGTTTCGACAAGGTCGCGGCCGCTTGCGGTTTTTCGAAGACCGCCGAGCTGCGTACGCTGGAGGAGGTCGACATGCTCTGTGGAGAACTTCGGCGCCCGGCCGACGGTCCGCGCCTTTTCGTGCTGAAAATCACCGCCGAGAACCTGCCGCGCTCGCTGCCGCCGCGCGACGCGGTCGAGGTCAAGAACCGCTTTCGCGCCCATCTGGGCTTTGCCACCTGTTGAGGACCGATATGGCGCTGGTCAGTTTCCAGAACACGGTCGGCGGTCGGTTGCAATCGACAGCCGATACATTCGAGAGCCATGATCCGTTCACCGGCAGGCCCTGGGCGCTGATCCCGCGTGGAGGAGCGAGCCAGGTGGACGCCGCCGTGGCGTCCGCGAAGGCAGCATTCCGGTCGAAGGAATGGGCCGGCATCACGCCGACCGCGCGGGGCAAGCTGCTCGTGCGGCTGGCCGATCTGATCGCCGAGAACGCAGATCGTATTGCCGCCATCGAGACGCGCGACAATGGCAAGCTGCTCACCGAAATGACGGCACAGCTGCGCTATATCCCGGAATGGTTCCGCTATTTCGGCGGTCTTGCCGACAAGATCGAAGGGTCGGTGCTGCCGATCGACAAGGCTGGCATGTTCGCTTTCACCCGCCACGAGCCGCTGGGTGTCATTGCAGCGATCGTGCCCTGGAATTCGCCGCTTTTACTCCTGACATGGAAGCTCGCGCCGCTGCTGGCGGCAGGCAACACTGTCGTCATCAAGCCGTCGGAACACGCCTCGGCCTCGACGCTGGAGTTCGTGAAACTGTTTGCGCGGGCAGGCTTCCCGCCCGGCGTGGTCAACACCGTTACCGGCATGCCGCTTGATGTCGGCGCGCCACTCGTCTCTCATCCCGACGTCGCCAAGATCGCCTTCACCGGTGGTGAGCCTGGCGGGATCGCGGTCTATCGGGCGGCTGCCGAACAGCTAAAAGTCGTCACGCTGGAGCTCGGCGGCAAATCGGCCAACATCGTCTTCGACGACGCCGATATCGAGAGCGCGGTCAACGGCGCGATCTCAGGCATCTTCGCGGCCAGCGGCCAGACCTGCATCGCGGGTTCGCGGCTGCTGGTGCATCGCAAAATCCACGACCGGTTCGTGGTAGGCGTCATAACGCTGGCGGCCAGCGCTCGATTGGGCAATCCGGCGCTGCAAGAGACGCAGGTCGGGCCGATCACCACGCAAGCCCAGCGCGAGAAGGTGCTGTCCTATCTCGGCATCGCGCGCCGCGAGGGTGCGCTTTGCGTGCTGGGCGGCGGCAAGCCGGCCTCGGGTGAACTGGCCGAGGGCTGGTTCGTCGAGCCCACCATCTTCACCGGCGTGAACAACACCATGCGGATCGCGCGTGAGGAGGTGTTCGGGCCGATCCTGTCCGTCATCCCCTTTGACGACGAGGACGAGGCCTTCGCCATTGCCAATGACAGCCCCTATGGGCTGGCGGCGGGAATATGGACCAGCGACATGGGCAGGGCGCTGCGCGGCGCGGCCGCGATGGAAGCGGGGATGGTCTGGATCAACTCATACCGTGCCGTCTCCTACATGGCGCCCTTCGGCGGCTACAAGAGGAGCGGTATCGGGCGCGAAAGCGGGCAGGATGCCATCAATTCCTATCTGCAGACCAAGACGGTGTGGATAGACACCGCCGGCAAGACCGCCAATCCCTTCGTTATCCGCTAGGCTAGGCTTCGGTGGGAGAAACCCCATTCCTAGCCAAGCTCGGCCCATGCTCCCTGAGACGGTGGCCGACTTACAAATGATCGAAGGATTGGACATGAGACAGGCAGGCAAGGTGGCGGTTGTCACAGGCGCGGCGCGCGGCATCGGACGCGCTTGCGCGGAACGCTTTTTGGCCGAAGGCGCGAAGCTCGTGCTCGGCGACATCGATGCCGTGGAGTTAAAAAAATGTGCCGCTGAAATCGGTACCACCGACAGCGTCCTGGCGGTCGTCACGGATGTCAGCAAGAAGGACCAGGTCGATGGGCTGATTGCAGCGGCGGTGGCGAAGTTCGGCCGTGTCGACATCATGGTCAACAATGCCGGCATCGCTCCGGTCCAGGACTTTCTCGACATCACAGAGGCGGACTACGACAGGGTTCTCGCCGTCAATCTCAAAGGTGCGTTCATGGGCACCCAGGCCGCAGCCCGCCAGATGATCGCGCAAGGTGGAGGCGGCGTCATCATCAACATGTCGTCGATCAATTCGGGCCTCGCCAACCCACGTGTCGCCACCTACGCGATCTCCAAGGGCGGCATGAACCAGGTCACCAGCACCGCGGCCGTCGCCTTCGCCCCCCACGGCATCCGCGTGGTCGGTGTCGGGCCGGGCACCATCGCCACGGACATGGTCATGGACGGGACATTCATCGACTCGGAAGAAATGCGACGGGCGGTCCTTTCGCGGACACCTCTCGGGCGCCTCGGCACGGCAGCCGAGATCGCCTCGGTCGTGGCATTCCTAGCCAGCGACGACGCTTCCTACATCACCGGCGAGACGATCTACCCCGACGGGGGGCGCCGCGTTCTGAACTATACGGTCCCGATCAAGGAGTGAGAAGAATGGGGAGTGACGACATGGGCAATTTCGACAAGCTGCATCACATCTGCATCGTCGTGCACGATATCGACAAGGCGCAGGCCTATTATGACTCCATCGGCATCGGGCCATGGGAGTCCTATCCGCCGCTGGCCGAATACGAAGAACTCCAGGTCCCAAGCCCCGAGGGTTTCAAGGCGATGCAATACCGGATTTGCAACTTGCCGAACGTTCAGCTGCAGCTGTGCGAGCCGAACGGCGATCCTTCACCGCAGCGGATTCATCTCGACAGCAAGGGTGAAGGCGTCTTCCATATCGGCTTTGAGGTTCGCGATGCGGATGCAGCCGAGGCCAAGGCGCAGGACGACGGGCTTCCCGTGCTGATGCGCGGGCGCCGGGAAAACCGCACCGGCTTCACCTATTACGATACGGCCGACAAGGCGGGCGTGATCCTGCTGACGAGGGCGACCAATCTGCCCGGCAAATGATCTTCGCGCGAAGGATTGGGGCTGGACAAGGAGACGGGGCGACTGATCAGCTGCCCCGCAATTCCTCAAGCCGGTCGACCAGGAATTTGCCGCTGGTGATGATATGCATTTCCAAAAGGCCGACGGCGCGCAGCGTATCTTTGGCTTCGCATAGGTCGATGAGCTGCCAGTGGTCGCGGTCGGACTGGGCCTGGATCTCGGTGAGCGTCACCATCATGCGCGTGTAGCGTTCCAGCTGCTGATAGATGCGCCCGACCAGTTCGATCGTCGCCTTGCGGCCGGACGGCGCGTAGAGCGCGGCGTGGAAGTTCCAGTTGAGCTGGTTCGAATACTCGCCGGTCTTGCCCTGCTCCTGGTGCTGCTTTGCGCGCTCGCGGGCCAGCGCGAGGTCGGCCTCCGTCATCCTTGGAATGGCGAGGGCCAGTAGCCATGTTTCGATCCGGGCCCGCAATTCGTAGAGCTCGAGGATCTCGTCCAGGGAAATGGAGGTGACGACGGCGCCCTTGTGGGAAACCAGCGTGACGAAGCCTTCCGAATGAAGCTGATGCAGCGCCTCTCGCACCGGAATTCGGCTGACGCCGAACTCGGTGGCCAGATGCTCCTGCCGCAACTGAAAGTTGGCCTCGTATTCGCCGATCAGGATCTTCTGCCTGATGGCATCGGCGACCTGGGTCGAGATGGTTTTCTTCTGTACGAGCATGAATCAGCCTGAGGCGGCCGCCGTGTTTGTTGACTGGCGCCGTGTTGATTGAAGAAGTGGACGCATAGCACCGTTGTCACCGCGATGCCATGTCGCCCGTTTCGCTTCAGTAGACATGTTCCTCGATAGGTTGATTGCCAGCGATCCGTTCGTAGCGGAAGGCCGACAGGTCGACAGAGCGGTACTCGCCATAGGCAATGAGATCACTGACGCCCGACCCGGTCGCCGCTGCATGCATCATGCCGTGGCCGCTGAAGCCGGTGGCCAGGACAAAGTTCGAAACCTCGGGATGCCGGCCGATGATACCGCTGTGGTCGAAGGTGTTGTATTCGTAGAGCCCCGCCCAGGCGCGCAACATCCGCAATTGCTCAAACCCGGGCACACGATGGGCGAGCGCCGGCCAGATCAACTCGTCGAACAGGTCGTAATCCACATCCAGTTCAAAATCGTCCGGCTCGTTCTCGCGCACCGGCGGAATACCGCACAGGAAGAGCTGGCCTTCCGGCCGCAGCCAGAAGCCGCTCGTGTCGAAGACGAAGGGGCAGTTTTCGATCCTTGCCGGCGTTTCGAAGACGAAGACGCAGCGCTTGCTCGGGACAACCGGCAGTTCGGCGCCGGCCATCTTGGCGATGCCCGCGCTCCACGGTCCGGCCGCGTTGATCACCGTGCCGGCGGCAAGCCGGTCGCCATTGTCGAGCACCACTTCGCCGACCTTTTGGGGAGACGCCATGGTCAGTCCGGTCACCGTCGCGGCAAGATAGTCCACGCCCTGCGTGCGCGCCTTGCGGCGAAAGGCCTGCATCAGGCCGGGGCCGTCGAACCAGCCTTCGCTGCCAAGGCCGAGCGAGCCAAGGGCGAGATCGTCCGTGTTGAGCCACGGGAAGCGTCGTGCCAGATCAACCTGCTCGATCAGTTCGGCGTCGACGCCCATGCCGCGCTGAACGCGGTTCTTGGCACGCTGCGCGTCTGCCCGCTCGGGTGTCGCCAGCACGAGGTAACCGGGCTCATGCAGGCCGATGTCGGCCAACTCGTCGCCGATGGCAAGCCGCGTCTTTACCTGGCGCAGGAAGTCGATGCTGAACTTCGACATGGCAATGTTGGGCGCCGTGCCGAACTGCTGGCGGATGGCGCTGGTCGACAAGGAAGACGAGGAGGCCGTGTAGTAGGGGTCCCGCTCGATCACCGCAATACTGCCATCGAAATCCGGATTGGCTGACAGGAAATAGGCGATCGAGCTGCCGACAACGCCGCCGCCGACGATCACCACATCATAGTTTGTGCCCATTCCAATCGTGTTCCCTATCTCGAATGTCATACGCGGCGATGAAGGATTGGATACTTTCCTCTATCGACCCACCACTGGAATGAGACATAACCCGGTCTTCGATGCAGAAAAAGGGGTTTGACGCGAAAATCAGAATACATTATCCAATTTTCCCCAGATATCACCTGCCCGGCAACGTCGCGGCAGCCATGACGAGGATTTCCCGTGGGCCTCATCGCTCCCCGTCTTGACGTCATCAAGCCAAGCCCCAGCATGGCGGTCACCGCGCGGGCAATCGAAATGCGCTCGGCCGGCATCGACGTCATCAGCCTGAGCGCCGGCGAGCCGGATTTTCCAACGCCTCCGCACATCGTCGAGGCGGCCTACGAGGCGATGCGCAGGGGTGAAACGCGCTATACGGCGGTCGACGGCACCGCCGCGCTGAAGAAGGCGGTGGCCGGGAAATTCAGGCGCGAGAACGGCCTCGACTACAAGCCTTCGCAAATCAGCGTCGCGGGTGGCGCAAAGCAGATCATCTACAACGCCCTGCTGGCAACGCTGGCCCCCGGTGACGAGGTGGTCGTCCCCGCGCCCTATTGGGTTTCCTACACCGACATCGTCCTGCTCGGCGAAGGCAAGCCCGTGGTCGTTCCTTGCACGGAGGCGCAGGGCTTCAAACTGACACCGCAAGCCCTGCGAGCCGCGATCACCGGGCGCACCAAATGGCTGCTGCTCAACACGCCTTCCAATCCGACTGGCGCCGTCTACAGCCCCGACGAACTTGCCGGCCTGGCCGGGGTGTTGCTCGATCACCCGCATGTGCACGTTCTGACCGACGACATCTACGAGCATATCCTGTTCGATGGACGTACCTTCCATACCATCGCCGGCGTCGAGCCGAGGCTGAAGGACCGTACGCTGACAGTGAATGGCGTGTCGAAGGCCTATGCCATGACCGGCTGGCGGATCGGCTATGCCGGCGGGCCGGAACCGCTGATCCGCGCCATGGCCACCGTGCAGAGCCAAAGCACGTCGAACCCGTCATCCATCTCGCAGGCCGCGACCATTGCCGCACTGGAAGGTCCCCAGGACTTTCTTCGCCCTCGGGCGCTCGAATTCCAGGCTCGGCGCGACCGCGCTCTGGAGCTGCTGCGCAAGATTCCCGGCCTTACCTGCCAGACGCCCGAGGGCGCCTTCTATCTCTATCCCAATTGCTCGGCCCTGATCGGCCGTCGTCGCCCCGACGGCACTCCCATCGGCAGCGACGATGATTTCTCGCTTTACCTGCTCGATCAGGCGCGGGTCGCGGTGGTGCAGGGCTCTGCCTACGGGCTGTCGCCGCATTTCCGCATTTCCATAGCCACGTCGATGGATCTGATCGAAAAAGCGATCGGGCGAATCGCCAAGGCTGTCGAAGCGCTGCGATAGGGTCGGCGATGGATCTCGACTTCGTCCAGAAGCTGATCGAATTTGTCTCGCGTTCGCCCATTGCCGAACTGGAGATCGAGCGCAATGGCGTTCGCATCCGCATGTCCAGGCAGATGGCGCCGGCGCAATCCGCGTCGCAAGCGCAATCTGCGTCGCAGTCGGGGCCAGCCGCCGTCCCTGCCGTCTTCACAAATCCGGCTTCGACATCTCCGCCCATCGCACGCTATTCGATCCGCGCGCCGCTGACGGGCGTGTTCTACCGCTCCGGCACCGAAGGTGAACCGCCGCTCGCTTCGGTTGGCGATGTGGTCGTGGAAGGGCAGAAGGTTGGTGTCCTCGAAGCCATGAAGACGTTCAATGTCGTGGAATCCGATCGCGCTGGGCGGATCGTCCAGATCGCGTTCGACGACCATGCCGCGGTGCAGTCCGGCGATGTGCTGTTCGTTCTCGAAGATTTGGGCTGAGGCGATGTTCGACACCGTCCTCATCGCCAATCGTGGTGAAATCGCGCTGCGCATCCTGCGCGCCTGCCGCGACCTCGGATTGAAGACGGTGGCGGCGCACTCGGAAGCGGATGCGAGCCTTCGACATGTCGCGCTGGCGGACAGGGCGATCTGCATCGGACCGGCGGCCGCGACGGAGAGCTATCTCAACATCGCCGAGATCATCGCGGCCGCGCAACTCACCGGCGCGGGCGCGATCCATCCGGGCTACGGCTTCCTCTCGGAAAACGCCGCCTTCGCCGAGGCTGTCGAGAATGCCGGCCTTGCCTTCATCGGGCCGTCGGCGGCGGCGATCCGCACCATGGGCGACAAGGTCTCCGCCAAGCGCACGATGATCGCCGCCGGCGTTCCCTGCGTTGCGGGCTCGGAGGGGGCGCTGCCGCAGGACGAGCAGGCAGTGCGCGCCATTGCCGAGGCCATCGGCTATCCGGTCATCGTCAAGGCAGCGGGCGGCGGCGGCGGGCGCGGCATGCGCATCGTGCGCGAGCAGCACGCCCTGATGGAAGCCGTTTCAATGGCGGTGAAAGAGGCGGACCGGGCCTTCGGCAACCCGCAAGTCTATCTGGAAAAATTCCTCGAGCATCCGCGCCATATCGAGATCCAGATTCTGGCGGACAAGCATGGTAGGGCGGTCTGGCTCGGCGAGCGGGATTGCTCCATGCAGCGCCGCCACCAGAAGATCATCGAGGAGGCGCCGGCGCCCGGCATCGCCCGCGAGGCGGTTGCCGAGATCGGCGAGCTGTGTGCCCAGGCATGCCTGACCATCGGCTATACAGGCGCGGGCACATTCGAATTCCTCTACGAGGACGGGCGCTTCTCTTTCATCGAGATGAACACCCGCGTGCAGGTGGAGCATCCCGTCACGGAACTTGTCACCGGCATCGATATCGTGCGCGAGCAGATCCGCATCGCCCGGGGCGAACCCCTGTCGTTCAGCCAGGAAGACATCCGCATCCAGGGCCACGCCGTCGAATGCCGCATCAACGCTGAAGATTCATACAGCTTTCGCCCGCATCCGGGCCGGGTCGAGCGCTGGACGCCGCCCGGAGGTCCCGGAATCCGCGTCGAATCGCATCTCTACTCCGGCTACACCGTGCCGCCGCACTACGATTCATTGGTGGCCAAGCTGCTGGCGCATGGCGTGACGCGAGCCGAGGCGATCCGGCGCATGAGTGGCGCGCTGGGCGAGATGGAGGCCGTCGGCATCGCCACCAACGCGCCGCTGCACGGCCTCCTGATGGACGAGCCCGGCTTCGCTGCCGGCGGCTTCGATATCCATCATCTCGAACGTCTCATTGAAGGCGGTCTGCTCCAGGGACGAGGCGGCGATGACGGTTGAGGAGATCGAAAGGCTGGCCGCCTGGTGCGCTAGCGCCGGCATCGGCGAGATCGAAGTGTCGGAGGCCGGGTTTTCGTTGCGCTTGCACATGCAATCCGTTGTTGCCTCGACACCCCCGGTCGAAGCCCTGAAGGCCGAAACGGTCTTCAAGGGCGTGCGCGCGCCCGGCGTCGGCGTGTTCCGTCTCGATCACCCAACGACCGGTCGTCCGATCGCCGAACCTGGCCAGACGGTTCGCAAGGCCGAGACGGTCGGCGTCCTGCAGGTCGGCCCATGCCTGAAGGCAATCGTTGCGCCGGCAGACGGTGTGCTGGGTGCAGCGCTGATCGAGGACGGAGCGGTCGTCGGCTACGGGACGCCGCTCTACGAGCTGGTGTGAAGCAAGGCGACGGTTCGAACCACTGAGGAAAGCGCCATGGCGGCCCAAGGATTGCAGGTCGATATCAATTCCGACATGGGCGAGGGTTTTGGAGCCTACAGGCTCGGCGACGATGCGGCGATCCTCGACATCGTCAGTTCAGCCAATGTGGCCTGCGGCTTTCATGCCGGCGACCCCGAGATCATGGCGGCCACGTTCTCGATGGCGCGCGACAAGGGCGTCGCCGTTGGCGCGCATCCGAGCTTTGCCGATCTGTGGGGGTTCGGACGCCGCATCATCCCGCATTCCATGGATGAGATCGAAAGGCTGGTCGCCTACCAGATCGGCGCGGCGCAGGCGCTTTCCGCCTATGCCGGCCACCCGATCCGCTATGTGAAGGCGCATGGCGCGCTGGGCAACCTTACCCAGACCGACCGTGGCGTTGCCGAAGCGGTGACGCGCGCGGTCAAGGCCGTCGATCCCGGCCTGATCTGCCTGTCCATTGCGCTCGGCTTCCAGGACAGGATCGCGCGCGACGCGGGCCTGACGGTCAGGTCCGAAATCTTTGCCGACCGCGCCTATACGGAGGAAGGCTTTCTTGTCTCGCGCAAGCTGGAAGGCGCTGTCATCCACGACGCCGAGAAGGCGGCAGAACGGGTCGTGCGGATGGTCAAGCAAGGCGCCATCGAGACGCTTTCCGGGCAGATGCTGCAGACGCCGATCGATTCGATCTGCGTCCACAGCGACACGCCGGCAGCCGTCGCCATCGCCGCGCGCGTTCGGCGACGGCTGGAGGCGAGCGGCGTCAGGGTCAGAGCGTTCGCGGCCTGAGCACGGCCGCGTCCGTTTCAGAACCAGACGTCGCTGAGGCGATGCCCGCGTGGATAAGGGTCTGTCGGGTCGAGGCCATATTGGCCGATGCTGGTGATCCAGGCCTGTCCGGCGATGGTGACCACGACAGCGTCGCGATCGCCGAGGCGCGTATTGGCGATCACGCGGGAATCGAAATGGGTCCCGATGATCGATCTGTTGCGGAACAGCTCGCCCTTGGCGATCTGCCCCTTTGCCGACATTACCGCCAGCCGCCCGGTGGTGCCGGTGCCTGTCGGCGAGCGGTCGAGCCTGCCATGCAGGCACACCGTGCCGTTGACGCTTTCCACGCGCCCGTCGACGCGCTCGATCGGACCTTCGAAAATCACGTTGGACACGTCGCGGATCTTCGGGTTCTCCGGATGCACGACCTCGAGCTGTTCGTTGACCGCCTTCTTGATGCGTTGGCCCATCAGCGACATCTGGTGGGCCTCGTCGGGTGTTATGGAAAAGCCGAGTGCGCGCGCATTGACATGGGCGAAAGTCATGCCGCCATAGGAGGTGTCGACGGTGATCGTGCCGAGCCCTTCCACCTCGACATGCGTGTCGAGGTGGAGTGCAAAAGCCGGTACATTGGTGAACTCCACCTGCTTCACCTTGCCGTTCTCGCAGAGACAGCGCACCTCGATCATGCCGGCCGGCGCTTCCATGCGCAGCAATGTCTCAGGCTCCTTCATCGGCACCATCCCCGTTTCCAGCGCCACTGTGGCGACGCAGATGGTGTTTGAGCCAGACATGGGCGGGTATTCCGTGCTTTCAATTATGACGTAGCCGAGATCCGCCGAGCGATCGCAAGGCGGCAGGATGATGTTGCCGTTGACGTAGGGCGCACCGCGCGGCTCGAACAAGAGCAGCCCACGAATGTCGTCCATATGCGCTTCGAGATACTCCTTCTTTTCGAACATGGTCTTGCCCGGAACGTCCTTGACGCCTCCGGTGATCACATTGCCGACTTCGCCCTCGGCATGGCAGCCGACGACCGTGAATGTTTTCGTCCAGCGCATTTTTCTCCTCCTGTGATTGGTCTTGGCCCTGGCGATACCGATTCAGACCGCGTCGAGCCCTCGTTCGAGAAAACGATCGAGTTGTTCCATTTCCTGGTGCGATAGGACGATACCGTCGCGCTCCGACGTCTCGCGGGCTAGGAACCGCCTTTGCGAGGGCAGGCGCGCACCCTGGCCCAAGATCGCCTCGAACAGCGCTTCAGCACGGCCCAGCGGATTGCCGGGCCGGCCGGCGGCGAAGGCTTTCGGCGAGAAAGCGATGACCAACTCTCCGTGCGACGGATAAAGCGTCGTGGTGCCAAGCAGCTCGAGCGCCTCGGGGCTGGTCAGGTCGCCGATCATGATCCCGGCGAGCAGCTCGATCATCGTCGCGATGGCGGAGCCCTTGTGCCCGCCGAAGGGAAGCATGGCGCCCGCCAAGGCAGCTTCGGGATCGGTCGTTGGCCTGCCGTCCGAATCCATGGCCCAGCCTTCCGGCAGCTTCTTGCCGGCCCGGCGGTGGAGCTCGATCTCGCCGCGCGCGGCAACCGAGGTCGCGAAGTCGAAAACGTAGGGAGGCTGCTCTTCTCGCGGCCAGCCAAAGGCAAAAGGATTGGTGCCCAGCAACGGTCCGTTGCCACCGGTCGGAGCGACGGTGGCATAGCTCGGGCACATGGCCAGGCCGGTCAGGCCTGCCTGTGTCAAAGCTTCGACATCCACCCAAAGGGCGGAAAAATGCACCGCATCGTTGATCGCGAGTGCGGCAATGCCGCACGACCGTGCCCGCTCGATCAGCACGGGCAGACCCAGTTCGAAGGCTGGGTTGGCGAAACCATGCTTCGCATCCACTTTGACGAGGGCGGGAGCGTCTTGCGGCAGCAACTCGGGCAGCGCGTCCGGTTTTACCTTTCCGGCCTTGATCGTCCGCAGGGCGCCTTCGATCCGGTAGATGCCATGCGACTTGCAGGCATCGCGTTCCGCCGCGACGATGACCCTTGTAATGGCGCTGGCCTGAATGGGGTTCAGTCCGGCCTTGCGGAAAATTGCATCGACGCGCTCATGCAGGGCATCGATGGTGATCGTGGTGTTGGTCATTTCTGGCCTTCGGGCTTGGCTGCGCGCAAACGCTGCCTTTAAAAATCCAGACCACCGGCAAAGGCTCTTAGATCCTGTGCAAGCAAAGCGGGCTGCTCGAGGGCTGCGAAATGACCACCGCGCGGCATCGCTGTCCACTGGCGGATGTCCTTGAAGACGCGCTCGACCCAACTCCTTGGCGGCATCGGCAATTCCTTGGGAAACAAAGCCACTGCAAGCGGGACGTTGATCGCCGTGCCGGGCGCGAATGCAAGCGGACGGGCGCGCGTTTCCCAATAGAGCCGCATCGACGAAGCGACGGTCCGGGTGAACCAGTAGAGCGAGATGTTGGCGAGCATGTCGTCGCGCGAAAAAGCGGCGTTGGCCAGATCGCCATCGCAATCGCTCCAGTCGCGGAATTTTTCGATCATCCACGCCGCCAGTCCGACCGGCGAATCCGTCAGCCCGTAGGCAAGCGTTTGCGGGCGCGTCGCTTGAATATGAGCATAGGCGCCATGAAGATCCGCCCATCCGGCTTTCCGTTCCAGGAAGGCGCGTTCTTCCAAGCTCAGGTCGCCATCCGGGCCTGGATCGTGAGGAGGTGAGTATGAGCCGGGGATGAAGTTCAGATGCACGCCGGCGAGACTGTCTGGATACGCGTGCGCCAGGCAGGTCGACACGCCGGCGCCCAGATCGCCACCTTGCGCGAGATATCGTTTGTAGCCGAGACGGCTCATCAACTCGGCCCAAAGGTCGGCGACGGTGAACAGGTTGAGACCAGGCCTGGTCGGTCGGCTTGAAAAGCCATAGCCGGGAATCGAGGGGGCCACGACGTTGAAGGCGTCCTCCTGTCTTCCGCCATGCGAAAGCGGATCGGTCAGAAGCGGGATCAGCCTGTGAAATTCGAAGACGCTGCCTGGCCAGCCATGGGTGAGTATGACCGTTCTGTTGGTCGCCACAGCGGCACGCGCATGGATGAAATGGATGGTTTCGCCGCCGATATCCGTCTGGTAGTGCGGATGGATGTTCCAGGCGGCTTCCTGCTTGCGCCAGTCGAAGCCGGTGCGCCAGTGCTGCATTAGTCGGCGCAGTTCCTCGTGCTCCGTTCCCTGCGCCCAGCCTATCGCCTGCAACTGGTCCGGCTCGCGCCAGGTCGAGATGCGCTTCTTCAAATCGTCGATTTCAGACTGGGCAATCTCGATGGTGAAGGGGCGAATTTTCATGGAGTCCTCTGCTCGCCGGCCATAAGGTTTCGGGCGGCGATAAAGTCGTGACTTTGCTGCCGGTTCGCGCGAAGCGCTTCCGTCGACGCTTCTATCGAGACCGCTGAGAAACGCAGGCGCGCGCCGACCGGCGCTTGCGCCAGCCGCCAGAGGTCAGCTTCGATCACCGTAGCGATCTTCGGATAGCCGCCGCAAGTGTTGGCATCGGCAAGTTGGATGATCGGTTGGCCGGACGGCGGCACCTGGACTGTGCCTGGTACGATGCCGTGCGAGAGCAATTCGAGCGGTGAGAGGAGCGAAAGCGTCTCTCCAGCAATGCGATATCCCATGCGGTTGGCGTCGTTGGTGATGCGCCATTCGCTGCCGGCGAAGGCCGCCTGGGCCTCCGGCGTGAAGGCGTCGAACTCGGCGGCCGGCAGAACCCGCAATTCGATTGCCGAGGCCAAGGCGTCCGCCGCGCCTCGTCGCTCCTCCAGCGCTGCGCCGATGCCGCCCGCGGGAAGGCGGCATTGCGCAGGTTTGAGCGCAAGCCGGTCACCGCGCGACAGGCCGCGTCCAGCGAACCCGCCGAAACCGCCTTTCACATCCGTCGCGCGCGACCCCATGACGGGCGGCAGATCGATCCCGCCGGCAAAGGCGATGTAGGAACGAGCACCGGCGCGCGGTGCCTCGAGGACAAGGGTCTCGCCTGCGCGGATCGTCATGGCCCACCAGGGCGGGCAGGGCCGGTCGCCGATGCTGACGGCGCAATCAGCGCCGGTGATGGCGACGGCGGTGTCGATATGCGCGCGCAGCCGGAACGGATGAAGCGTGACCTCGATCCC
This sequence comes from Mesorhizobium sp. WSM4808, assembly GCF_055811675.1. Lineage (NCBI taxonomy): Bacteria > Pseudomonadati > Pseudomonadota > Alphaproteobacteria > Hyphomicrobiales > Phyllobacteriaceae > Mesorhizobium > Mesorhizobium sp. WSM4808. Next base: position 53,407 of record NZ_JBVVQX010000012.1, read on the forward strand.
GGCGGCCGAAGGATCATTGCCCAGCATGAGATTGGCGATCGCCAGTGCCTGCTTGTCCATGGCGCCGCCATGGCTGACCCCCAGCGCCAGATGACCGGGCCGGCCGAGATCCTGGACCGTGTTCGGCAGGCCGGTGGTGAGGATCTCGATCATGCCTCGATCCCTGCAATTGCGAAGCGAATCTTGTCTCCGGGCCTGAGCAGCACGGGCAATTCCGCTTCGGCCTTGAACAGCTTCACGTCGGTATGGCCGATGATGTGCCAGCCGGACGGCGCGGTCATCGGCATGATTCCCGCCTGCGCGCCACCAATGATGACGGCGCCCTCAGCGACTTTGAGGCGAGGCGTGCTGCGCCTTGCCCAGGCAAGCAGCGGGTCGAGACCGGATAGATAGGGAAAACCCGGCATGGCGCCGATGGCGGCGACGGTGTAGCGGGCCGCCGCGTGGCGCCTGACGGTCTCGTCGACAGACAGGCCGCAATGCGCGGCCCAGCCGGTGAGATCCTCGCCGCGCGCGCCGCCGTAGTGAACGGGAATCGTATGATGCGTGCCGGTCACCGGGTGGGCATCGGTGGCGGACCAGAGCGACATCAGTTGATCTCCGACGCTGTGGGCGTCTGTGGCGAGCGGGTCAAACACCACCAGCAGGTTGTTCATGCCGGGAACGGCCTCGCGCACCCCTTCGAGGCTCAGCGCGGCATTCGCTACCGCCCAGACCAGTTCCTGGGTGGCATCGTTGAAAGCCCCCTGCATTCCATCGAGCAGCAGCGCGCCCGATCCCGCAAGACTGATGTGGGGCGTACCGACAACCATGGGCGGTCAGTCCTTCACCGGCACCGTATAATTCAGGATCAGACGGCCGCCGTCCGGATAGATGGTCTGGCCGACAATGTAGGAAGCGTCGTCGCTGGCCAGGAAGGAAGCGACGCTGGCAATCTCCGATGGCTCGCCACAGCGGCCGCTCGGCGTGCGCGACAGGATGGTCTGGCGCTGCGCTTCGCTGGCCATGACCGAGCTCTTGACCATGTCGGTCAGGATGGTGCCGGGGCCGATGGCATTGACGCGGATATTGTGCGGGATCAGTCCGACGGCCATCACCGCGGTCAATTGCTTGATGCCGCCCTTGGACACGGCATAGGCGACGGAATTGGGGATGGCCAGAATGGCGTTGATCGAGGACATGTTGATGATCGAGCCGCCGCGTCCCTGTGCGATCATGGCTCTTGCCGCGGCCTGCCCGAGCAGGAAGGGCGCCTTGAGATTGATCCGCTGAACCAGGTCGAACGCCTCCTCGGGGAAGTCGACGAAATCGTCCAGATGGATGATGCCGGCATTGTTGATGAGGACGTCGACGCCGCCGAATCGCTCCGTGGCCTTGGCAACAATATCAGCTGCCATTTCCTGCGTGCATTCGGAGAGATCCGCCGATAGCCATGCGGCACGCTCACCAAGACGTTCGGCATGCTCGCGCCCGCGATCGGCCTGTATGTCGACAAGCACCACCTTGGCGCCATCGGCATGAAAGCGCTCGGCGCAGGCAAGGCCCAGGCCTCGTGCCGCCCCGGTGACGATCACGACTTTTCCTGCGTGCTTCACAACCCAATCCCTTTTTCACAATACGCATTTATGGATATGTTATCCAATCTATCTTGAACTTCGACGCCATTGCAAGCCCCGGATAAGTGGATCTGTTGGGTCGGTTCTGCAGCTGTTTGCCGTTCCTAAGCCACTTTTGGCTTTTTTCTGCCAACCATCTTAAGCCGGTTGACTCCACTGAATTAATTGTGATTGGATATTATATTCATAAAGTGACGACGGCGAGGAGTGTAGGCGATGGCGGATGGATCTCAGGAAAGCGAACTGATCGACGCGTTCCGCGCCCTTGCGACGGCGTTGATCAGCGACAATCTCGCTCGTGTCCCCGGGGCTGTCGGGTTACGGCCGTTTCATCGGGTGAGCGGCGTCATGGCGGGGAGGGCGCTGACGGTCAGGACCCGCCCCGGCGACAACCAGTTCATCCATCGTGCGCTCGATCTGCTGCAGCCCGGCGACGTCATTGTCGTGGACGGCGGTGGCTATGAGGGGCGCGCGCTGGTCGGCGAAATCATGACAAGTGTCGCGGCTTCGCGCGGCGCCGCAGGCATTGTCATCGACGGCGCCATTCGCGATGCCGGTGCCATCGGCCGCAATCCGTTCCCATGTTTCGCGCGGTCGGCCATCCATCTCGGACCTTACAAGGATGGTCCGGGAGCCATAAATGTTCCCGTCTGCATAGGCGGCATGGTCGTCGGTCCTGGCGACATCGTCGTCGGCGACGAGGATGGCGTCGTGGCATTTCCAATCGACGGTGCCGCGGCCTTGCTGGCGGCCGTCCGGGCGCAGGAAGCCCGCGAGGCCGAGATCATGCAGAGCATCCAGGAGAACCGTTATCAGGGAGCCTATGCCCGGGCTTCAAGCGGCAGTCACTGATCTGCCGGGTCAGTCCTTGCCGGTGACAATCGTGTGGCCGGCTGGCGATCCTGCTCAACATAACCGCTCCGCAGCTAACCGAGGGGCGAAACAATGCATTTCGGGCACGCCGCCTGGATGCACCAACAGGGGAAAATGGAGAGAATTGATGGTTGTTTCCTTCAAGAGGCTAGCTTGCGCCACCGCCCTTGCCGGGCTGGCTCTGACCACGATGGCCGCGGCTGCCGACATCAAGATCGGCATCGTGGCCCCCATGACTGGCCAACTGGCCAGTGAAGGGCAGGATATGGAGAACGCCGTGAAGATGGCGATCGATGCCGTCAACGCCAAGGGCGGCGTAAACGGCGACAAGATCACTATCACCACCGCCGACGACGCCTGCGATCCGCAACAGGCGGTGACCGCAGGCAGCAAGCTTGTCTCGGAAGGCGTGACCGCCATCGTCGGCGGCTACTGCTCGGGCGCCGTCTTGCCGACATTAAAGATCTATGGTGACGCCGGCATTCCGTTCGTCATCATCGGAGCGAACTCGACCAAGCTGGTCGCCGCCAATCAGGGCAATGCCTTCCTCGCCAATTCGACCGGCGACATGCAGGCGACGACAGCCGTCGAACTCTTCAAGAAGAATGGCTACAAGAAGTTCGCGTTCGTGGACGAAGGCGATGCCTATTCGTCCGACCTGGCCAAGTTGACCGCCGAAGCTTTCAAGAGCGCTGGCGGCGAAATTGCCGCCAAGGAGACCACCACGGCCGGCGAGCAGGACTATTCGGCGGTCGTCACCAAGATCAAGTCGAGCGGCGCCGATGCTGTCTTCTGGACCGCCTACCATGCCGGTGGCGCTCTGCTCACCAAGCAGCTCCGGCAGGCCGGGTTCCAGGGCGGCATCGTGCTGGGCGACGGCAACAATTCACCGGAATATCTGGAGATCGCCGGGTCGGCCGGTGAGGGCGTGTACCTGTTGTCTCCGCCGACTGTCGACCTCTTGTCCGGCGCCGCCGACTTCAAGGCCAAGTACAAGGAAACCTATGGCCGCGACGCCGGCGCCTATGCGGCGCTCTCCCACGATGTGGGCGACCTGATCGTCGATGCGATCACGCGGGCCAAGTCGGCGGATCAGAAAGCGATCATCGAGGCGCTCAAGGCGAGCGATTTCAAGGGCCTCGCCGGTGAAATCAAGTTCACCGACAAGAACACGCTCCAGACCTCGAACTTCCGCCCGGTGATTGCAAAGGGCGGCAAGTGGGTGGCTGTCGAATAAAGGCCAACCGGATTGATGCCGAGGCAGGCCTTGTGGCGGCCTCGGCGTCACCGCCGATTGTCTGGTGCGCCGACGCTGCGCCCAGACAAGACTTTTTCAATTCTGCCCTGGAGCATCAATGACGCTCGACCTGCTTATTCAGCAACTGGTGAACGGTCTTATCGTCGGCTCGTTCTATGCCCTGATCGCGCTTGGCTACAGCATGGTCTTCGGCGTCATCAAGCTCCTGAATTTCGCCCATGGCGACATCTACATGAACGGCGCCTTCGTCGGCCTCATCGTGTTCTCCTTTGTCGGCATATGGGTCGGCAATGGCTGGCTGGGCGTGGTCTGCGCCCTGCTTGTGTCGATGCTGGCTGTCGGCTTGCTCGGCGTCATCATTGAACGCTTCGCCTATCGGCCGATGCGCAATGCGCCGCGCCTCTCCATCCTCATCACGGCGCTTGGTGCCTCGATGGTGTTGAACGGCACGGCACTCGCCCTGACCGGCGGGCGGCATTACGCCTTCAACACCGACCTCGGTTTTGCCGGTGTCGACATTTCCACCGTTCATATCACCTACACGCAGATGGTTCTGGTGGCCGCCTCCATTGCTCTTATGGCAGGCATGCAGGCCTTTGTCTCCCGCACCATGTACGGCAAGGCGATGCGCGCCGTGTCCATCGACATGGGGGCGAGCCGCCTGATGGGCATCGATGTCGACCGGGTGATCGCCTTGACGTTTTTCATGGGCTCGGCGCTCGCTGCCGGCGGTGGGGTCATGGCCGGCGCCTATTATGGCAGTGTCCATTTTTTCATGGGCTTCATCATGGGGCTCAAGGCCTTCACCGCCGCTGTCATAGGCGGGATCGGCAGCGTGCCGGGCGCCATGCTCGGGGGCTTGCTGCTCGGCCTGCTCGAGGCTTTCGGTTCGTCCTTGCCCTTCGTCGGATCGGAGTGGCGTGACGTCTTCGTTTTCGGGACCCTGATCCTGTTCCTTGTGTTCAAGCCGACCGGCCTTCTTGGACGCTCTGTCGTGGAGCGGGTGTGATGATCGACGAAGTCAGAACCATGCCGACCGCCGTGCAACCGCAATTGATGCGCTGGTCCGTCGTGCTGCCCGGCCTGACGGCACTCGCCGTCGCGCTGGTGTTGCCGCAATTCGCCAACGGCTATGTGACGGAGGTGGCAACCACGGCGCTGCTCTATGTCGTTCTGTGCCTCGGCCTCAACATTGTCGTCGGCTATGCAGGCCTGCTCGACCTCGGCTACGCCGCCTTCTTCGCGGTCGGCGCGTACACGTCAGGCATCCTGACCGCCGAATTCGGGTTCAATTTCTGGCTCACCATCCCGGTCGCCATGGCGGCAGCCTGCGTGGCTGGCATCATCATCGGGGCTCCGACATTGAGATTGCGCAGCGACTATCTGGCGATCGTGACGCTGGGCTTCGGCGAAATCGTGCGCATCATCGCCCGCAACCTCGACATCACCGGTGGCGCGAGCGGACTCATCGGCATCGAGCGCCCGGAGATATTCGGCTTCAGGTTGATGCAGGTGCAGCACTTCTACTATGCGTTCCTGGTGCTTGCGCTGCTCACCGCCTTCGTCTGTCTGAGCGTCGAGCGATCGCGAATGGGACGAGCCTGGTTCTACGTTCGCTACGATGAGGACGCCGCCGCTGGCATCGGCATCAACCGTGTCACGGCCAAGCTGCAAGCCTATATGATGGGCGCTGTGATCGCTTCCGTGGCCGGATGCCTCTACGCAGCCAAGATGACGGCCATCTCGCCGGAGAGTTTCACCTTCAACCAATCGCTGCTCATCCTTCTCGGCGTCGTCCTGGGCGGCATGGGCCGCATTCCCGGCGTCGTCCTTGGTGCTGTTCTCGTGGCCCTGCTTCCGGAGGTGCTGCGCGGCGCGGGGACCTATCGTCCGCTGGTGACTGCGGTTGCGCTGCTGGCAATCATGCTCTTCAGGCCGAACGGGCTGTGGCCGGACAAGCGAGTTTGACCATGGCGCTGCTGGAAGTCCGCGATCTGCGCCTCAGTTTCGGAGGACTGAAAGTCCTTCACGACATTTCGTTCTCAGTTGAGAAAGGCGCCATCAACAGTCTTATCGGGCCGAACGGGGCCGGCAAGACATCACTCTTCAATTGCCTGACCGGCTTCTACAAGCCGAAGGGCGGCTCGATCAGTCTGGGCGGCCGGCCAATCACCGGCTTGCCGCCGCATCGCATCACCGCGCTCGGCCTCGCCCGTACGTTCCAGAACATCCGGCTGTTCAAGGAAATGACCGTTCTGGAAAACGCCATGTCCGGCCAGCATTGCCGCAGCCGCCACGGCATCATGTCGGCGATCCTGCACTTGCCGGCACAGCGGCGCGAGGAGGAGGCGATCCGCGCGGCTGGCATGCGCTGGCTCGATTTTGTCGGCATCGAGCAGCATGCGCATCGCCGTGCCGGTGGTCTTTCCTATGGCGAACAACGGCGGCTCGAACTCGCAAGAGCCCTGGCGTCGACGCCCGAGCTCATCCTGCTGGACGAGCCCGCCGCCGGCCTGAACGAGCGCGAGAAGCTGGACCTTGTGCACCTGATCCGCCGCATCCGTGACGAAACCGGTGTCACCGTCCTGCTGATCGAGCACGATATGGGCCTGGTCATGCAGGTGTCGGAGAAGATCGTGGTGTTCGACTATGGGCAGAAGATCGCCGACGGACCGCCGGAGGCCGTGCGAACAGACCCCAGGGTCATCGAAGCCTATCTCGGCACGGAGGAATGATGGACGCCGAAATCGTTCTTTCCGCGGACCGCATCGTCGCGCGCTATGACGGCATCGAAGCCCTTCATGGTGTCAGCCTTTCGGTCAAACGCGGCCAGATCGTCGCCCTGCTTGGCGCGAATGGTGCGGGCAAGAGCACCACGCTGCGCACGCTGTCCGGCCTCGTTGCCGCATCCTCCGGATGTGTCCGCTTCCTGGGCGAGGACATAACCAAGGTCCCTGCCCATCGCCTGCCGCATCGCGGGCTCGTCCACGTCCCGGAGGGAAGGCGTATTTTCGGCGACATGACGATCAAGGAGAACCTTGACCTGGGCTCGTTTACGCTTGCCGACGACGCCGAGCGCCGCAGGCGGCTGGATCATGTTTTTGAGCTCTTCCCCATCCTTGCGCGCAGACAGAATGGCGATGCAAGGAACCTCTCGGGAGGCGAGCAGCAGATGCTGGCGATCGGCAGAGCCCTCATGGCCGCGCCCAAGGTGCTGTTGCTCGACGAGCCTTCCATGGGTCTGGCGCCGCAACTGATCAAGGAAGTCATGAACATCGTGCAGCGCCTCAATCGTGAAGGCGTGACCATCCTGCTTGTGGAGCAGAATAGCAAAGTCGCCTTGAAATTCGCCGACTACGGCTACGTTCTCAAGGCTGGACGCGTTGTTCTTGAGGGACCAGGCAGCGATCTCGCGAGCAATGAAGCGGTTATCAGCGCCTATTTAGGTGGCGTCGCTGCTTAGCTGGCTAAGCTGCCAACGCCCGGATTTTTACAAAATGAGGCCGCCGCTCCAGTCCAGCCCCTAACATATTGATTTGTGCAGGAAGCACTGACCCTCAGAGACTAACATAATCATTATTTGTCAACAGGTTACGAAGCGGTCCGCTCAAATCGATTCAGGAAGCTGATCCAGCCATTTCGCTGACCGAATTTATCTCAAGCCGAACGGCGGCTTTGCGCCTCAAGTCGGTCATTAAGACCAGCTTCGCCGTTTCCCGAAAGCGACATCATCGGACTACGCTGGCTTAAGATAACTGTGCCTGTAGACGGACGGCGGCGACAGGATGAAAAGCGCTTGCGCCTGCTTGGTGGCGGAACTGTTGCGGAAGGTTTGGAGGCGTCTTGGGTCGAAGGTCATGGCGTCGCCTTCGAGTAGGACGACCTCAATTGATGGCGCAGGCTGAGCGTAAAGGAATGGGTCGTGGCCTGTGAGAGCAAGACGAGCGTCGAGTTCCAGGAACATCCGTCGTTGATTTGCGTTTGCTCTCCGAGGTTAGACGTTTTCAAACCGAAGGAGAACGGTGTCATGGACTGGAACCGCGTGGAAGGAAACTGGAAACAGGTGAAAGGCAAGGTCAAGGAGCAGTGGGGTAAACTCACGGATGACGACCTTGACCGCATCGCCGGCAAGCGCGATCAACTCGAAGGCAGGATCCAGGAGCGTTATGGCCTCGAAAAGGACCGTGTGCGGCGCGATATCGATGACTGGTACGGTCAGCAGGGCTGGTAAGCGCGTGAGGCCCGGGCCGCGGCCAATTCCAAGACGCGGCCCAACAGTTGAATTTTGCAGCAAGGATTTCGTACTGTGTCAGAAGATATCTCTCGCAAGCAAGAGCAACGGGGGACAAGAAGGATCGTCATGTGGGCGATCGCAGTTATCGCTGTGATTTTCCTTGTTCTGCTGGCCACATTCGTGTTCGGCCCACTGGTATGATTTTCGTCGCGATGGTTGAGCTGTCTACAGCAAGATCCGGGGATGATCGGGCTTTTGAGGGCGCTTGCAGCGGTCACCGGGCCGCGTCTTGCGGCGGCAGCAGGCGCGGATGAGCCGACAACCCGTCAGGCTGATGCCATCCGCGCTGCCTTGGGTGGCAGGCGTATCCGCGGCGGTCGTCATTGTTCCGGTGGTTTGCGCCATCAACTTGGCCCGCGGCGACAATCTCCGGGAAACCACCATTGCACAGGCCATCGGGGGCGACCCTGACCGGGCCGTCCCGGCAATGATCCGCAACGGCTGTGGCGGATGTCACGAAATCCCGGGAGTGCCCGGCGCCCGTGGCACCGTCGGTCCGTCCCTGCAAGGCGTCGTCGAAAGAGGATATACCGGGCCGTCGCGAGCCACCCCGGATGCGATGATGCGCTGGATCAGCAGGGCGCGGGACGTTGACCCGAAGACGGCCATGCCCAATACAAATCTGTCGCCTCAAGAGGCGCGCGACATTACCGCCTATCTCTATGCGCGAACATGAGGCTCGCTTAAGTCGCCCTACGGCGCAGGCGTCTTGCCAGCAAAAGCAGCAGGCCAAGCATCAACACGGCGGCGCCCGCTACAAGTGATTGAACCGCCAGAATGATGATTGTCTGGCTGGTTGTCGTTCCTGCCCGCATCTGGCGTACATCGGCCGCGGTGACGCTGAGGTCGGGATTTCCGAACCGCGCGGTGACGTAATTTGCAAGAGCTGCCACCTGGCCATCATCCAGCCAGCCGCCGAAGGCCGCCATCGATTGACGCCCGGCCACGTCACCAGCTTTTACGCCTTCAAGGATGGTCATGACGACATCCTCGGGCGTGGCCGCGCCGGGGGTGCTGTTACTGGTCAAGGACCGATAGGATCCGTCTGATGATCCGCCTCCGTTCGCCCCATGGCACGTCGAAAAGAGCGATCGATAGAGATCATCGCCGGTTGCGGTTCCGCTGCCTTGCGTCATCCCTTCGGTTCCAGCATCGCCGTCGGCCGCGGCCGCGGCCGCGTTACCCCATGTGAAACGCGGCTGCTTCTCGTCTCCCGGTTGGGCGGGCACGTCCCTGAGATAGGCGACAATAGCCTGGATGTCGTCGTCGGAAAGATGCTGCAGGCTGTTCATGACCGTTTCCGCCATCGGCCCGCCTGCGTAGGCCTTCCCGGGCACGACGCCGGTTTTGAGGAATCGAGACAACTCTTCGTTGCCCCAGCCGCCGACGCCTGCGATCTTGTCGCTGGTGATGTTGCCAGATGCCGGCGGTGCCGCCGGCAAGCTTGTGGTCTTCATCCATGCCGAACGTCGCATTCCTTGGCGTGTGGCAGGCACCGCAGTGGCCGAGCACCTCGACAAGGTAGGCTCCCCTGTTCCATGCGGCGGTCCGGCTCCGATCAGGCGTGAAACTGCCGCTTTGGAGGTTCGTGAGCTTCCACAGCGCAACCGTCCAGCGCTGGTTGAATGGAAAAGGCAGAATGTTTCGCGGCCGCGGCTGGGAAATCGGCGGCTGCGCAAGGAGATAGGCCCGGATCGCAAGCACGTCCTCGCGGCTCATTGCGGCGAAGCTGTCATAGGGCATGGCGGGGTAGAGATCGGCTCCGTCGCGCCTGATACCTTTCTGGACGGCTCGCACGAACTCGTCCGCGGACTAGCGTCCGATGCCCGTTTCGAGATCTGGTGTGATGTTGGTCGAGTATACATCGCCGAAGGGTGTCGGCACGCGATAGCCTCCAGCGAAGGGGCGGCTCGGATTGGACGTGTGACAGCCGATGCAGTCGGCCGCTCGCGTGAGATATTCACACCTCTGGATTTCGCTCGCCCGCAGCTCGGTGCAAAGCGCCAACGACGACCGCCCGAGAAATGACGGCTGGGAATGGAATGCCCGTGGCAGGCCAAAGCGCGTACCGGCGGCGGATGGCCAATCTCCGCGTCTTTGGCGTCGTCACAGTTCGCACCCGCTGAAGATCAGCCCTGCCACCACTTGCGCCAGCAAGATGAGCGTGAACAGCGCCCCGATCCCACCGAAGTCCTGGCAAGGAACGCGCGCGTGCGCGCCTTCCGGGGCGGGATCGTACCATGCCCGCGGTCATGAACGGCGTGCCACGACAGGAGCGTGCCTGCCAGGGCGACAGCGGCGCCTATCAATGAGAACAAGGCAGTGGGACGAAAGCCGGCATGGCACTGCCAGGATGCAATGGAGTAATCGAGCTGCAGGGCTATTGCCCATGCAACTGGCCCGCTGACCAGGCCTGCCCAGGAAACGCCGGTACGGATCGCCTGCATCTCACATCCTCGGAGCCCAATAGATAACAAGATAGAGCACGACCCATGAGACGACGACGAAGTCCCAGTAGAACGCATTGTCCGAGACGTCGCTGAAGCGGCGGCCCGCCTTGCCTTTTTGCGTGAACATGAGAACTGCCAGGACGATCGTGTCGCCGACATCGGTAAGAAGATGCGTGGTATGCAGTCCAAGCAGGAACCACACGATCGATCCGTAAGCGTTCTGATCCCAGGAAATCCGCAGAGCCGGAAATTCCCAGATGCGAACGATCAGCGGAAGAATCCCGACGACCGACATGACGACCATGCCAAGGCGAACTTTCGCGAGATCCTGGCGACGCGCCCAAAACTCGATCAGGTGGTTGGGCACGACGCTCGCAACCAGAATGATCAACACTGCCGTGCCCGGCAGCAAATCTGGCGCCGGGGCTCCGATGGGCCAATGCCGGGCCAGCACGGCCAAATAGAAGTAGGTGCCTATCGCCAAGGCAAAACCTGTTGCCTCGAGAGCAATGAAGGCAAGGGTTCCCCACCACATCGGGCTCGCCGACCCGAAATCATATGTGGGCAGGTGGCTGACGTCGGCGACGGGACGGTGCCTCATTCCTCGTCCTCCGGCTCGCCTTTCGGCCAGAACCAACAGATGAAGCCGATCGAAACCGGGATCGCTCCCCAGACCACCGCCCATGGCGTGTATATCGAACGGAGAAATGCACCGCCCACCGCAATGGCCGACAGAAGCGGCCAGATGGAGTTGTCAGCCGATGGCACCCTTAGTTGCGGCACCGCATCGGCGACCGTGCCGGCGAGCACCTCGCGTGCGTCGACACGCAGACCCTCGACCACGGGAAGCGTATCGGGCTCGGCCCAAAGCGGTTCGAGGTGAGTTACCACGGGCAGCCGCGAAAAATCGTAGGAGGGCGGCGGCGACGTCGTCGCCCATTCGAGCGTGCTCGCGCCCCAGGGATTGTCTCCGGCAATGCGGCCGTTGCGAAGGCTGAGCAGGAGGTTCAGGAAGAAAAGCGCAAAGCCGGCGAACACCACCAGTGAAGAGAGGCTGATGAAGAGGTTCATCTCGCCCCAGCCGCTCGCCGGCGGATACGTATAAACGCGGCGCGGCATGCCTTGCAGACCGAAAATATGCATGGGGAAGAAGGTGAGATTGAACCCGAGGAAGACGAGCCAGAAATTCCAGCGGCCGAGCCTCTCGGACAGCATGCGTCCGGTGATCTTGGGAAACCAGTAGTAAACGGCGCCGAGCAGGGGGAAGACGGCGCCCCCGACCAGCACATAGTGGAAATGGGCAACCACGAAATAGGTGTCGTGTACCTGCAGGTCGAGCGGCACCGAGGCGACCATGACCCCGGTCAGGCCGCCGATCACAAAGGTGAAGATGAAGCCGAGCACGAAAAGCATGGGCGTGGCGAAGATCGGCCGGCCGCCCCAGATCGTCGCAATCCAGCAGAAGATCTGAATGCCGCTCGGAATGGCGATCATCATCGAGGAAGCGGTAAAGAAGCTTTCGCCGAGCTGCGGCAGGCCGGTAGCGAACATGTGGTGCACCCACAGGCCGAAGGAAAGAAAACCGATCGCGATCAACGACAGGACGATCCCGAGATAGCCAAAGATCGGGCGGCGAACGAAGGTCGGCAGGATCGCGGAGACGAAGCCGGTCGCCGGAATGAAGATGATGTAGACCTCGGGATGGCCGAAGAACCAGAACAGATTCTGCCACAGCAGTGCATCGCCGCCTGCAGCGGGATCGAAGAATTTCGTGCCGACCAGGCGGTCCAGGATCAGCATTGTGCTCGAGACCATCACGGCCGGCATGGCGAACAGGATGACGAAAGCCGTGACGAGGACGGACCAGACATAGAGCGGGATGCGGTCAAGCGACATGCCGGGAGCACGTTGTTTGAACACTGTCGCGATGATCTCGACCGCTACCGCGAGCGCGGACACTTCAGTGTAGGTCACCATCTGCGCCCAAAAATCGGGGCGCTTGCCGATGCCATATTCGGGTCCGGCGAGCGGTACGTAGGAAAACCAGCCGGCATCCGCACCGGTTTCGAAGGCGAAGGCGATCCAGATCATCAGCCCGCCGGAAAGATAGACCCAGTAGCTGAATGCATTGAGCCGCGGAAAGGCGACATTGCGAGTGCCGATCATCAGCGGCACCAGGGAAATGGCGAAAGCTTCCATCACCGGCACGGCGAACAGAAACATCATCGTCGTGCCATGCATGGTGAACAGCTGGTTGTAGAGATCGGGGCCGATGTGGCCGGCCTCAGGCTGGGCAAGCTGGAAACGCATGGCGAGCGCTGATAGACCCGCAAGGATGAGAAACAGGAAAGCCGTCACGATATAGCGCCGTCCGATCAGCTTGTGATCGACCGTGACCAGCCAGCCGTAGAAACCTTTCGGCGTTCGCCAGGCATGCCCCAGAAAGGCGCGCAGTCTCACCTCTTCGAGGCCGGTGTCACGGATGCCTTTCAGGCCCTCCTGGGTATGCTCGGCCGGCTTTCTCCCAAAGCCGCTCATTCGAGGCTTCCGAGATAGGCGACGACCGCGTTGAGATCGTCGGCGCTAAGGGCAATGCGCGGCATCTTGGCGCCGGGCTTTACCGACTGTGGATCGGCAATCCAGGCGGCGAGCGCGCCAGGGGTCATGGCCAGCGTATCTGCGGCCAGTGCACGTCGGCTGGCGAGATGCGTAAGATCAGGACCGACCGTTCCGCTGGCAGGCGTGCCTCTTATCGTATGGCAGAGCGCACAGCCGGTGAAAAGAAATGCCTGTTGGCCGCGGCGTTCTTCCTCGCCGCCAGGCGCGGATGCGACGGCGTTTTGCCTGGATTGCCATGCGTCGAACGCTTCGCGGCTTTCTGCGATGACGGTGATGGCCATATGGGCGTGCTGATAGCCGCAGAATTCGGCACACTGGCCACGATAGATGCCGGGCTTATCGGCGATGAGGGTAAGCTGGCTTGGCCGGCCCGGAATGAGATCGCGCTTACCGGCAAGGTTCGGCACCCAGAAGCTATGAATAACATCGAGCGAATCGAGTTCGACCTTGACCGGTTCGCCAACCGGGACATGGATTTCATTTGCCGTGACGATCGATTGCGAGGGATCATTACCGGCATACCGGACCTCCCACCACCATTGGTGCCCCGTGATCCGCACGGCAAGCGTTTCCGTTCCGCTCAGCGAAGCAATGGATTTGCCGGCGAAAAAACTCGCTATCGTCATCATGACGAGCACCAGAACGGTCAGCGCAACGGCGCTGCCGACAGCGCGGGTAAATCGGCGCTCCTGATGTGAATCGATCTCGAGCGGCGAGCGCGTTGTCTCGGAGAGGCGGCGACGCAAAAGCGCTGCCGCCAAGACCAGCATGACAAGCAGCCACGTGGCCGCCGCGACTGCGCTGAAAGACCAGATCAGATCAAGGATTCTCCGGGCGTTCGCACCGTGTGCATGGAGGGCCGATTGCCGATCGCCGCAACGTCGACGCTGCGCTGACCCACCTCAAACGCGGTTGCGCAGCCTTTCCCGGAACAATGCCAGTCAGGATTTGCGTTGGACATGTAAAGGCAAGCGACATTTGCGGTCATGTCCGCCTGCGAGAGCGGGCCAACGGACTCATGCACCTCGCCATGAAGGATCCACCATCGTTGCCAAGGCCATAACGCAGCTGGCTGAAAAAGGATGCTTGGCAACACCGCCCGGTGAAAACCGACGTGAAGCGGTGCGGGTTAGACGATGCGCAACTCCTGGGGAGCCTGATGCCGCCGGCTGCTCGTTTGAATCCAGAAAGCGACCGAGAGCAGTGCGGCTCCGCCATAGATCAGGCCAGCGGGAATCCACATGATCAAGCCTGCAAGTTGCTGGTCCTCGAGCGGGCTGAGCCCCCACAGATCCGAGCCGACGGCATTAGCCGGATACCACAGCTTTGGCGAGACGACGAGCAAAACCCCGAGCAGCCCGGTGTGGAGCGAGGTGAAGAAGAGATGCATCACCGCATTGCCGCAAGCGTGCTCGCGGCCAGGGCGAGGCAGCAGCACCCACCAGAACAAAAGCCCGGTACCGAGGAAGCTCGCATGCTGGGCATAGTGCAGGAAACCCTGCTGGAGGGCAGCCTCGAACAGCGCCGGGACATGCCAAATCCATATCGCGGCTCCGTGCAGGACGGTCGCGACCACAGGGCGGCTGATGAACGACCAGATCGCCCGAAGCGTATTTGCATGTCCGGCCGCTCCGAATATCTGGCGCAGCTGTACCGGCAGTGCCCACATCATCGCCGCTGTCGGGCGGGAGGCAACCAGCAGAGGCGCTGCGACCGCCATCAGCAATTCATGCTCGATCATGTGCGCCGCAAACACATGTTCGCCCAACGGATGGATCGGGCTTACAAGGGCGAACGCCAGGACGGCCCAGCCGGCAGCAAACTGGAAGTCCTGCCGTGATCGCAAGCGACGTCCGCGTCCGCTCCGTCGCCACAGTCGGCTGGCGCCCGCTGTATAGAGCGACACGACTGCCAGGAGCGGCAACGTGATGGGAAGCGCCAGTGTCCAACCGGCTTGCGGGGCGCCGTTGCCATAGCAGATCGAGGTCGAAAAGAGCGCGTCGAAGCTCATGATCCGCATCCGTCAGCCGGAAGAGCACCGGAGCTCCGGTTCATCTGGAAAGATCCAGATTGAAGCCACTGAGGCGCTGTTCTCACCTCCGTGCCTCTAGGCGTCCATCATCGATTTCGCCGGCTCCCGGGCGATGTTTTCTTCTATGCGTTCGTGTCCCGGCGTCCGCGGCAGGGCCTGGCGGAAGTTCTTGGCGTAGTCTGCCGGCATTTTGGGCGGCATCAGCGGCTCATAGGCATCTACCAGCGCTTCGATCACGACTGGGCCTTGCGTGGCGAAAGCCTGGTCGAGAACCGTCTCGATCTGATCGGCCCGCTCGATGCGAAAACCCTTTGCGCCCATTGCTTCCGCCGCCATGGCAAAATCGATCGGCTGCAATTCGCAACCGAATTGCGGATTGCCCAGAAACATCATCTGCTCCCAGGCGATCTGATTGAGCATGTTGTTCTTGATCACCAGAACCTTCAGCGGGATCTTGTAGCGCACCGCCGTCGAGAATTCGCCAAGCTGCATGGCAAAGCCGCCATCCCCGACGATGGCGGCAATCGGTCGACCGGGGAACGCGATGCCGGCAGCGATGGCGTAGGCGAGACCGCAAGCCATCGACGCCAGCGATCCGGACACCCCGAATGCCTGGCCGCTGCGAAGATCGACATGGCGTGCGGCCAACTCCGTGTTCTGACCGGAATCCGTGGCCAGCACTGTGTCGTCGGCCAATCTTTGTCCGAACGCCCGGGCAATCGCTTGTGGCTTCAAGGGTTGCGCCTGCATGTCTTCCGACTGCCGCATCATCTCGCGCCATTTTCTCAAGGTCTCCTGGGAACGGTGCAGGAATTCATCGGAGGGCTTCTGCGTCAGACGTTGGTTGAGCGCGCGCAATGTCTCGGCCGCGTCGCCGACAAGGCCGGCCTCGACCGGAAAGCGCAAGCCGATCCGCTGCGCATCGCTGTCGATCTGGACGCCACGGGCCTGCCCGGGCTGCGGGTAGTATTCGATATAGGGAAAGGTCGAACCGACAATCAGCACCGCGTCACAGCTCTCCATCGCCTCTTGCGAAGCCAGGGTTCCAAGAATGCCGATCCCGCCGGTGGTGTAAGGATGGTCGTCCGGCAGCACCGCCTTGCCCAGCAAGGCCTTCGCGACAGGCGCCTGCAACAGGCGCGCCGTGTGTTCGAGTTCGGCGGCCGCGCCGATGGCGCCGCGTCCGGCCAGGATCGCAACCCGCGAAGCGTCATTGAGAATGGCGGCGGCTTTGTCGAGCTCAACCTCCAGCGGTACGCTGTGACCGGCGAACATATCCTGCGGCGTGTGCGCCGGGCGATTGCGCTTGGAGCGCTTCGACGGATCGCTCTCCTGCTCCTGGATGTCGCTGGCAATCGAAAGATGGGCGACGCCCTTGCGCGCCAGCGCGGCTCGGCAGGCAAGGCTGGCGACGTTTTCCATATGCGCGGCGTCGGCGACATGTGCATTGTAAACGGAGACATCGTGGAACACGCGCGTCAGATCGACATCCTGTTGCGTGAACGTCTCGATCAGATCGTGGAACTGCATGCCCGTAATCGCCAGCACCGGAGCCTGGTCGAGCTTGGCGTCATAGAGGCCGGTCAGAAGATGTGTTCCGCCGGGACCGGACGTCGCAAGGCACACGCCCAGCTTTCCTGTCCACTTGGCATACGCACATGCCATGAAGGCAGCCGACTCTTCATGCCGGACCTGAACGAAGGCAATCTTGTCGCGCCGCGTCCGCAACGCTTCCATGACGCCGTTTATGCCGTCTCCCGGCAAGCCGAACACCACCTCCACGTCCCAGGCGACGAGCGTATCGATGAGAATTTCTGCTGCATTTGGCATGTCGGGGTAGCTCCGGTGGATGGTGTCCGAACCGGTGAATCCCGAGTTGGTTCCTTCGTCACAATAAATCGTGGAAGCGATCTTCCAGGAGCGGTCTATTCGATCTGCTCAAACGTGCATTGCCGTGGCGCCTTGTCGGGGCGCCAGCGCAGCAGTTTGGTGCCGTGGCGGAACCGATTGCCGGTAACGTGGTCGAAGCGGACCTCCACCACCAGTTCAGGCTGCAAGGATTCCCATTGTCCGCTGCGCTCCGTGCTCCAGCGGCTCGGGCCGCCGGGCGCCTTGCCGGTGAATCCGGGCTCTGACCGCAGCCCTTCCAGCCGGCGCGTGAGCGCTCCTCTGTCGGTCCTGGCAATGGTCGACGTGAAGCCGACGTGATCGAGCTTGCCGTCGTCATTGTAGAGGCCGAGGAGCAGCGAGCCAACCTCACGACTGTCCGCGAGATAACGGAAACCGCCGACAACGCAATCGGCGGTGCGCCTCGGCTTTACCTTCACCATCGCACGTTCGCCGCACAGATAATGCTCATCAAGCACTTTGGCCATGATGCCGTCGGTCGATGCATGGCCGGAGCCGTGTAGCCATCGAGCCGCCGTGGCTGCATCATAAGTGCACTTCGACAGGCGAAGATCTGGACTGTTCGAGGAGGTCACCAAGTCCTCGATCGCTCGCCGCCGTTCCACAAGTGGCTTGCCCGTGATGACCTCGCCGCCCGGCCTGGCAAGCATGTCGAAGAGGATCAGACTGGCAGGCGTCTGCGAACTCAGTTTGCGGATTCTGCTTTGTGCCGGGTGAAGGCGCATCTGCAGCGCCTCGAAGGAAAGCTCACCGTCAACCTCAATGACAATCTCGCCGTCGATGACGAAGTGCCCGCGCTTGAGGTCACGCAAAATGTCCGTGATTTCCGGAAAATAGCGGCCGAGCGGCTTGCCGGATTTGGCGCGCAGGTCAACGGTGTCGTCGCTCTTGAAAGCCAGGCAGCGAAAACCGTCCCATTTGGGCTCGTACTGCCAGCGGTTTCCATCCCGGGGGATTTCATCGGCAAGCTTGGCCTCCATCGGAGACGTGTCCAGCGGGAGCGGGAAGGCGTTTATTGGTTCATGCACGGGTAGGCCTCCAAAACCGGTTCAGGAACGGCTCCGGCTTTTTTCAACTTCCAGGACTGGCACCGCGTTCCATCTGACGGTTCATGCCTGGTTCTTCGCGATGGGACATTTTCATTTGCCGCGGAACCCGGATGACGGCTGGCCGCTTTGATGTCATCGGCAGCGCTAACGGAGATGCCCCATCGATCCCTCATTGTGGATAGCTTTTGTCGGAACCGTCATTCTCATGCAGGTGCCGCCAGGTCCCGACAGCATGCTGGTGATGGCCCGCGGCATTGGACAGGGGCGCGACGTGGCGCTGTTCACGGTGCTCGGCATGACGCTGGGCGCCGGACTTGTGCAGCTTCCGCTGATTGCATTCGGCCTGTCCTCGCTTGTCCACGCCTCGCCCCTGGCGTTCAATCTGCTTCGATGGGCCGGGGCGGCCTACATCGTCTGGCTGGGTGTCCGGCTGCTGCTTTCATCCTCGGCAACCATTCCCACAGGTGACCTCAAGGCCCTGCGGCCGCTCGCCGCCGCTGAGCAATCCCTGGCCTTTGATGTTCATGGTTGCGTTCCTGCCGCAGTTTGTCGATCCGCACAGGGGCTCCGTCACGTTGCAGCTGGTGCTGCTTGGCGCAACACAGAAGATAACCGGTGTGCTGGTGCTGGGAGCCTATGCCTTGGCATCGGGCGCGGCCGGCGCATGGGTCATGCGGCACCCTCGCGCAAGGCTTTGGCAGCAGCGGCTCGCCGGCTGTCTCATCATCGGCCTCGGCTTACGGATGGCGATCGGCGGCGGTACGAGCCGCTGACCAAGCGGATGAACGGGCTGGGCCGAACACTCGACTTTGGCGCCGCGGGATTTTCTTTCGGGGAAAGTTTTGTGCCAAGTCGCCTGAATGACAGGCTCCGACACCCTTCTTCAGTGGAGCGGAGCATTCGCTTGGATGTCCGGCTCCGCCGAAAGAACCCGCATCGGATGAAACGTCGTCGCGGGCCGGGACTGGTCCAGGAACAAAAAGCCTGACCAGAGGTTCGAGCCTCGATCTCAATGCAGCTTGAAACGGCTGCTTCATCGCCGTCCGATTGGAATGTTCGTCATGATTTCTTGCGTGGCCTCGGTAAAGACGCGCCTTCAATGAACAAGCCACCTGACGAGGGCCAAAGGGCAAGCGGGCAAAAAAAGGGCGGCGTCGTTCGGGCTCTCGGGCTTGGTCTGATCACCGGCGCGGCCGATGACGACTGCTCGGCCATCGGTACCTACGCGAGCGCCGGAGCGCGGTTCGGGCCTGACCTGCTGTGGACGGCACCTGTCACGCTGCCGATGATGTATGTCGTCGTCTATCTTTCATCCAAACTAGGCCAGGTTTCGGGTCGCGGGCTTTTCAAGGTCATATCGGACTTCTATCCGCGTTGGCTGCTATGGTCCGTGCTGGTGGGCGTGCTGATTGGCAACACGATCGAGGCAGCCGCAGATCTTGGCGCCATGTCGGCGGCCATCGTGCTGTTCGTTCCTCTGCCTGCTCCCTTGGTCGTCATTGCCGTTGCGGTGGTCATTTTTGCCCTGCAGGTGTTCGGATCGTATAAATTGATCCGAAATGTGTTCCGGTGGCTGGCTCTGGCTCTGCTTGCCTATGTGGTCTCCGCGGTGCTTGCCAAACCGGATGCAGCCTCCGTTCTGCGCGGCACGCTATTGCCAAAAATCGAATTCAGCCGCGAATACCTGTCCATCCTCGTGGCCATCATCGGGACCACGCTCTCCGCATACCTTTACACGTGGCAGTCCAATCAGGAGGTGGAGGAGGAGATAGCCAAGGGTCGAACGAGCCTCGAAGAGCGCAAAGGCGCCACGGAGAGCGAACTGCGCCGATCCCGCCGCGACATCCTGATCGGCATGACGTTCTCCAATCTGATCATGTATTTCATCATTCTTTCGACAGGTTCGACGCTCTACAAGGCCGGGCAGACGCAGATCGAGACAGCGGCACAGGCGGCCGAAGCGCTGCGGCCGCTTGCCGGCGACGCTGCCAGCATTCTGTTTGCGGCCGGTGTAATTGGCGTTGGCTTTCTGGCCGTGCCGATCATGACCGCTGGCGCCGCTTTCGATTTCGCTCAGGCGATGGGATGGAAGAATAGCCTGCATTCCAAACCCCGCCAGGCTCCCAAATTCTACATCGTGATCGGGATCATAACGCTGGTGGCGGTGGGCCTCAATTTCTTCGGCTTCAACCCGATGAAGGCCCTGGTCTGGTCGGGCATTGTGCAAGGATTTTCAACGCCACCTCTGCTGCTTCTCATCCTCATCATGACCAACAACCGCAAAATCATGGGCGACAAGGTCAACAGCACAAGCACGAACATCCTGGGCGGCGTGACGACCCTGGCGATTTTTGCGGCGTCGGCGGGACTGGTGGCAAGCTGGTTCCTGTAGCTCGCCGGGCGGGAAGGATGTTCAGGCGCGGTGGAACATCGGCGGTCAATTCTCGTTGAGACGCTTGTGGGAGAGGAGATGTCCATGTCAAAGTTGCAGGCCGCCACTCCGGATCGTCTAAGACAACTCAGGCTTGAGGCGTCGGCCCATTTCGCTCCGTTAATGCTGCACGAGGCTTTGCTGCGTCTTTCCCATGCCTGTGGGAGTGAAAGTCTTGAGCGGTTCGAGAAAGCCATGGTCAATCGCATCGAAGAAGCAAAAGACGATCGTGCGGACTTCGAAACTATCAAGGAATTAGCGATCGAGCAGTTATATTCCTTGATTCGAGACGCGAACGATTCGCCAAAAAAGAAACAGCCGCTGGAGAACATAGAAAGTCGCAGAACGCACGGCCGCTCCGAAGAACCCCAAACACTCGAGGATCAGTTACAGGCAGGATTGGAGGATTCTTTTCCGGCCAGCGATCCGCCTGCGGTCGTATCCACAGCAATTCCGGGTGGAGCGAAGAAGCTGGTCGGAACCGACGAAGTTTTGAAAAAGCAGCGAGAACAAGCAGCTAGAAAGAGCAGCTAATCATAGGGCGCCGTGCCAGAAGGCTAGGAGGCGAACCACCCAGATTGCGGCAGCCGGCATCTTGCCGGCTGTTATCGCGTCAAAGCTTTACAGCCGCCTCCCTTGCCCAGAGCCGCAGTTTGCGGCACGACTGCACAAATGTCTCGACCGAGGCTGCCGTATCCAATGCTATCAGCCCCTCATCGGCATCGGGAGCGACGCCTGCTTTGGCCAGGAGCGGCTCGGCCCCCGGGGTGAAGCCGATGAACTTGCAGTGCGCAAACGCGTCAGACACGAAATCCTTCGCAGCGGCCTCCTTGACCAGCAACTCGGCGCCCGCCTCGGAGAGGAGCAGCACCACCGCGTCGAACAACACGGACGGACCGCCGTCGATCATGTGCCTTGCCTCGATGTGAGTGCCGTCGGCGGCTTCGACGCCGCCCACCTTGGGCGCAACCACCTCCATCACCGCGCCTTCCGCTTCGATGGCGGAACGAAGTTCCTCGAACAGCGCGACATCGGCTCCATCGCTAAGCATGACACCGACTTTGCGGCCCTCGAAACTGTCAGGCCCGTTTTGGATGATGCTGAGCGCCGGCGACGGCGGCAAGTCATCGCGCGGTGAAACGGCGGCTTCGGCAGGTTGGGGCATGTCACGGATGCCGAGCTTGTCGGCTACCGTGGTCGCCAGCGTTTCATCGATGTTCAACAAATGCGAAACCATGCGCTCGCGGATCGCCGGCGCCTGGACCTTGCTCAGTTCAAATGTCAGCGCCATCGCGATGTGACGCTGCTCCGGTGGTGTCTGGCTGTTGAAGAATTGCCGGGCCTGGCTGTAGTGATCGGCGAAGCTCTCCGCGCGCAGACGTACTTTCTGCCCTTCCTCGGCATCGGCGAAAGAACGGAAGCCACGCTGCGGATCCTCGCGCGGTCCCAGTCCCCATGAGTTCGGCTCATAATTGGCGCGACCGGCCGGATTGCGCATGGCCATGTGCCCATCCTGTTGAAAATGGGCGAACGGGCACTTCGGCGCATTGATCGGCAGATGGGTAAAGTTCGGGCTGCCCAGTCGCTTCAATTGGGTATCGAGATAGGAGAAGTTGCGGCCTTGCAGAAGCGGATCGTTGGAAAAATCGATTCCGGGCGGCACATTCTGCGTCATGAATGCAACCTGCTCGGTCTCGGCGAAGAAATTGTCCGGCATCCGGTCGAGCACCAGCCGACCGACTGGAATTGGCTCGAGGATCTCCTCCGGAATGATCTTCGTTGCGTCCAGGATATCGAAGTCAAAACTGTCGGCAAATGCCTGATCGAACAGTTGCACCGTCAACTCCCATTCCGGGAAATTGCCGGCCTGTATGGCCTCCCACAGATCGCGGCGATGGAAGTCGGGGTCGGCGCCATTGATCTTGACCGCCTCGTTCCAGACCACCGATTGCATGCCGAGCTTCGGTTTCCAGATGAACTTGACGAAGGTGGATTCGTCCTTCGCGTTGACGAGGCGGAACGTGTGCACACCAAAGCCTTGCATGAAGCGGAAGGAACGCGGGATCGCGCGATCCGACATGATCCACATCACCATGTGCATCGATTCCGGCATCAGGCTGATGAAGTCCCAGAAATTGTCGTGCGCCGTCTGTGCCTGCGGGAAGGCACGGTCCGGCTCCTGTTTGGCGGCGTGGATCAGATCGGGAAACTTGATGGCGTCCTGGATGAAGAAGACCGGGATGTTGTTGCCGACCAGATCCCAATTGCCCTCCTTGGTGTAGAGCTTGACCGCGAAGCCGCGCACGTCGCGGGCGAGATCGAACGAGCCCTTGTTGCCGGCAACAGTCGAGAAACGAACAAATGCCGGCGTCTTTTCGCCAACTCGCTGGAAAATGTCGGCACGTGTGTATTTGGCAAGTGACTCGTAGGTCTCGAAAAAACCATGCGCGCCATAGCCGCGGGCATGAACGACCCTTTCCGGGATGCGTTCGTGGTCGAAGTGGAAAATCTTCTCGCGAAAGTGAAAGTCTTCGATCAGCGATGGTCCGCGCTCACCGATCCGCAATGTGTTTTGGTCGTCGGAGACAGGCGTTCCGAGCGCCGTCGTGAGCGCAGGCGTTTCGTCCCCCGCGATCTGGTGCAACTCGCCGCCATTTCCGCGCGCGCTATTCTGATCCAGTCCACTTGCCGATTGGCGAGCGGAGGGGCGAGCGGATTTGGCCATGACAGGTCCTCGATCGATACCGGAAGGTTGAAGTGGTCAAGCCATCAAACTGCCGGTGAGCGGCTTTGTTCCCGTAAAAATGGACGCTGAAGACACCGCTGTCGGTGGAGCCGTGACTGCTGCGGCGATGGTGCGCGCCAATCGGATGACAGATATCTCCGCCTGCGCAGAATTTATGAAGAGTTGCCTCCAGCAGGAGGAACGAACCAAACTTCCATGCATTTAGCTGGGGCTGCGTTCACACACTCTTTCTTCTGGGAGCTGGACCATTGTCATCCGGAGGCTGCCTTTTGGCCGACCAGGAAACCAATGAAGTTTCCATCGTTGACCTGATACCTGCTCTGCGGGCATTCGCGCGCACCTTCTGCCGCGTCCCCGACGACGCCGACGATCTCGTGCAGGAGACACTGACCAAGGGTCTCGCCAACATCGACAAGTTCGAACCCGGTACGCGCATGAAGTCGTGGCTCTTCACCATCATGCGCAACACTTATTATACCCGGGTCAAGATCGCTGCCCGGGAATCGCCAGGCTTGCTCGACTGCGCGTCTTCGAGACCAATTTCGGAAGCCACCCAGGAATGGACCGTTCAGAGCAAGGAAGTTCACGGCGCCATTCAAAGGCTGCCTGAACACCAACGCGAGGTCCTGATGCTGATCGGTGTTTTGGGAGTGAGCTACGAGGAAACCGCCGACATATGCGGTTGCGCGGTCGGGACGGTCAAAAGCCGCCTGAACCGTGCGCGCGCCAACATCCTTGAATTCCTGGGGGAGAGTTCGCTGCAGACATTGATGGAAAGACGAAACCAGCTGTCGGATGGTCAGCTCGATGTCGAGGTCGACGGCCGGAGATAGTCAGTTCTTCACGTCGCGCCGACGTTTCCCGACGAGCGCGTTCTGCAATTCGATCGCCAGCTTGGTCAGGCGGTCTGGAATTTTTTCCTGCTCTATGGCGGCCAGCAGGGAAGCAATCTCCTGATCCACAGCCATCTCGACATGCGGATCCGGGGTATCGTCGCTCGAACGAGACATCACATTCTCTTGATAGCGGGTCCCTTGATCCTAGTGTGGTGATAAGCGCCTGGCATTACAAGGCGGTGTCCGCCGCCAAGAAGCTCACCAGCGGCCCCTTGCACAGATTTATTTCCTTGCTGCTCCTTCGTCGTCCCGGGCCATGGACGCGCGGCGGTGGCGTTCAATCCCTAGGCAATCGGTCAGCGGCGTGATCCTGATATTGATCGGGCTTGATCCGATTGCCGTCCAGCCCGCGCTCCTGGCCATGCTGCTTCTTGTTGCGATTCGACAAGACCGCGTTTTCTTCGATCTTGTCCCTCTCCAGGGAGGTCATCGCGCCGGCGCCGGCACTCTTGCCTGGCTGCTGCGGCCGAATTGTTTTTTACCGCCGGATGCCATGATTATCCTCCTTCAAATAGGGTACACTCGTCGGTGCCCGTTGTTCGACGTCCGAACTGGCATCGCGCTGTAATGTTCCGCTTCACCCAGCGAGCAGAAAGGCGCTGCCATCCCACGACCGAAACGGCTTCTCGCCGTCGATGAGGACCCGCAATTGATGAGCTTGCGCCAGACGGCCGATATCATCGCGGTCTGAGAGAAGTGATCCGCGATAGGAATAGTTCAGCAAGGCGAGCCAGCCCGGCCGTTTCAGAACGCGCGCAATTTCGTCGAAATGCCGATCAGCCATGCCGGCCAGAACCAGATAGGGAAAGCTGTCCACCGCCAGCACGCAATCGAAACTGGCGTCGGCGAATTCGGACAGATCGAGACCGGAGGTTTGTCGCAACTCGACATTGCCGAGTGCGGCGCATTGCTCGGAGGCGATGGAGATCATCCTCGGCGATATGTCGATGCCGACCATGCGCTTGAAGGATTTGCACAGCGCGCGCTCGAAACGGCCGATGCCGCAACCGATGTCGAGAATGCTCCGTTCCCTTCCGGTGAATTCTCGCGCTTCCAGCCATGCGACGATTTCGTTGGTCGTGACTGTGAGCCTTGCCTCATCGCCGAGGGATGCCAGTTGGACACTCGCGGCTCCCGAAATCGCTGCCGCGGCATCGAAGCTGGAGGCCAGCCGCATGACGACAGCGACATTCGTCTCGTCCTCATCGCGCTCATGCCGAACGGCGCCACCCGTTGCCCGCAACATGGCGAAGACGTCTGGTTTGCAGCGCAGCAGTCCGGCGACCTTTCGCAGCCTTGCTGCGTCGCCGGCATCCGCCGGCTGGACCTTCAGCACGACCTCCGCCAATTCCGCCGCTCCAATTGTGGGCGGCAGGTGGAGCGCCAGCCTGACGAGAACACCTTCGGCGCAAATGCCATCGGCCATGCAGTCTTCAACCGCCAGCCTGACCGATGTCGTGCGCCGGGCGGCTTTCGGTGCGGTTACACTCATGCATCAACTCCGCGTCCAGACCCTGCGCATCGTCCACCTGTCGACGGCGCCCCAGCCATATTTATAGGCCTCCTGGCCGCGCAGAAAATCGAACTCGCGCGCATCTTCGCGGATCGCTTCCGCGATTGCGTGGCCAATCAGGATCGCACCTGGACTCTCCTCGGCATAAGCAGGGTCGAAACCACCGAGATAAGCATAGGCACGGCCGCGGTGGTGAAATCCGTAATAGGCGCCGACGGTTCCGCCATCGATCGCGAACAGCCAGCATCGCACCAGACCGTGAGCGTCGAGCAAGGGAAGTGAGAGCCGATGGAATTGCTCGACGGCGGCGTTGGCCAACACACCGCCTCCTTGTTCGGCCCAGCGCATATTGTGCAGGCGGATCAATTGATCGAGGAAAGTTTGCGGACTGCCGCTTGCCGACAACAGCGCGATCCGGCCGCATCTTGATGCGGCTTGACGCGCCCGACGCAACTGGCGTCTGCGTCTTGCGGGGACGCAGCCTGCAAGCGTTTCGTCGCCGGCGAGGGCGAGCACGGGGCAGGCGGCATGGGCGGTCGGCCAATCCATCTCGGGATGCGTCATCGCAAGGGAGAGGCTGTCCTGCGGCAAGTCCGACAAGATCCATTGCGCCCACCCGATCGAGAGGATCGACTCGGCGACAATGTCGACGACCTCGGCTTTGCTCCCAGGGACAGCCAGAATGTCCAGATAATCGCTGAGCGAAATGCCGACCGGAAGCAGCTTCGAACCGGATATCCCATGCTCGAGATAGAATGGCGCCAGCCCGACCAGATCGTCGCCACGCCAGACCGCGACCGTCGCCAGTTCACCAGGTGCGAATGCGTGCCACCACGGCACCAGCCAGGCGGGAGATTGAAACGGCGTCGCCGAGGGACTCTGCTGCCACAGTTTCCACCAGTGCGGCGTCAAGGCGTCCAATTGTGCGAGGTCACCGATGATTTCGCTGCGCAGCACAGCTTAGCTCACGGCGTCGCCGCGAAGCGCCGGCGACCACTGCCAAGGTGTGCCAGCGCCTGATAGGCGTCCATGTAAGACGAGATCATCCGTTCCAGCGAAAACCGCCGTCGCGCTTCGGCCCTGCATGTCTCGGCATCCAAGCTGGGCGCCGCAAGAATGGCTTGGGCCATCTCGTCGACCGTGTCGACGAGAAAGCCCGTTCTGCCGTGCTCTATGACATCGGGAAGCGCACCATTTGGAAAGGCGACCACCGGGGTACCGCAGGCGAGGGCCTCCATGGCCACAAGCGAGCTGGTCTCGGCTGCGAGACTCGGAATGACCAGACAGCGCGCTGCATTGAGAATGCGTCGCTTGGCGATGAAGCCGAGCGGACCAAGGAAGCGGCGGCGGCCATCGAGGCGAGGTTGGACCTCATCGCGAAAGTACCGCGTATGCATTTCATAGGGATAGACCTTGCCGCCGATGACCAGTTGCACATCTGCCTGTTTGGCTGCGTCGAGCGCCAGGTGGACGCCCTTTTCCGGACAAACCCGGCTTAGAACAAGGGCAAAGTCGCGCTTCGACTGCAGCAGGGTCAGTGCTTCGATGTCAACGCCGTTCGGAATCGGCGCCGTCAGCCGGGCGTCTGATGGCGCGGTTTTCTGCTGGGTGGGCGAGACCGCATGGAGCCAGAGGTCACCGCGCGTCGGGCGCAATGCCGCGGCCGGATACCAATCCAATGGCAGGTGGAGGGTCACCAAGGTCGGACCATCGTCGGGCAGATAAGCGTCGAAATCTATGCCGTGCAGATGAACCACGTCGATGGGCCATCGGGCACGGGCAGCCGCGATCGCCTCGCGATGGGCCTGTTGCGCGCGGCTCTTCGCCGCCTCGTCGAGTACGCCGTTTTCGGCCGGTATTTCCACAAGCGTGCCGCTCGTTCTGGAGCCTCGGCAGCCAATGACGATAGATCGATGACCGGCCTGAACCAGTGCCCGATCGAGCATCGACAGAACCTGTTCGGCACCGCCGACAGCGTCGGGGCCGACGGGCGCGAGAGGGTAGGCGACATTGAGGACGGTGAGTGTCTCGCCTGGTCGAGTCTCGTTGCCCCGCGCCGTATCTCCACCTGTCAACGGCGTCGCGAAGTCCTGCATCTGATGCATGGGCAGCATGACATTTCACGCGGCCGAGGCCCGCTGCGTGGGGAGCGAGGCGGATGTCATGCCAGGCGCATAGCGGCGGATCATGGTTGAACAGAATTCAGCGAACTCCTCCGGCACCAGGGGCGGGCTGGTGTGGTGGGGCATCATTCCGCGGTGCTGAGGTGTGAAGCAGAAGGTGACCGTCACATCGAAATCGGCGAGTGCTTCCATCTGCCTGTCGAACCAGTCCAGCGCATTCGGCCGAAAACTGTCCGCCCAGGAAAGCCCGGTACGCATATTGGTGACACCCAGCCGCTTCATCCAGGCGACGGCATCGTCCAGCCGCGGGTCTTCGAAATGAAACCACTGCACCAGGCCCATTGCGGGTGTATGGCGCAGGAATTCCTCCAGCGCGGGCTTTGGCGTGCCGTCCTGGCGTAGCAGCCCCATATGGAAATGCCGATAGTAAGAGGAGCCCTCGGCTTCGCGGTGACGCGTCGTTGCTTCCCATTCACGCGGAAGATCGTAGAGGCTGTACCACTGGATGCGTGGCGCATTGCCGAGCAGCAATTCAGCTGTGCGCTTGAGCCCCCAGACTTGGATTTCCTCGGCGCCGAAGGTCGATACGCCGACTTCGCTGACCCAGATGGGAAGATCGGTGACGGTCGCGATCTCGCCGATCTTCTGCGGCCATTCCTGGATCTGCCACAGATTCCAGTCGAGGGGAAAGCCGTGCACGGCGACGGCGTCGACATGGTCCAGCACGCCGAACTCCTTCATGCGGGTGATGAACCCCGGATCTATCGGCGAGATGCCACCGAGCACTTTGGTCAAAGCCGGGTTTTCAGAGGCGATTGCGTCCGCCGCCAGGATTGCCATCCTGGCGAAGCGGCTCCAATCGGGATCGAGCTCGGGATCCCAATGCGATTTGTTGTTGGGCTCGTTCCAGATCATCGCGGCTTCAATCATGGCGCTGTCCTTTCGAGGGGTAGACGGGCCCCCCACTGGCCGCGTCGCCGGCGGTGCGGCAGAAATAGACCTCCTGTTCGGGGTGCAGAACGATCTCGAAACCGGCGCTGCGCAGCATCGCTTCGGTGCAGGCGCGGTTGGGTATCCACCAGTTGGTCGGGTCATCGGCATAGCGGTGCTCGATGAAATGGAGCTTGGGAAATTCCGGCCTGTCGAACAGGTCATGCGTCCAGAAATGATAGTTCTCTTCCATCTCGGGCAGATCTGTGCTGCCGCGCTGCATGGACTGGAAGATCATCAGGTCACCGGCGACATGCTCACGGATAAGGTCGAGCGCGAGCAAGGGGTGGCGCAAGTGATAAAGCACCCCCATGAACAGCACGACATCGAATGTTTCGCGCAGGGCGCCGACGTCGTAGACAGAAAGTTTCTGGAATTCGATCTCGCAATCGGCGATCTCGGCGGCAAAGCGGGCCTGCGCCAGATAGGCCTCATCGAAATCGATGCCGAGGACACGGGCAGCACCTCGCCGTTTCATCTCGATGGAATAGAAACCGGCATTGCAACCAATATCCAACACCGTCTTGCCTGTCAGATCGGCGGGAATGGCCTCGGCGAATTTGCGCCATTTGATCAGCGGATAATTGCCGAGAAAATGGTTGGGAGCGGTTTCGACACCCGCCAGTTCCATGTTGTGGAACCATGGGCCGAGAGCATCGATACGGCGGCGGATTTCGGCATGGGAATGCAGCATGATCAGGCTCCTTCGCCGGGAACGACAGGCACATGCGAACGGGCACCTGGCATAATCGTGGCGGGTTGGTGATGGACGGGTGCGGCGCCGTCCTCGAGCAGCCGCAGGGCCGTGCGATAGCCGTTGAAAGTGCCGACATCGACATAGGCGGACCCAGCCTTGATGCCGGAGGCTTGACCTCCGGCCGCAAGGTAGGCGTTGACCAACGTGCCGATATATTCGTCACGGCATTCCCGTTCACGCCAGAGTGCCGCAAGCTGATGCAGGATCTGGCCCGGCATCTTGAACGCACCCCAAACCCAGTTCGTGGCGGCGTCCTGTTGCTTGACCTGGATTTCGATCACGCGCTCGTGGTCATCGACAACGACGGCGTCGAAGAATTCGGGACGATCCACCGGGAAGAGCAGAAATGAAAGCTGATCGTCAGGCAAATGACAGAAGCCGTCCTCGGGAAACCAGATCGTGTCGGGAAGGCCGACCAGGACGACCTCATCGGACGCGACGAGAGGCGCTGCCCGAAAAATCGCATCGCAAAGTCCAACGGGAATGGGCTGCACCACGAAGAGAGCCGCGGCCTCACCATAGCCGGCAGCGTAATATTCGAGGATGTCGGATTTGCCCGATCCAATGATGAAACAGATCTTGTCGACGCCAGCGTGCACCATCCGCCGCACCAGATACTCGCTCACGGCGCAGGGACGCTCGGTCTGTCCATCGATCCGGCTGCCGACCGGCAGCAGCTCTTTCGAGAAGCCGAGCGGTTGAATGCGGCTGCCGCGCCCGGCAGCGGGCACAATGCCCAACATCAGACTGCTTCCATCATCGGTTCGCCGGGAGATCTTTGAAAGGCGTCGTTTAGAATCTGGTCCAGCTCCGCCGCGCGCCGGCCAGAAGTGTGTTCGTCGAGAACCCGTTGGCGCGCACGGGTTTTGATAGCATCGAGTTCTCCTGCGGGTAAGGCGAGCGCCGCGACCACGTCATCGGTGTCGTGGGCCAGCAGGATCTCGCTGCCGGGTTCGAAGAAGCTGCTTAGGCCCGGCCATGTGTCGGTTACGATAGGCACTCCACATGCCGCTGCTTCGAACAACCGGCCCGAAGGGCACCAGCCCTTTTGCGCCATCGCCTCGCGGGTCACATTCAGTGTCAGACGAGAGGATGAGAAAAACGCCGGGTGATCGGCCGGCGGAAGGTGCCTGACGAAGAAGATGTTGTCGCTCCACGGGAATTCCTGCGGATATTGTGCGCCGCCGATGATGAAGCGCTGGTCCGCCAAGCGCGCAGCTGGGCGAACCAGCAGATTCTCGACGGCCGCCTGGCGATCGGGCGCGTAGGTTCCGAGATAGGAGAGATCGGCCTTGAACTCGGCCCGCGGCGTAGCCGGCCGGTGTTGATCCGGATCGACATGCCCATAGAGCGGCACCACGTGACGCGCGCCCAGAACCGCCTTCAGCGCGTCGACCGCCGAGCCGCCTGTGTAGCTCAGGACGAGGTCGAAATCGGCAAGACCCTCGGGGCCGAAATAGGGTGGACGCTCACCTTGTTCGATGCGGGCAAGCGTGACCGGAGTGTCCAGATCGTAGAAGACCCGCAGTCCGCGCCCTGCCTGCTGCGCCAGCCGCGAGGCGTCCACGGCATCGGGACAATAAGAGGTGACGATAACGACATCCGATCGTTTGATCGTTTGCTCCGCGACCCGGCGGATATCCTCCCAGTCCGGATAGAGCACGATGTTGCCGCCGTCCAGATGATCAACATCGCGCGTTCCGGCATAGTAGGGTGTGTCGCGTTCGAAGAAGGTGATGGACCAGCCGCGCCGGGCGAGGGCTCTGATCAGTCCCCTCCATAAGGTGGCATGGCCGTTACCCCATGAAGACGTGACGGTAAGACCGAAAATGACCATCTGCATCCGGCAAATCCTCGTCAGGCAACTTCGTTCAATCGGATCAGCTTCGCCCCCCAGTCGCCCGACACGATCGTGGTGATCGAGGCGGGATCGATGTCGAAGCGAAAGCAGTCGCCGGCCGGCAAGCCAAGGACTTTGCAAACGGCGGCCTTGATCACATCGGCGTGGCTGACCAGGGCGACACACTGATTCTGATGCTGCTCGTGGACAGCGTTCATCACCGCGACGACGCGCTGCTGGACATCCAGCATGGTTTCGCCGTTTGGTGTCCTGGCCTCCTGCCGCTGGTCGTTCCAGGCTCGCCAGCCGGCGTTGCCGCTCAACTCATCGAAGGTCTTTCCCGACCAGTCGCCGAAGTCGATCTCGTCGAGTTCGGCACAGATCGCGATTTCCCCGACGCCGCAGGCGAGCGCGATTGGCAGGGCCGTCTCCCGGGTCCGCTCGCGCGGGCTGCACAAGATCGCTGCAATCGGCTCCCGGGCCATGCGGCAGCCAAGCTGCGTTGCCTGCGCCTTACCAGCATCCCCGAGGCAAACGCCGTCCATACGGCCTGCCAGATAGGAGCCGACATTGTCGTGTGCCGCATGGCGGATCAGAAAGAAGGTCGTCGTCATTCCGCGGCATCGAGCAAAGGCTCGTCCTTGCCGGCGATGAACGCAAGCGTGCGCTGCCGCGCTTCGGCGTCGGTGAACTGTTCGGGAGGCGACTTCATGAAATAACTGCAGGGACCGGTCAGCGCTCCGGCCATGCCGCGATCGAGCGCCAGTTTGGCGCAGCGTACCGCATCGATCACCACGCCGGCCGAGTTGGGCGAATCCCAGACTTCCAGCTTGAGCTCGGCGTTGAGCGGCACGCCGCCGAAAGTCGTGCCTTCCACCCTTATATAGGCCCACTTGCGATCGGTCAGCCACGGTACGTGGTCGCTGGGCCCAACGTGGATATTGCCTGGCTCCAGGGGAACATCGAACTGGCTGGCCACGGACTGTGTCTTCGAGATTTTCTTCGATTCCAGCCGCTCGCGTTCCAGCATGTTGAGAAAATCGGTGTTGCCGCCGAAATTCAGCTGATAGGTGCGGTCGATGCGTACGCCGCGTTCGCGGAAGAGATTGGCCAGCAGCCGGTGCACGATGGTCGCGCCGACCTGGCTCTTGATATCGTCGCCGACCAGCGGCAGTCCTCGCTGCTCAAAGCGCCGGCGCCATTCCGGGCGTGAGGCGATGAAAACTGGTATGCAATTGACGAAGGCGCAGCCGGCCTCGAGCGCGCATTCGGCATAGAAGCAAGTTGCCTCCTCAGAACCCACCGGCAGGTAGGAAACCAGCACGTCAGCGTTGCTGTCGCGCAGGATCTCGCTGACATTGGCTACGGGATCCGGAGCTTCTTCAATCTCGTCGCGCAGATATTTACCGATCCCGTCCAACGTCGGCCCGCGCTCGACGCGAACGCCGGTTGTCAGCGCGTCGGCGAAGCGGAACGTGTTGTTCGGGGCGGCGTAGATCGCTTCCGCGACGTCGCGGCCAACCTTGCTCCTGGCGACATCGAATGCGCAGACAATCTCAATGTCGTCGACATGATAGCCGCCTAGGTCGGCATGCATCAGCCCAGGGATTGGTTCGTTGCTTTTCGCGTGACGATAAAAGGAGAGGCCCTGCACCAGGGAGGATGCGCAGTTGCCGACCCCAACGATACCAACACGAACCTTTTTCGATCCCACGAAACCGCCACCCTATGTTGTTCAAAGGTAAGTTCCTGGCGCCGAACCATCAGCGTGCCGGAATGTTCCTCCGCCCATCGAAAAATTGCGCGAGACTGCATGGATCGAAGCTGCATTCGATGCGTTGCCGCACGGCAACATTGGAAAACCGATCGATGATCGTCTACGGCGACCACAGGCAGACCGAGAGCGCAGAGCAGCTTCGGGAAGCAGCAAACGAAATGGCCGAAAGCCTGGATCGGATGTCTCATGGCGTCCAACGCCATGCTGCATTGGTCGGACTATTCATCAGCGTGTCGGAGCTGGTTCAGGCGCTTGCCGATGTCGATTTCCAAACCAGCGGCATCGACATCTTTTCGCCGCGACAACAGCAAGGCGCCAGGTTGTTGGTCGGACTTGCGGCAGAGGTGGCGAAGTCGTGGCAAAGCGGTTTCGGCGTCGGCGGTGGCATCGATCCGGGACTTCTCAAACAGCTGGCCGGGCTCGACTGCAAGGCCGAGGTTGTGACCGGCTCTGCCGAGGGTTATGCGCACTATGCGCTTTATCCCGAAAGCTATTTGGACGCGGCGCAGAAGTCGGGTCTCGATGCGAACACATGTGTGATCGGCGTCCGCAGCATCGGCCTCGGGCTGGCAGCTATGGTGGCGGCCTCGATTGGTGCGCCGGCACCGTTCAGCGTTCGCCCGATCGGCCATCCCTTCCGCAGGTATATCAACGCCGATCCGCAGTCGATCGCCACTTGGATGAACAATCCGTCGGCGCGTTTCGCCGTTGTCGACGAGGGTCCTGGCCTGTCCGGCAGTTCGATGCATGCCGTTATCATGTGGCTGCGTGAACTGGGTATCGATACGGACCGCATTCACCTGTTTCCCAGCCATTCAGGCGGCCCGGGCATCGAAGCGTCGCGGGAGGCTCGGGAGACATGGTCGCGCTGTCCGAAGCATGTGGCGACGGCGTTTGAATGCACCTTCTCCGAAAGCTCGAAAATTCCCACGTTGCGCGATTGGGTGGCCGAGGCGGTCGGCAGGCCGGAATTAGGCCTGACCGAGCTATCTGGCGGCGAGTGGCGGGCCGCCCACTACGCCGACGAAGGGCGCTGGCCGCCGAGCCCTCGCGGTACCGAGCGGCGTAAATTCCTGGCGTCCGCCGGGCGTGACCGCTGGCTCGTCAAATTCGCGGGCCTCGGCGAAACCGGACGGCGCAAGAAACGAACCGCGACGATGTTGCATGAAGCCGAGTTCGGATCGCAAGTTGTCGCGCTTTGCCATGGCTTTCTGGTTGAACGGTGGATTGACGGCACCACGATGGATCAGGCGCCGCTACCCAGGGAAAGACTGATCGCGGAGTTCACAAATTACCTGGCCTGGCGTGCGCTCAATCTTCGAACTTGCGAACCGGGTGCATCATTGCTTGCACTCGCGGAGATGGCTGTTTCCAATACGTCGGAAGCCTTGGGCGAAAAACGCGCGGCAGCCTTGCGCGGTTGGCTCTCGAAACAGGCCCCCGCGAGCGGGCTGCAGCGCGTTGAAATCGATGGAAAGCTCCAACCATGGGAGTTTCTCGTTCGCGCCGACGGCAGGGTGCTTAAGACAGATGCCGTCGACCATTGCCGGGCACACGATTTGATCGGCTGCCAGCCAATAGAGTGGGACATTGCCGGCGCCCGTGTCGAGTACGGGCTATCCGACAGCGATGTGAGGACCCTGGTCCAAGGAATGAAGCTTGCCATCGACAACTGCCACATCGGCTTTTTCGAACCGTGCTATTTGGCATTCCAGCTCGGGCTCTGGAGCACGGCTGCGCAATCCGAAAATGGCCGGGAAAAAGCAAGGCTCGCCGCGACGGCAGACCGATATAGGATGCGACTGATAGGATTCCTGGACGAATGCCTGATATGATCGTTCCGATCAGTCCAGCCTTCGCAGCATGTCTGCTTCCTTCTCGAGAATAGCGGCCACTTCCTCGCGCTGCAGATGCGTCATCATCAAGCTGACGCAGCACTCGAGATAGGTGATCGAGGCGCGCCGCAGATAGGCAGCCGTCTCGCGTTCGGCCATCTGGTCGATATCCCTCGTGGGTCGCTTGGGTTGCATGAGGATGATCCTCCGTATCTGGTCCTCCCACCGAACCACAAGCTGGGGCGGATGTTCCGCGCGATCTCGGGAAAGATTCGGCGGCCGTCTCGCATCACGCCGGAAGGTTCTGTAGCCCGCCGGATGCCGGCCTCGCTCTTTTGGCAAAGCCTGTCATCTGATCGCCGATGCGACTGCCTTCGAGCGCCGCGAAATAATCGATCGTCAGCTTGAGCCCTTCATTGAGGGGCACCTTCGGCGTCCAGCCGAGCAGCGCTTTTGCACGCGAAATATCGGGCTGCCTGCGCCGAGGATCGTCTTGCGGCAGCGGCAGAAATCTCAAATCCGATTTGGTGCCGGTCATCGCCTTCACCAGTGCCGCCAGTCGCACGATGGTGAATTCTCCGGGATTGCCCAGATTGACCGGCTTGCCCGGATTGGGATCGATATCCATCAGTCGCCTCAATCCATCGATCTGATCGGAGACATAGCAGAAGGACCGCGTTTGCAAGCCGTCGCCGAAGATCGTCAGAGGACGTTTTTCTAACGCCTGCATGATCAGGTTTGAGACGATGCGGCCGTCCGCCGGATCCATTCTCGGACCGTAGGTGTTGAAGATGCGCGCGACGCGCACGTCGGCTTTGCCGGCTCTAAGATAGTCGAAGCAAAGCGTTTCGGCGGTGCGCTTGCCCTCGTCGTAGCAGGCGCGTGGGCCGGTGCAGTTCACATGGCCAACATAGTCCTCCCTCTGGGGATGTTGCTCCGGATCGCCATACACTTCGCTCGTCGAGGCCTGTAGCAGCCGCGCGCCATATCGGACAGCGAGTTCGAGCAGGTTGAGCGTGCCGATCACGCAGGTTCGCGTGGTGTGTATCGGGTCGGCCTGGTAACGCGGCGGCGAGGCAGCGCATGCCAGGTTGTAGATGCGATCCACGGGCTCGCCGAGATCCAATGGCCGGCAGATGTCCTGCTCGATCAATCGGAAACCCGGCTGATCCATGATCGAGATGATGTTTTCCATGCGCCCAGTCAGGAAATTGTCGGCGCAGATCACGCGCCAGCCGTCGCGGAGCAATGCTTCGCAAAGATGCGAACCGAGGAATCCCGCACCGCCGGCAACAAGCACTGCCTTTGCCCTTTGCGCGTTTCTTTTTTGTCGCATCGTCGTTTTCTCCTGTATGCCGGTCATGCTGCGCTTCCGATGTCGAAATTGAGGGCCGCCGCCCTTGGCTGTGTCAACGCCGTCACGAATTCGCGGGCTCTGGCCGCACCGGTGTGGGATGCGAGGACGCGTTCGCGGGCCCGGCGGGCCATGGCGAGGCGTGTGCGCTCGGACTCGCCGAAGAGGATTTCGATGACATCGTCCGTTTCCCCGGCGTTGTGGATCGCCGATGCGGG
This sequence comes from Mesorhizobium sp. WSM4808, assembly GCF_055811675.1. Classification (NCBI taxonomy): domain Bacteria; kingdom Pseudomonadati; phylum Pseudomonadota; class Alphaproteobacteria; order Hyphomicrobiales; family Phyllobacteriaceae; genus Mesorhizobium; species Mesorhizobium sp. WSM4808. The sequence goes on from NZ_JBVVQX010000012.1 coordinate 89,986, forward strand.
AAAGAAGCTGTCGAGCCCTGGCCAGCGATCGCTGATGATGGGCGTGCCGCAAGCAGCCGCTTCGAACAGGCGCACACTGGGTGACCATCCGGCAGCGATCATGGAACTGCGTGTGACGTTCAGCGTGTAACGCTGACGGCTGTAGAACGCGGCATGATCGGCCGGCGGCAAATGTTCGATGCGTTCGACATTGTCCGGCCAGATGATGTCGGATGGGTATTGCGAGCCGGCTACGACGAAACGGCGGTCCGGCATATGCCGTGCTGGTTCGAGCAGCAGCGCGTTCAGCGTTGCCTGCCGGTCGGCACTGTAGGTGCCGAGATAGCCGAGATCCCAGCGGATCGGATCGCCGGTCCGGTGGTGCCGTTCCGGGTCGACCGAGCAGTAGAGCGGTTCGGCGCGGCGCGCGCCGAACTCCTCCACCAGACGGCCAAGCATCGGCCCGCCGGTGAACGAGAAGTAGACGTCGAAATACGGAATCTGCCGCCAGCTCAGGTAATCGCAATCATCGGCTGAAAGCTGCGCCACGGTTACCGGCGTGTCGATGTCGTAGAAGCAGAAGCGCCCCTTGCAAAATGAAGCGACGATGTCGATGACCACGCGCCCTTCCGGCACGAAGGAGCCGATGACGACGATGTCGGCCTGCTCCAGGCACCGGGCGTAGTCGCGTTGCAATTCCGCTGTGGTTTCGTAGTAGCGCAAGGCGCAGAAATCCGGATCGCGCAGATCGCGGTGGTTGGCGTACCACGGCACGTCGCGCTCCAGAAAGGTCACGCGGTGGCCGAGTTTGTGCAGACCTTTCAGCAGGCCTCGAAACGTCGTGGCGTGGCCGTTTCCCCAGGACGAGGACAGCGACAGGCCGAGAAAGACGATGTCCAATTGCTTGGTCATTCCGCTGCCTCCACGGTCCCCTGCTCGAAATGACGTTTGAAGACGGCATCGGCCACGTCCGCCCGCAGCGCGTAGGTATGGTCGGCCAGCACGCGGCAAAGTGCGGCCTGGCCGATTGCTTTTGCGCGACTGGAGGTCAGCGAGTGCATGATCTCGGCGACATCGCCGCCGTCGCGCGCCACCAGGATCTCCTCGCCTGGTTTCAGGAACAGTTCCACGCCCAGCCACGCATCGGTGATGAGGCAGGCACCGGCGCCGGCTGCCTCGAAGACACGCGTGGCCGGTGAAAAACCGTTTACGGCCATGCTGTCGCGACTGATGTTCAGCACGGCCTTGGGAGTGACGTTGAAGGCATTATGATCGCGGGTGCCAACGTGACCGAGCCAGCCGACATTGGCGGGAAGCGGCTTGTCCCCCCAGCCCGATCCACCGAGCAGAAAGCGCTGTTTCGGCAACTGGCTTGCGGGATCGAGGAAGAATGCTTCGACACGCGCCTCACGATCCGGCAGCCGGTTGCCGAGGAACGCCAGATCGCAAGCGAAACGCGCATTGCTGGCGACCGGGTGATGCGTTTGAGGATCGAGCGCATTGTAAATCGGCACGCATTCGTTCGCCCCCATGGCACGGTAGGCCCAGACGACGGGGTCGCCGCCGCCATAGGTCAGCACAAGGTCGATTTCTTGCAGGGCGCCATGGAGCGGATGGTCCGGTTCGTCGCGCAACTGGGCAAGGGTTGCCGGAGCGTCCACGTCCCAGAATACCACCAGCGCGTCGCTGCGGGCATGGTCGAGAACGGCGCGCAGCAGCGCCTCGTCCTCGAAACCGACGCCACTCGCCTTGACGACGATGTCGGCGCTGGCGGCGCGTGCCGCGACCTGCATCAACGCGTGCTGGGTCGCTTCATAAACGACCACAGTGCACCAGTCAGGGGCCTCGATGTCGCGGTTCTTCTGCCGGTCGTAGACGTCGGGCTCATAGAAGGTGATTTCGTAGCCCAGTTGGGCAAGCGCCTTCAGCAAGCCGCGATAGTAGGTCGCGGCACCGTTCCAGTAGGACGACAAGAGGCTCGATCCATAGAATGCCATCTTCATGCGGCGGCTTCCTTTGCGGTGGTCTTGTTGATGGTATGTTCGGTTGTGCATTCCATGAGCACGCCGAACAACTCGTCGACGCGGTGCTGGCAGGTGTGCCGCGAGCGGATGGTCTCGAGACCCGAAGTCACCAGGGAAGCCGCGAAATCCGCATCGGCCAACACCGCCCGCAGGTGTTGCCGCATTTGCGAGCCATTGTGGGCGAACAGGAAGTCGACGCCGGGCCTGAACAGCTGCTCGACATCGGACCATGGTGCTGAAATCAGCGGAATGCCGCAGGCGAGTGCCTCGAACATGCGGATCGTCGGAATTCCAGGCAAACCCTCACGATAGGGGCGCCGCGGGATGTGGACGGTGACACGATGCGCGGCGAACGCCTTCGGCACGTCGGCATTGGCGATCCATCCGTCATAGCGCAGTCCGGCGGTGGCCAGATCCGCAAGTGCGGGCTTGGGGTAGCGTACGCCGTGCACGGTGGCATCGAGACCGAGATCGCGCACCGGCTTGATCAGAAATTCCTTGAGTTCGGCGGTCCGCTCATCGTCGCCCCAGTTTCCAATCCAGACCAGATCGGACGTGGGGTGGATCTCCGGGTGTGGCTTGAACAGGCGATCGTCCGCGGCTTCATGCCAGGTGAAGACGCGCTTGCCCCAGCCGGCGCGCAGATAGCTCTCGCGCAAGGCCTCGCCAAAGGCGAGAACGCCGTCATAGTGCTCCAACCGCAGCGCCGAGATTGCCTCGGTCGCCGATACCGCCCGGTGGTGGGTGTCATGAAACAGAAGGATGAAGTTGCCGCCAGCGGCCCGGGCACGGCCGATGCGTGCGACAAGCTCCGGATCCGTCCACTCATGAACGATCACAACGTCGGCCTCAGCGATCCAGGCCTCGTGATCGAACCCGGCATCATAGGTCACCGGCATTAGTTCTGGGAAATCCTTGCGGAAGCGTTCGATGGCGAAGGATCCCTTCTCAGCCAGCAGGTTCGAACGGCTCCAGCCGTCGGACGGCTCCAGCGCGACCGCCTGGTGCCGGCGCGCGACCAGTTCCCGCATGATACCGCGCAGGAAATGGGCATTGCCGTGGTTCCAGTCGGAAACGACCGAGTGGGTGTAGAACAGAAAGCGCATGGTCAGCGCCCCGCCATGGCCAGGGCCGCCTTGTCGTAGACGCCTCGCATGGCCGCCGCTTGCCTGGCCAGTGTAAACCGGCGGCTTCGTCGCATGGCTGCCTGACCGAGCTCTCGCCTGAGCTCGGCATCAGTGGAGAGACGATTGAGGCAGGCAGCGAGGTCGTGCGAATTGCGCGCGTCAAAGAACATCGCGGCCCCGTCCCATAGTTCGCGATAGGTTGCGATGTCGGAAAGCACCAGGGGCGTCGCCGACATGGCAGCTTCCAGCGCGGCCAGACCGAATGGCTCATAGATTGATGGCGACACGAAAATGCCGGCGCGCGCCATCAAGGAGCGCACCTCGTGAGACGGCAGTGCTCCCAGAGGAACAGCATAGCTGAAGCTGGTACGCCCGCCGTTGGGACCGTGCATCGAACCGGCGGCAAAAACGGGCCATTGCGTCAGCGACGCGGCCTGGTCGATCACCGCCGCATTCTTGCCCTCGTCCCACCAGCGGGCAGCGGCGAAGACGAGCGGTTGGCGCTTTTCGGTCTTCGGCACCGGACTTGCACTATTTCCGACCACACTCAGACGCGCGATCGGGCCATAGCAGGTCTCAAGCATGTCGGCATGGCTGCGGCTCGGCACGATGACTGCGTCGGCCCGATCCAAGCCGCGCCTGTTGCGCTCCTTCTGCCAGGCCCATGCGCCATCCACCGCCTGTTTCCTGACGGCGTGGAACCATGTCGTCACGCAGGAATGGGAGACCACCACGGCTGGGCATGGCGCATCGAATCCCGATGCCTGCGTCGGCGCGTTGAAATGGACTAGGTCAATGGCGTGGTCGCGCATGGGCGCAAGCAATTCCCGCGGCAGCGCGTCGAGGTCGCCGCCGCTGCTGGTCATCCAATCCGGCGGCGTATTCAACCAGATCAGCGTCGTGAAAGCCTCCGCCTCCTCGGCCTGCTGCCTTGACGGTTGCGGACCGAGGCCGGCAAGCACCACGCTGTCGCCGCCGTTCACAAGTTCCCCTGCCAGATCAAGGGCATAGCGCCATACGCCGCCCACGGCATCGACGGTCATCAGGATGCGCCGCGAGCGCGGCGTCAGTGTCCGCAACATGTCGCCTCCAGTTCCGCCAGCGGCCGCGGCCGCCTCTCCTGGATGTCACTGAATTTCTGGAAAGATGCGAGGTAGTGGTCATGGGCGCGTTCCCAAGCAAGGTCGTCGGGTTCGCCCCAAAGCTCGCGGTAGCTGGGCGAACTCGGATACGGATAAAGCGGCACAGGTTCGTTGGCCCATACGCCGTGGTCGATCAGGTGGGTTCGCCAGTGCTCGACCAGGGCGGGATCATCCTCGACCACGCCGATCAGATTGGCCTGAACGAATGGAACGTGACGTCTGGCGTCGACCAGCAGCGCGGCGAGTTCCTCGGTACCCAGCCGGCAGCGCTTGGCCAGCATTGCCCGACCTTCGACGGTCAGGCTTTCGAGACCGGCCTCGATGGAGACGCAGCCTGCGGCGCCCAGCAATTCCAGCAGCTCGGGCTTCCACAGATCGATGCGGGTCTGTACGCCGAATTTCACATCGCGATCGACCAAGGCTTCCAGCAACGCTTTTTGCGGCAGGAAGATCTCGTCGATGAAGTAGATGTAGCCGACACCTTGGGCAATCAGCCGATCGATCTCCGCTACCACCGCTTCGTGGTTTCGACGGCGATAGGCATCACGGAAATCGATCTTGGCGCAGAAGCTGCAATTGTAGGGACAGCCGCGCGATGCCTCGACTTCCGCACCGAACCCCACCTGATTGTCATCGAACCTGTGATGGTGGTGCGAATGGGCTGCGATCCAGTCCGCTGGCCATTCGAGTGGCGGATGATCGACAAACGAGCTGGCGTGGACGCCTCCGTTCGAAACCACCCTGGCATCCCGCAGATAAGCGGTTGAGGGCACGGCGCTCCAATCATCGCGCCGGGCAAGTTGCTCGACGACTTCTTCACATTCGCCGCGCACGACGATGTCGACGCCGAGCTTGCGCAAGGTCGGCGCAGGCGTCGCCGAGCCGTGCGGCCCGACCGCGACCGTGCGTCCACCGCGCCCGGCGAGACGGTTGAGGAAATCGGCCGGCACACGCAATTCCGGCGGTGCGCAGCGCCAGAACAGATAGGTCGGGGCGGTACTGACGACGGTCATAGCCGGGGCGAAATCAGCCACCCGCTCGCAGAGACCGGAATTATCGAGCCTCTGCAACTGCCCATCCAGCATCAGCACCTCATGTCCGGCGGCTTCGAGCAGGGCCTTCGAATAGCCGAGTTCCAGCGGCAGATGTGGTTGGCGGCAGCCGAAATAGATGCTGTCGTCGTAGGTCCAGAATGGGTTTACCAAAGCGATTTTCATGCGACGTACCTCACGGCTTCAGGGGGAGGCTCGAGCCGATGGCGCTGCAGCCAGTCGGCGAGGTCGCGGACGCCTTCGCGCCATGAAACATGGGCCATCCAGCCAAGCGCGGTTTTGATCTTGCGGGTGTCGGCGACGAAGAAGGGCTGGTCGCCGGTGCGTTCCCCATCATGGCGGATTGAAAGCTCATGGCCGGTCAGGCTATGAATCTCGCTCAACAGCCTGCGCAGGCTGACCGCATTTTCCGGGCCGCCGCCAAGATTGAATGCTTGGCCTTTGATGGTCTCGATGCGATCGAGCACGGCCCTGTAGGCGGCAACGGCATCGGAGACATGCAGGATATCGCGCACTTGCCTGCCGTCGCCGTAAATGGTGATCGGGCGTCCCGTCAGCGCGCTGAGCAGGAAGTGCGCGACCCAGCCCTGATCCTCGGTTCCGAACTGGCGCGGTCCATAGATGCAGCTCATCCGCAGCACCGCCGTCGGCATGCCGTAAGATTTGGCATAGTCGAGCACATACTGATCCGCCGCGCCTTTGGAGCAACCGTAGGGCGTGCAGAAGTCCAGGCCCCGAGCCTCATTGATGCCGTGCGCCTGGATGACGCTGTCGCAAGGCACATAGCGATCGCCGTCCTCGCGGACCGCGACGTCAGGCAGGCTGCCATAGACCTTGTTGGTGCTGGCGAAGATCACCGGGATACGCTCGCCGCTCAGTCGTGCCGCCTCCAGAACGTTGAACGTTCCCCGAAGGTTGATGTCGAAATCCTCGCCCGGCTGGACCAGGCTTGTGGTGACGGCGGTTTGCGCGGCCAGATGGAAAATTGCCTTCGAAACCATCAAGACAGGCGCCAGGGCGTTGGCGTCTCGCACGTCGACCGTCTCCACCGTGAGGCGACCGCCGTGTTTTTGCGCCAGCCATTCAAGGTTCTGCTCGACGCCCGGACGGCTGAGATTGTCGATCACCAGTACCGGCTCGCCATCCGACAACAGGCTGTCGGCGAGGTTCGATCCTATGAAGCCGCTGCCGCCGATGATGGCGACCGGCGCGTCGCGTCGATTGCGTGTGTTCATGAGACCAACCCGCGTTCTTCGAGCTCGCGCTTCATGTCGGCGCCGCGGTCGACGGCGGACGTGTTACGCACCCAGGAAACGAACTCGCCGAGCGAATTCTCCAGTTGCCGCACCGGCTCGAAACCGAGCAGCTCACGGGCCTTGGAAATATCAGCGAAGCAGTTGCGGATATCGCCGGAGCGGGCTTTGCCGAGCAGTTCCGGCGAGCGGTTCGGTGTCCCCATGGCCTCGGCCAGCAATCGCGCGACTTCGCTGATCGCGTAGGCGCGGCCGCTGCCGATGTTGATGACATGACCCTTTGCCTGGCGTTGCTGCAGAGCAAGGCGAAAGGCGCGGGCGACGTCCTGCACATGGACGAAATCGCGCTTCTGTTCGCCATCCTCGAAGATCATTGGCCGTTGGCCGTTGGCGAGACGCGAAGCGAAGTTGGCCAGCACGCCGGTATAGGGATTCGACAACGCCTGGCCGGCGCCGAAGACATTGAACAGGCGCAGCGCGACCGCATCGATGCCATAGGCCTCGCCGAAGATCAGCACGGCGCGTTCCTGGGCGTATTTTGTCAGCGCATAGATGGAGGCGAGATCGACCGGCTTTTCTTCGTCCGTCGGCAGCGGCGAGAGGGCGTCTCCACCTGGCGACAGCGGGTTCCATTGCCCGCTCCTGATGTCGCTTGCCTTGCGCCGAGCATTGTCGATACGCCGGCCGTCTGGCGTTGCATAGAGCCCTTCGCCATAGACGCTCATCGACGAGGCGACGACGATCCGTTCGACCGGGTGCTTGATCAGCGCCTCGAGCAGCGTTGCGGTGCCGAGATCATTGGCGCCGACATAGCGCGCGATCTCGTACATCGATTGTCCGACGCCGACTTCCGCCGCCAGATGAATGACCGCGTCAACGCCTTCCAGCGCATTGGCGACCGCCTCCCGGTCCCGGACATCGCCCTTGATCAGCTCGGTCCCGGCGGGAAGCGCGACGGCTTCGCCCGCATGCACCTGCTCCAGCAAGGCATCGAGGATGCGAACCGAATAATCCTGCTCGACGAGTTCCTGTGCGACATGCCGGCCGATGAAGCCGCAGCCTCCTGTAACCAATATGCGTTTCACGACGACTCCTCAGACAAGTAACCTCGGCGCCCCGAACTTTTCGGCAAAAGGTTTGTTCCCTTTGCTTCAACAAAGTTCCTTTGGCCGGCTTCGTTGGGAGCCGGCGCCGCGATCACCGCGCTGTGCTGGAACATTGACGCCCTTGTGCTGTTAGGACGCCCGACAGCCCGCGCGTCCCATGTGGCAACGCCGATCAAAGGAGATTTCAATGTCTCAGTCGCAAACGACCACCAACCATGACGAAATTCGCAAATGGGCCGAGGAGCGGGACGGCCGGCCGGCGGTGGTGCGCACCAAAGGCGAGGGCGGTATACTGCGGATCGACTTCGGCGAGCCCGAGGAAGCATTCGAGCCCATCGAATGGGACGAGTTCTTCCGGATATTCGACGAGAATGATCTGGCCTTTCTGTATCAGGCCAAGACCGGTGAGGGGAAAGCCAGCCGTTTCAACAAATTCGTCGAGCGCAATCAGAAGGGCTGATGACGCCGGTCAAGCGGCCTATCTGTACGGCCAAGTTTTCGAGATGTGGTGAACAATGACGCCCCCGGGGCTTGGAACTTCAGCCTGAGAGGCCTTGGAAGGTAAAACTAATGCATCAGTTTTGCGCCGCGGGTTTTCGCCATCTCTCGCATGATGCCGTTGAGCCAGTTTTCAGTGGATTGACCAAGCTGTCTGCGGTCGACATCCCGGATCGCTTGCTCGAGCGTCCTCTCGACGAGCCGATCCGATGCGTCGACGTCTCCCAGCAAAAGGCGCGCCGCAAGTCGCAGTTTGGGCAAAAGCGCGAAGACGTCGTCGGACGGGTCCGGTCCGGGGGTCGCCCGCCCGGATGCCTGCGGGGGAAAGAGTGCGTTGAACACCGCCTGGCTGCCCGAGGATTTCCGCAAATTGCTGGCGTAGCGGAGATGATCGGGAATGGCGATGTCGTCATCGCCACTGAAGAACACGAAGGGGACACCCCGGCGCATCAACTCATCGGCGATTGGAAACACGCGTCGGCCATTGAGATTGACGTCGAGGATTGCAGCTTCGGCCGTCCCGGTGTGTTTGGAAGCCTGTTCGACGGTTGCAGCGGGACCAAGGATTATGGCGCCCATATTGCTGAAAAACCGCGCAAGATCTCCCGCCATCGTCCATTCGTCTTCGACTATCAGAATATGCAGCCCCCGCAGGTCGCGCACGTCGTCATCCTTTCTTGGAACGGAGATTAGAATGCAGAGGATTTGCTTTGCGAATTCTGTCATCCGAGGCCGCCTGCAACCGTTTCGCAAGCGTCAGCATGCGATCCGGGACGGGCCCCGCATGGGAACCTTCGAGCGATCCAGGCGCTCCTGATACCACCGGCGTCGGGAGTTTTATGTCAGCAGATCGTTTTGCCATTGAACCACCATTGATATCGGGTTCAACGTCATCCCTGACGTCTTGTTCCATCCGTCTTGCGCGCTATATGGTTGTGTCCTGTTCGATCCGGCCTTGAGGAGACTTCATGTCGGGTCGGCGAAAGGGGGACATGCCGTGACTGCCCGATCGACTAGATTTCCCATCGTGGGCATAGGCGCGTCCGCGGGCGGCATTCCCGCGATGGAGGGCCTTTTCAAGGGCGTGACCGGCCAGCCCGGCATGGCGTTCGTCATCATCACGCATCTCAGCCCCAACAGGGAGAGTCTGTTGCATGAGGTTGTCAGCCGCTACACCGAGATGCCTGTTTCGGTGGTCGAGGATGGCACGGTGGTTCAACCTGACCACGTCTATGTGATGCCGCAAAACGTGACATTGGCCATTGAATCGGGGGTGCTGCACCTGCGTCGGCCCAATGGGCTTACCCAGGAGCGCAAGCCCATCGATATCTTCTTCAGCGCACTGGGTGAAGACCAGGGCGAATATGCCGTCGGCGTTATCCTGTCGGGCGGTGATTCCGATGGAACCCTGGGCGCCAAGGCCATCAAGGAGCGGGGCGGGTTTATCGTCGCGCAAGCGCCGGACGGCTACGGGCCGCGCAATCCCGACATGCCGCAGAGCGCTATTGCCAGTGGGCTCGTCGATGTCGCAGTGACTGCCGAGGAGATCGGGGCGAAGCTGGAGGCTTTCGCCCGCGGCTTCGACACGCTGGACGGGTTGGCGGAAGACGATGGCGATGAAACGCCCGACATCGACAAGGTGCGAGAACAAATCTACGCCATTCTGCGCAGCCACTCCGGCCATGACTTCTCGGGCTATAAGACCAAGACGTTCCTGCGCCGCGTGAAGCGACGCATGCAGATCGCCCAGGTCCATTCCATCAGCGGCTATATAGACTGGCTGAAAAAGGATGCTCGCGAGGTGATGAACCTTTTTCGCGATTTGCTGATCAATGTCACCAACTTCTTTCGCGACCCCGATGCCTTCGAGTTGCTCGAGCGAAAAATCGTACCACAACTGTTCGAAGGCAAGACAGCCAGCGACACTGTCCGGGTCTGGGTTCCCGGATGCGCCACGGGCGAGGAGGTGTTCTCCATCGGCATGCTGCTGCGCGAACACATGGAGACGCTTACGGTCGTTCCGCGCGTCCAGATATTCGCCACCGACATAGACGAGCCGGCGCTGGCGGTGGCGCGGGCGGCACGCTATCCGGAAGCCTTGCTGCAAGGTCTTTCTCCCGAACGCAAACAGCGGTTTTTCAACGGCGATGGCGAAAGCTATGTCCTCAGCAATGAGATACGCGAACTGTGCATCTTCTCGCCGCACAGCGTCATTCGCGATCCACCCTTCTCGCGCATGGACTTGGTCTCCTGCCGCAATCTGCTGATCTATTTCGGCCCGATCATCCAAAGCCGCGTCATCCCTGTCTTCCATTATGCGCTGAAGCCGGGCGGTTACCTTTTCCTCGGCACCTCAGAAAGCGTCGGGCAGCACGACGATCTGTTCGCCACCATCGACAAGAAACATCGCATCTTCCAGGCGCGGGAGCATGCCTCACCGCACATCAGACTGCCGGCCCTGCTCGGGGAAAGCCATTCCAACCTCTTCCCATCGGAAAGCGCCGTCTCGAAGAAGGGACTTGTCGGCTATCCCATGCGGCAGGCGGTCGAGGCGCAGGTGCTGGAACGATTCGCGCCGCCGCATGTCCTGGTCAACGCCGACGGCGATGTCGTCTATTATTCGGCCAGGACCGGCAGATATCTCGAAGCGTCACAAGGGATTCCCAGCCGGCAGTTGCTGACGATGGCAAGGCGTGGGCTGCGGCTGGACCTCCGCGCCGCACTGCGCGAAGCGACGACCACACGCCGCACAGTGGTGCGGGAAAACCTGACCGTGGAGGAAGACGACGAACGGGTCCAGCCGATCAGGCTGACGATCGAGCCCCTCGCCGAACGCGGCAATGGCGAGCCGCTTTATCTCGTCCTGTTCGAACCGTCGGGGCCGACCCAGGCCCGGTCCAACGAAGGTGGCGGCAGCCGTGACAGTGACACCACCGCCGATCTCGAGAGGGAACTGCGCGACACCAGAGAGCGCCTGCAATCGACGATCGAGGAATACGAGACCGCGCTGGAGGAGGTCAAATCGTCGAACGAGGAACTCGTCTCCGTCAATGAGGAGGCGCAATCCACCAATGAGGAACTCGAAGCCTCGAAGGAGGAGATGCAGTCGCTCAACGAGGAGCTCAACACGATCAACGCCGAGTTGACGGCCAAGATAGAAGAGCTCGACCACGCCAACGGCGATCTGCGCAACCTGTTCGAAAGCACCGACATCGCGACTATTTTCCTCGACCGCAGCCTTGTAGTCCGCACCTTCACGCCGGCGGCGTCATCCTTCTTCAGCCTGCGCCCCTCCGATGTCGGCCGGCCGCTGACGGATCTGTCGAGCCAACTCGACTATCCCGAGTTGAAGCAGCACATCGACAAGGTGTTCGAGACGGGCGAGATCCTGAATCACCATCTGGCACGCGATGCCAGGGGCCTGTTCCACATGGTCCGCATCAATCCCTATCGCGACAAGGGAAACAGGATCCAGGGCGTGGTGGTGACACTTGTCGATGTCACCACGCTGGCACAGGCGGAAGAGCATCAACAGGTGCTCATCTCGGAACTCAACCACCGGGTCAAGAACATGCTTGCGGTGATTGCCAGCATTGCAAGCCGCACGCGGGAAAGTTCTGATACGAAGGAGGAGTTCGCGGACGCGCTGATCGGTCGCCTGCATGCCATGTCGCGGGCCTACGGCCTGCTTACCCGGGAGAGATGGAAGGAAGCCTCGGTCAGGGAATTGCTCCAGCAGGAGCTCGAACCATTCGGCATCGAGCGGATCGAACTCGATGGCGAGGATGTCAAACTAGGTCCGCAACAGGGGCTTTCCCTGAGTATGGCCATTCATGAACTGGCCACCAACGCGGCCAAATACGGCGCTTTGTCAAAAACCGATGGCAAGGTCAGTGTGCAATGGTCGATCGAGGACGACAGTTTCACATTTGGCTGGCGAGAAAAGGACGGCCCTCTTGTAAAGGCGCCGTTGGACAACGGCTTTGGCCTGACCCTATTGCAGGGAGAAATCGGTTACAGGCTCGGCGGCCACGTCGAAACCGCGTTCCACAAGGACGGCCTCAGCGTCCAGATCGCGTTTCCGGCAAACCACAAGGAGGCGCCGTGAGCGACGACAAGCCGCGCGTTCTGGTGGTCGAGGACGAATGGCTGATCGCCGAAGACATCGCGTCACGCCTGCGTGCGGCGGGTTATCCGGTGATTGGCCCGGTCTCGTCGGCCGCCGCGGCTCGTCAGCTTATCGATGCAGGCAAAGCCGACGTGGCGCTGCTGGACATTCAATTGAACGGTGAAACAAGTCTGCCCGTGGCCGAAACATTGCTGGCTCGCGGCATCCCCTTCGCCTTCATGACCGGATTTGGGCCGCGCGACGTTCCCACACCCTTCCGAAACTGCAAATTCGTGCCGAAGCCGGCAGGCGACGCTGCACTTCTCAACACCCTGGCCGACCTGGCATCGCTTCGTCCCGACAAACACTCGTTATGAATTCAAGAGGCCGGTTTCGATCAGTCCAGGGGCTTGTCCGTCGGCCTAGGCGTGGTGCTCGCCTGACGCGGCCGCCCCGCGTTTCGATTGGCAACCGGATTGTCCAGCGGCGGGGCCGATGGCCGGGACGTGCCGGCGGTTTTCGGCGTCAGCGGCTTGGCACCGGCATCCGTGTCACTGGCGTCCCGTCTCGGGTGCGGCAGAGCATCGGCGTTCGGAGACCGGACGCTGGGTTTGGATGTGGAATTCTCATTGCTCATGGCGATAGCTTCCTTCGCAGCGGGCGGGCACGACAGTCTCGTCGCCCTGAGTTTATTCTGCGGGTCAACCGCCGCCACGGTCGAAAGTTCCAGGTGCCTCGGCAGCGTCGGTGCTATCCTTGGCGGGAATCCGCGCAAGGTGGACCCCGCGCGAGATGCCGACATCTCAGCCATGCGGTCGCATTACCACCTTGATGCAGCCATCCTGCTTGTCACGGAACGTCTTGTAGAGGTCCGGTCCCGCTTCGAGGTCTGCCCGGTGCGTGATCACGAAGGAGGGATCAATGTCGCCCTTCTGCACCATGGCGAGGAGCGGTTCGAGATAGCGTTGCGTGTGCGTCTGACCCATCCGGAAGGTCAGTCCTTTGTTCATGGCGGCGCCGAACGGAATATGATCGACGAGGCCGATATAGACGCCGGGCACCGAGATGGTGCCGCCTTTGCGACAGGAGTAGATTGCTTCGCGCAGTACATGCGGCCTATCGGTGCCGAGATAGACGGCAGCCTTGACCTTGTCGAGCATGGAGTCGGCACTGGCGGCGGGATCCGACTCGGTCCCGACACAGTCTATGCAGCGATCCGGACCGCGGCCATCGGTCATCGCCATCAAAGCGTCGTAGATATCGGAATTGCTGAAGTCGAGCGTCTCGGCCTTGCCGTGCTCGCGAGCCATCACCAGCCGCTCCGGCACCTTGTCTATGGCAATGACGCGGCCGGCGCCGAGCATCCATGCGCTCTGGATGGCGAACTGACCAACCGGACCGCAACCCCAGATGGCGACGGTTTCGCCTGGCTCAATGCCGGCGTTTTCAGCTGCCATATAGCCGGTGGGAAAGATGTCGGAGAGGAACAGCACCTGTTCGTCGTCCATTCCCTCGGGCACCTTTATCGGACCGACGTCGGCGAAAGGAACGCGCAGATATTCGGCTTGCCCTCCCCAATAGCCGCCCACCAGATGCGAATAGCCGAACAGGCCAGCCGGGGATTGTCCCATCACTTCGGCAGCCTGCTTGGCATTGGGATTGGACCTGTCGCAAAGCGAGAACAGCCCCTTCTGGCAAAACCAGCACTCGCCGCATGAGATGTTGAAAGGCACCACGATGCGGTCGCCCTTTCTAAACTTCGAATGGCCGCTGCCGACTTCCACGACCTCGCCCATCGTCTCGTGTCCGAGCACATCGCCCGACTTCATCGTCGGCATATATCCGTTCATCAGATGCAAGTCCGAGCCACATATGGCGCAACAGGTGACTTTGATGATGACGTCGCGATCATCCTCGATGGTGGGATCAGCCACCTGGTCGCATCGAATATCGCCTTTGCCGTGCCATGTGAGCGCTTTCATGATGGTGCTCCTGCTTGGAGAAGGTCGGCAGAAGACTCTGCCGGACTTTTTTTGGTTTGCTTGAAGGCCGAAGGTCAGTCTTTGGACGCTGAACCCGGCTCGGCCATCTTGCGATGCTGTTCGGCCAGCGTGCCTGCCGGCGTCACATGCGCTGCGGCGACCTGCAGCTTGTTCTTCCAACCGCTGATGATTTGTTCCTCACCGTCCATCATCGCCTCGTAGCCTGCTTTGGCGACATCGGCGGGATTGTCCTTTTCATCGGTGCCGACCTTGGTATCCATCATTTCGGCGCGTTCGAAGAACCGCGTCTGCGTTGCCCCGGGCATCAGCACGGTGACTGTGACCCCTGTGTCCTGCAACTCATGACGCAGTGCGATCGAGAAGGAATCGATGAATGCCTTGGTGCCGTTGTAGACCGCCTGGAAAGTGCCGGGCATGAAACCAGCGATCGATCCTGTGAAGAGGATGCGGCCTCGGCCGCGGCGTGCCATCCTGGCTCCGAGTTGATGCGCGAGATAGACGGTCCCGGTGATGTTGGTGTCGATGATGCGGCGGATTTTTTTCCAATCCTGATCGACGAAACCACGGCCGAGCCCACGTCCGGCATTCAGGAACAACAGGTCGACATCGCGATCGCCGATCCCGGCGATCAAACGATCGACACCTTCCTCGGTCGCCAGATCGGCCTCGATGGCTTCGACAGTCACACCATGCGAACCGAGCGCCTCGGCGGCCTGCCGGATCGCAGGTTCGTCAGCGGCTATGATCAGATGGTAGCCGTCCCTTGCGCACAGTTTGGCGAGTTCCTTGCCGATGCCGCTTGAGGCGCCCGTCACCACGGCCAACTTTTCATTCTTCATCACGTCCTCCGAACCTCGCTTCGGCCGAACCACTATCGGGGTTGATTGTTCCGTGCGGGTTGATGCGCGGCCATCCGAGCCATGAACGATGCGGCGTGGAGAGGTGGAACAACTCAGGTCGATGCGAGTTCGATGTCCGTGCAGCGTCGTTGCTCCCCCTTTTTGATGCTGCATGATCGGGTCCCCTCAGCCTGGTCCAGCCCGCGCGTGCCCTGTCCGGGAGGCGCGGGCTTTTCGTGATGGCGACGGTGATGTTTTGAGATCCAGGAGGGAACAACAAACCCGTTCGGCAGTTCGGGGCGCAGGAGGAATAAAATGCAATACGCCGAAGAAATCGCGCTCAGGCGCGTGAAAATGCTGGTCGAACAATATGTCGTCGCCAGGAGCAGGAGATATGATTTCGTCTCGACGGAACTTGCCTGCAAGGCCATTCGCCAAGTCGTACGAAGTCCGATCGAAGACGCCGAGCTAGACCATTTGCTGGCTAGAAGCGCGGTCAAACAGGGGCTCTCGGTGCGGTTCGACCGGATAGGTCATTGGCAGGCGGCTTCGCCCGGACTCAGCCAGGAGAAATCAGCATGAGGGGAGTGTTCTTGATGTCAGCGGCATTGCTCGCCTTGGCGGGGTGCAACGACAATGCCGATCCAGCCAAGTCCAAGACGGATACTACGAACAGCCAGCCCGTCGACAAGAATCCCACGACGGACACCAACCCGACGCCGCAGACCAGCACCGGCGGCGACCAGCAAGGTACGCAGCCAACCCAGCCGGCATCTCCCAAGCCAAGTGGTGGCTAGGCCTATGGAGCGACGCAACGCAATAATCTCGCTGGTGATAGCGGCGGTCATCATTGTCGGTTTCGTCGTGGGCTTTTTCTACGTCGATATGGGCTGGCAGACCTCGCCGCTGAAACGCGCGCCGGAGCAGAACCAGGGCGGCAATGCCCCCGCGGATACCGCCCCGGCTGCCGGCGTCCAGAAAAATCCCAGGGAAAACACGGAAATGCCGGGGCAGCAGTGATCGACGGCCGGCAGCAACAGGCGAGGCGACGTCGCGGTGACGGTGCCGAAGTGAGTTCGATACAGCACGGATCTGGAGTGTGGATGATGGGCATCCTTTCCGACCTCGACAAGAAACTGACGGACAACATGTACGAGCATGGCAGCGAATTCACCGATGCGGGTTCGGATCTGCCCGAAGCAGTCGTTGAAGCGGTCGAACGGCTGATGTTTTTCATCCAGCCCGACGCGCGCGACACAGTCAGAACTCAGGTTCTCGGCCTCATTCACGAATACAGAATCCAAGACGCTCCGAACGGGGATCGCCCCGCCTGACCTTCAGCTTACGCTGATGCGGCAATTGAAACCGATCGGGACCTGGCTCGCCGCCTCGTGCTCCGGATCGGCGGGCGCGGTCGTTGACGGACCCGACGAATGCTCTAGATCAGATTTACGCCGGCCACGGTTTTGTTGGGTCGGGGGAGACTATTCGGTGGCGCACCAAACGCCTGATTTGATCGTTAGACGCCGCTATCTCAGGCTCGACTGCTTGTGCTTGCTGTCGATGATGTTGTCGGCATGCTCATCTTCCGATCAGATCGAGCAGCAATCACGAACAGCGGCCTCCGCATCGCAGACCGTGTTGATGGCGCTGGACGCCTGGGCGGCAGGGGCGGCGCCGACCGCATACACGGCGGGTACGCTGCAATCGATCGGCAAGACGCTTGCCGATGCCGGGGCGCAAATCCGGTCCGCCGAAACCAGTGAACCCGCCGAGCAAGCTTCGCTGACGAAGGCAGTCAACGATTTGTCGGTCGCGGTGGCACGTGCAGAGGCCGGATTGCAGGCGGGCGACCGGCCGGAAGTCCAAGATGCGCAACAGGATCTACGGCTGGCGTCGCGTTCGCTCGCTACCGCCTACGCCAACTATTTCGCGCCAAAGCCATGAAGAAGCTCATGGAAATATCCCTCGGCGTCGTCACCAGCGTCGGCGGCTTCCTCGAAGTTGGGTCCATGGCGACGGCGGCGCAGGCAGGCGCGATGTTTGGCTTCCAGTTGATCTGGGCGGTGGTGCTCGGCACCATCTGCATCATCTTCCTTGTCGAAATGTCCGGCCGGTTCGCGGCCGTGAGCCATCACACAATCTCCGACGGTATCCGCGAGAGATTCGGCTTCAACGTCTTTCTATGGCCGTTGCTTGCCGCCCTGCTGGTCAATTTCCTGGTGCTGTCCGCCGAGATCGGCGGCGTCGCCATTGCACTCGAATTTGCCACCGGCATAGGCTTCCAGTGGTGGGCACTGCCGGTGGCTTTGTTGGCGTGGCTGCTGCTTTGGAAAGGCACGTTCGGCTTCATCGAGAAGGGCGTATCTATTCTCGGTCTGGTGACGCTGTGTTTCGTCGTCGGAGCGGTGATGCTGAGACCCGATTGGACGGCAGTCGCAAGGGGCGCCGTGCCTTCGCTGCCGGTCCACGATGCCGCCAATTACTGGTTCATGGCGGTCAGCATTCTCGGCGCCTCGATATCGCCCTACCTCTTCATGTTCTATTCCTCGGGGGCCATCGAGGACCGGTGGGACAAAAGCTATCTCGGAGCCAATCGGGCCATAGCGGGGTTGGGCATGACTTTCGGGGGGACCATCTCGATCGGCGTGTTGATCGTGGCCGCTCTCGTGCTCGCCACGCATGGCGTCACCCAAGTGGATGACTATCACCAGTTGCCGTTGATGCTGATACCTATATTCGGCTTCTGGGGCTTCGTGCTGTTTGTTGCCTCCCTCGGCATTGCCTGCTTCGGCGCCGCACTAGAGGTCGGGTTGCAACAGGCCTATCTTGTGGCCCAGGGTTTCGGCTGGAATTGGGGCGAGGATCGCAAGCCGCGCGACGATCCGGGTTTCAGCGCCACCTACACGATATCATTGCTTTTGGCGGCTATTCCCATCGCGCTTGGTCTCGATCCGCTGAGGCTCACCATCTTCTCCATGGCGCTGACGGCAGCCAGCCTGCCGCTGACGGTCGTTCCTTTCCTGTTTCTGCTGAACGACAAACGTTATGTCGGCGAGCATCGCAATGGCATTTTGTCGAATGCCGCCGTCATCTTCATCATCGCGCTCGGCTTCGTACTGGCGGTGGTGACCATCCCGCTGCAGATATTCGGAGGCACATGATGAAGTTGCTGCGTGATCTCCTGGACAAGCAGGTGGTCGACCGCGAGCAGGTCAAGATCGGCAAGGTCGACGGGTTGGTGGCGGAGTTGCGGCCCGGCAAGCCGCCTCGGATCATTGCGATCGAGCTCGGCTCCATCACCCTGGCGCGTCGTCTCGGCGCACGGCCTGGGCGCTGGATAGCGCGGCTCGCGGTCAAGCTGGGTGGCAGGCAACATGGCGAGCCGCATCGGATCGCCTGGCAGAAGGTGAAAGATATCGGCATCGATATCGAGTTCGACATCGACGTGCGAGAAACGTCGATCTTCGCCTGGCAGGACTGGTTGCGCGACCATGTCATCGGGCGCATTCCGGGAGCTTGATGATGACCACGGTCAATCTCGAGCATCTGTCAGGGCGACGCGTACTCTCGCAACGCGGCAAGAATGTCGGCTATATCGAGGAGATCCGCGCCGAACGGGACGGTGACGATTTCGTCGTCACCGAATTCCACGTCGGGGTCTACGCCGCTTTCGAGCGTCTTTCGGCCTCGGCCATAGGTGTGGCGGTGCTGGATCTTTTCCGATTGCGCCGCCGCGACGGTCTATACCGCATCCCTTGGGACAAGCTCGACATCTCCGATCCCGCGCGACCGCGGCTGCTGTGCCCAATGACCGAACTCTCAGGCATGAAGGGCGCACCAGACCTCCAGGAATAGGTCGTGGAGCCGCATCGTCGGGATCATTCTCAGCGCAGCATGCTTGCCGTCAGGAAAACCACGGCTGCTATCAAAACGACAGCTGCAATTACCAACACCGGCCAGTTGCCGCCGGGCCGCAGTTCCGGCTCGCCTTCGACCGGGCGCATGGCATTGGCAAAGCTGGCATCGTTTTCGAAATTTGGGCGAGTGCGCGGCGGACTTGTCCCAGCGACCGGATTTTGCGTGTCCGCGGCTTCGGCGTCTGTCTCAAGCGGGGCAATGGCGGGATCGAACCCCGGCGTTTTGTCCTGCGTTGCTCCTGCCTGCACTTCGCTTCTGGCCGCGGCAGGCGTGGGACTTGAAACCTTGATCATGATTTCTCCCTTTCGAACCAATCTCGGCAGAGTCGCACTTGCAGGCACCGGCGAGGCGACCCACCACGGTCAGACTTGCTCGCTCAGCAGAATCTTGGCGTCCTTGGCCGCAACGATGAACGCCTGTCGTGCGGTCTTTGTAGGCTTTTCGCCTCGCATGACGGCAAGGCACGCTCTGATCGCGGCAAGACGCCTCTCGGATGTCGGCTTTGGCCAGTCCCGCAGCAGCACTTCGGCTGCGTCCGACACCGAAACCACAACCCTGTCGCGGTCTATCCGGCCAGGTTGAATGATAATCGGCTTTCTGAAATGTCCAGTACGCACATTGCCTCTCCGGCGGGATGCACTCTATTCGACACGTCGCTGCAAGACTGCGCGTCGCGACGCGTTTAACTCCGCACTCGTCGATTTGTTCCAGAGCATCTGGCGTTTGAAACAACTAGCCGATGGCCATCCGTGCGCCCTGTCCCAAGACTTACAGCAGATCTTTCCGAAGGAAGACTCGGGCATGTCCAGGGATCCCGAATTCGACTTTGCCGAATTCCTCGAACCCGTGCTGCATGTAGAATAGCGGCGCCTGGAAACTGCTCGTCTCCACGACGGCCTTCTTGCAGCCCCGCCGGATGGCTTCTTCCTCGATCGTCGTGAGAAGTTGTGAGCCAAAGGATTGGCCACGCAACTGCTCAGGCAGGAAGAACATGTCGAGAAACAGGAGCCCAAGCTCCGTCCTGCCCCAAAGCCCGCCCCAGGTCTTTCCTGACTGGTCGCGAAGCTCCGCTCCGATATCAGCTCGGTCGTCGATCCCGGTCTGTGCGATGTTGTATTGATAGAGCGCTGCGGCGGACTGCGCTCTTTCATCGTCGCTATAGGTCAAAGTGGTTGTAAATCTCTCGGATCGGAATGACATGCATTTTCCTCCTGGTGGGCACAGGCATGAGATCCGCCGGCAACGTCGGTCACGGCCAAGATGAACTCGTTGCCAACGCCAGAAATAAATCCGGCATCCATCTCGGGCGCCTTCGAACGCCGTGGGCTTTGTCTGATGGTCTTCACAAAATATTACGTGAGGGAACGTTCGCGCCTGACTCGTCTTAGGCAATCGAGGCGGTTGTCGCCTCGCGGATTGTGAAGGAGAAGAACAATGCCTAATCAAGGTGGTAGCCACGAACAGCACGTGAAGGCAGGCCAGCAGAGCCACAAGAACGCCGACAACAAAAACCGTCAGCAACAGCAGGCCTCTGGTGGTGGTCAACGGCAGCAGGGCGATGGATCCGGCATGCGTGGTGGAACCCACGAACAGCATGTGAAAGCTGGCGAACAAAGCCACAAAAACCGCTGATCGCGTGTGATTTCAGCAGACCCACCCCGAAGTATCGGGGTGGGTCTGATTGCATCTGAAGGGTACCGACGAAGAGGGCGCGAGGCCGGGTCGCGAAGTCGCCCGGCGGCTTGGCGCCGGCGCGACGACGCCCAGTCAGGCAGCTTGCTGCAGGGCGCGCTCATTGACACCGCCTTCGCCCAGCCCGGAAAGCGCTTCGTCCGTCGCGACCTCCTCTTTCAATGTCTCGTTGAGGAGCTTGACCACGTCGCTCTTGCCAAGCTGTTCAGCCCACGCGACCAACGTGCCATAACGCGCGATTTCATAGTGCTCGACGGCCTGTGCCGCGCCGACCAGTCCTGCATCCAGCGCCGGGTCACCCTTGTATTCGTCGAGAATTTCCGACCCTTCCTCAAGAATGCCGTCGATCGCCGGACAGGTCTTGCCGCGGGCCGGTTTGTCCATAAGTTCGAACACTTGCTCGAGCCGATCGACCTGGCCTTCGGTTTCCATGCGATGTTTCTCAAAGGCCGCGGCCACCTCCTCGGATTCGGCGCCCTTTGCCATCTTCGGCAAGGCTTTGAGTATTTTCTTTTCAGCGTAGTAAATGTCCTTCAGCCCATCGAGGAACAAAGCCTCCAGTCCTTTTGTCGTCGCTCTTTTTGCAGTCGCCATGATTTGTCTCCCTTGGATTGTCATGAAAGCTCACCGGCGGTGTAGCCATGGACTAACTTTCCATGGAAGCAGTTGTTCCCTGGGCGCGACTCGGAAGGGGCAGCACGCCAAATACCGCTTTTGTCGAGAGCCGATCGCTATCAAAAGGCGATGGACGATGACGGTGTGAGAATCGCCGGCAGTGACGGAGAGCACCGGGGTTCGTCGCGCCATATGGAGTAGATGGGAGTTCATATACGAAATCATATTTACATATAAAACAAATCATGATGATCTTGCAGTCGTGCAGCGCGGCTAAGGTGGTTGGTTCCGGCGTACATCGCTGAGCCTGAATGCCAGCAGATGATCGTGCGCAAATGAAATCAACATGATGTCGCGGTCGAGTCAGCCGTGCATTGATCGGATGTAGGGAGTGCGGCATGCCCTTTGATGTCATCGTTATCGGAGCCGGCGCAGCCGGAGCTGTTCTTGCTGCCCGGCTAACCGAAGATGCTGCCACGAACGTGCTTTTGCTGGAAGCGGGGCCGGACTACCGGAGCGGCGAGCAACCTGCCGAGATGGCGAGCCCAAATCCCTTCAACCTGCTTCTTCCCGACCATTTTCAGCAACAATACATGTATCCCGACCTGATGGCTCGTCGCACGAAGCGGCAGGAACACCGGGTCTACTGGCGCGGCAAGGGGCTTGGCGGTTCGACGGCCGTCAATGGGCAGATTGCCATTCGCGGTGTGCTCCATGCATTCGACCGCTGGGAGGAAATCGGATGCAAGGGCTGGTCGGGAGCCGACGTGCTGCCCTTCTTCTGCCGCCTGGAGGATGACCCGATCGCGGCCAATTTTCACGGCAGCGGCGGCCCGATTCCGATCTACCGCGCGCCTGTCGAAAGCTGGGGCAGCGTCGACAAGGCCATGCGCCAAAGCGCGATGGCTCTCGGCCATCCCTGGCATGACGATCTCAATGCTCCGGATGCCGAAGGGGCTTGCACCTATCCCATCAACAGTCGAGCCGGCAAGCGCGTGTCGGTCAATGACGGCTATCTGGAAGCTGCCCGCGACCGGCCGAACCTTACCATCATCGGGCAGGCGACGGTGGACAAGGTGCTTTTCGATGGCAGGAAAGCGATCGGCGTTTTGGCCATCGTGGCCGGGCTAGTTCGCAAATTCGAGGCGCCGCTGGTCATCGTCTCGGCCGGCGCCATCCACTCTCCGGTCATCCTGCAGCGCTCGGGCATCGGTCCTGCGGCTCTCTTGAAACGAAAGGACATCGAGGTGCTTGCCGACCTGCCGGTCGGCGAAGGTTTCTTCGACCATCCTTATTGCCGCATCGAACTGAAGCTGAAGCCGGGATTCAAGGCGACCGATGTCGACGCGCGGCATACCAACTGCTGTGTGCGGATGAGTTCGGGCGTGCCGGGCGCTGAGCGCGACGACATTCTCTACGTCGCCATGAACCATGGCGGCATCGGCGTGGAGTCCGACAGCGCCCAGTTCGGCGAGGCGATGGTCAATCTGATCCTGATGGAGGCCAAGAGCCGCGGCACCGTGCAACTGCGTTCCGCCAACCCTTTCGACCAGCCGCTCGTGGAAGAGAACATGCTGGACGATCCAATGGATCTCCAGCGCATGCGTATCGCCTATCGCCACCTTGGCGAGATTGCCCGGCAGGCGCCGATCCAGGCGATCGCCGAGCGCGTCCTGCTGGGGGATTCCGATCTGCCTTTGTCATGGCTCGAAACGGCAAGCGACGAGGAGGTCGACAATTTCCTGCTGGCGCAGTCTTCCGATGCGCAGCATGGGATCGGAGGCTGTTGCATGGGAAGGCCCGGCGAGGCCGTGGTCGATCCGGAATGCCGGGTCTACGGTTTGGAAGGACTGCGGGTTATCGATGCGTCGATCATGCCGCTCGATTGCCAGGCAAACACCAATCTCACCTCGATCATGATTGGCGAGAAAATGGCCGACAGCCTGCGCCGGTCCACCTGACAGCTCGAGGGCAAGCCCGCGCACAAGGCGCGGGCCTTGGAGTCAGCGGGTGATATCCACGGTAATCGTCTTCAGGTCGCACATTTCCATCAGCGTGTGCCGACCCCCGGTGCGGCCGAGGCCGCTCTGCGTCCCGGCGGCGCCGCCGGCAGGAATATGCGGCTCCCAATAACAGCTCATCTCGTTGATGTTGACGATGCCGACCTTCAGGCTTTCAGCAAAGGCAAAGGCGTTCTTGATGGTGCTGGTGAAGACCGCGGCCGACAGGCCGTAGGGGCTGGACGCCGCAAGTTCCATCGCCTCCTCATCGGTCTCGAAGATCAGCACGGGTGCGATCGGCCCGAAGGATTCCTCGACATTGAGCAGGCTTTCCCGGGTCAGTCCTGTGACGATCGACGGCTCGAAATAGAGATTGGTGGCAAAACCCGACGCCACATTGCCGCCGGTGACGATCTCGGCGCCACGCGCGCGGGCGTCCGCGATGTGGCTGAGTACCTTGTCGACGGCCACCGCATTGTTGATCGGACCCATCGTCGTCGCGGGATCGAAAGGGTCGCCCATTTTCACCTGCGCGGCCGCTTTCACGAGACCTTCTATGAAACGGTCATGGACGGATTTATGCACCAGCACGCGTTCGGTGGCCGTGCAGATCTGCCCGGCATTGGCAAAGCAGCCGGCCCCGACCTGGGCGGCGGCCATGTCGATATCGGCATCGGCCAGCACGATGGTCGGACCGTTGCCGCCCATTTCGAGCAGAAGCGGCTTGCCCGCTCCACGCCGGGCGATCGTCGCGCCTGTGACAGAACTGCCGGTGAAGCCGATGGCATGGGTGCCCGGATGAACGACCGCCTCGTCGCCCACCTCCGCACCGTCACCCAGAACGAGATTGATGGCGCCGTCCGGCAGGCCCGCCTCGATGAAGCATTCGACAAGTGCCGTGGCAATCAGCGACGTCGTCGGCGCCGGCACCCAGACGACGGTGTTGCCCGTTGCGATGGCCGGTCCGAGATAATAGAGGCAGGGCAGGGCGAGCGGGAAATTCCAAGGTGTGATGATGGCAAAGACACCCTTCGGCTGCAGGAAGCTGAAGGCGCGCTTGTTGGCATCGGCAAGCGGAAACGCCGCCGTCTCCAGCCACTTCATCTGCTCTGCCGCATTGCGGAAACCGAGAGCTGCCGCCGATGCTTCGGCCTTTGCCTCGCTGTGGAAGGGTTTACCCTGTTCCAGGCAGAGCAGGCGCGCGAGTTCCTCGGCGCGCCTGTCGATCGCGTCGGCGATGCGCATGCACAGTTGAGCGCGTGCGAAGGTTCCCATCTTGCGCATGGCCTCGCGTGCGCCTTCGGCGGCTTTCACCGCGCGGCCGACATCGGCGCGGGTGGAAAGTGAGAGATAGCCGAGGTGCTCGCCCGTCGACGGACTGTCGATTTTCAGGAACTTGCCGGAGCTGCCGGCAATCCACTCGCCGCCGATACGGTTGATGCCGATGCGGGCGGCTGCTTCCGGCTCCGAGACGATCGCCATGCCGCGCAGGTTGGGGCCTTCGAGAGAAGATTTGAAATGGACTGTCATCATGCGTTCCTTTGGCCGAATTCGGATTGGATGTTCAAAATGGCGGCGCGGCTGCGTTCCACGGCTGCGATGAAAAGTCTGCTGCCGGCCTCCGCGCCCGCCTGCGACGGCGTACCGATGACGCCGTTGCCGCGGATGGCTTCGAAACGGCGCCAGACGGTGACGGCAGGCGCGGCGTAAAGGTGAGGATCCGGCCAGGATGGCGGGGTGCCGCCCGGCGGGATGAGATCGCGGCGAACGCTGTCGCCAAGCACATGCATCATCAACGAGGTTTCAAGCGCGCAAGCGTGACCGGTGCCTGTAGCGGCATCGGGCAGGGCCTCCGCCGCCACGTCGGCGATGAGATCGAAATACGAGAAACCCGCGGTGACGATGCCACGCTGGCCAAGGGTGGTGATCGCCACCTGGATCGCGGCGCGGTTTCCGCCATGGCCGTTCAGCATGACCGGCAGGAAGCCGTCTTCGGCAAGGCAGGTGCAGAGATCGACGAGAACGGCGATGAAGGTCTGCGGGCTGAGGCTCATGGTGCCGGAGAAGGAGCGATGATGCTCGGACGAGCCATAGGCGAAAGGTTCGGCGACACGCATGGAGGCCTGTCCTTCCGCCGCGGCGAGCGCAACCGCTTCCGCAAGCCAGCAATCGACGCCGAGCGGCAGATGGGGGCCATGTTGCTCGACAGCGCCGAGCGGCAGAATGACGACGGGTTTATGCACGCCGGCTGTCGCGTGTCTTTCCGTATCCGGCGAGGTCATCAGCGCAAAGCTGGACCCAGGCGGGATCGGCAATGCCGGAACTGGCTCGCTCATCGTGCTGCCTCGACAAGCCGGGCCTTGGCGTAGGTCATGCCGGAATCGGCCAGGAGAGCGACCATGATGATTGCCCCCTTGTAGAGTTCGAGGCTGGACGGGTCCGTGCCGAACACCCGAAGCGCCGTCGTCAGCAGGCTGACGATCAGGGCGCCGACGACCGCGCCCCACACCGTTCCCCGTCCGCCGAAGATACTGGTGCCGCCGAGCACGGCAGCGGCGATCGCGTCCAGAAGCAGCGAGGTACCACCGATATTGGGCGTCACGACAGGCACCCGGCTGATCATGATCACAGCCGTCAGGAAGACGAAGATACTGGAGGCGCAATAGACGAGGATCGTGTGTTTCGTCACCGGGATGCCGGCAAGTTCCGCGGCCCCGGCATCCGACCCGAGCGCATAGGTACGCAGCCCGAAACGGCTGTGCCGCATCAGGATTGCTGCTACGGCGACGATCAGCAGTGTTGCGAAGATGACATTGGGAATGCCGAAGCTGCGCTCGATGCCGACCGCGCGAAGCGTCGGATCCTTCAGCATCAGGACGCCTTTGGAGGCAACCGCAAGCGTTGCGCCCTGCAGCGCGACCATTGTGGCCAGTGTCGTCACGAAGGGCGGTATCTTCAACAATGCGATAACGGCGCCGTTCGCGAGGCCGATCACCACCATCACGGCAAAGCCGACGAGCAGGGCAAGCGGCAGGCCGGCGCCGCCGTCGATCAGGCTGGCGATGAAGACGGCGCAGAAGGCGACGCCGACGCCGGCGGACAGGTCGATGCCCGCCGTCAGCAGAACGATCAGAGCCCCAAGCGCCAGGATGGCGATCGGGGTCGCCTGGGCGACGATGTTGATGAGGCTGGCGGTTGAAACGATGCGGGCGTCGATGAGCGCGAAGATCGCCAGCAGGATGACCAGCAGGATCAACGGCGAGAGGTCGAGAAAGCGCCTGCACCAGATGTTCTGTTGGCGGGTCATGAGGATCCTCTCATCGGATGTGCCAATCTTCGACCGGTTCGCGCAGGCCTGATTTGACGCTGCGCAGGATGGCATCATTGACGGCGACGGCGCGCAGGGCGTCGCCGACCGGCATCACGAAAGGGGTGTCGTCGCGAACCGCCGAAATGAAATGGTGGACCTCCTCGAAGAGATCCCCGGTGATACGGCCATTGACGGTCGGCCAGTGCAGGGCGTCGGGTTGCGACCACTGTCCACGCGACAGGATGCGTAGACCGTGGTCGCGCACGTCGAGGTCGATCATGCCTTCCGTGCCGATGATTTCCGTGCGTGCCCAGATGCCGGTCGGAACGGTCGGTGGCAGCGTCCAGCCGAAATAGAGCTGTCCGCTCATTCCGTTCGACAGCTCGACGGTGGAGAAGATCGCGTCTTCGGAGCGAACCCCGAGCGAAGGCATGAGCTTGGCGACGGGCCGAGAGTAGACGGCGATGATGTCCGAACCTGAGATCCATTGCAGCGCATCGACGTCGTGCACGCCGAGGTAGAAGCAGACGCTCGAGTTTCCGTTCATGCGAAGACCGACTTCGCGATTGGTGAAACGGCCGCTGCTGCCGTGGATCGGCTCGCCGATCCGCCCGGATTTCACCGCTGCCGCGGCCTCGCAATAGCGCGGGTCGAACCGCAGGATGTGGCCGACCAACAGGCGCGCGCCGTTTCTCTCCGCCGCTCTGGCAATCGCCTTGGCAGCGGAAAGATCGTGAGCCATCGGTTTTTCGAGCAGCACCGGCTTGCCGGCATCGAGCAGCGTGCGGCAGACGTCTTCATGCAGCGCGTCGGGTGCCGCCACGATATAGGCGTCGGCGGCATTGGCGGCCAGCGCGGTGGCGGCATCGCGGAAATGCCGGGCACCGAAATCCGACGCGGCCTTGCTCCCCGTGGCAGCATTCGGATCAACGAATGCCGACAGTTCCGCGACAGGGCTCGCGGCAACCACCTGCGCATGCAGGAGACCCATGTAGCCGGCACCGACGATGGCGATCTTCAGCTTGCTCAAAGGGTTCTCCTTACAGGCATGGTGCAAGGTTGGATGCTGGCCGGGGTGCGCAGGCTGGTGGCGTGATCGTGCGATCACCGAAGGCCAGCGTCATCACGTCTTCTTCCGTCGCCCCACGAGCCAGCGTGCCGACAGAGTGGCCTTCGCGCATGACGACGATGCGGTCGGCAACGCCGAGAACCTCGGGCAACTCGCTCGACACCATGAGGATCGCCGCGCCCTCGGCCTTCAATCTTGCGATCAGGTGATGGAGTTCGGACTTCGCGCCGACGTCGACGCCCCGTGTCGGCTCGTCGAGCAGGATGATCTTCGGTTTGGTGGCAAGCCATTTGCCGATGACGACCTTCTGCTGATTGCCGCCCGAAAGCTCGATGGTCATTTTGTCGGGCTGGGCCGGCCGCACGCCGAGTGAGCCGATGAGATCGCGGGCGAGTGCCAGGATGCGGCGAGGTCTCAGCAGGCCGAAGTGACTGTTGTCGCGAATCCAGGCGAGGGACAGGTTGTCCCTGATCGACATCGTGCCGACGAATCCTTCCAGGTGCCGGTCTTCCGGTATGTAGACGATGCCGGCGCGATTGGCGGCCTTGGTGTCGCCGCCGGTCTGCTGCCCGCCGAAAATTCTGAGCGTGCCGCCATGCATGGTCTCGAGGCCGGCAATCAGCCTGAGCACCTCGGAGCGGCCGCTTCCCATCAGGCCGGCGAGCGCGACGATTTCGCCCCTGCACACGCTGAGCGTGGCCGACTTCAAGAGCTTGCCATCGGAGATGTTGCTGATTTCGATCGCGGTTTCGCCGACTTGCGCTTCGAGATAGGGGAAGATGTCGCCGACATCGCGCCCGACCATCATCGAGACGATCTCGGCCTCGCTGGTCTGGCGGGTCTGGCGCTCGCCGATGAAGCGCCCGTCACGCAGAACGACGACGCGGTCGCACTGGCTGAAGATCTCTTCCATCTTGTGCGAGATGTAGAGGATGCCGGCGCCGCGAGCTCTCAGCCTGTCGATCAGGTCGTAGAGCTGGTCGCGCTCGCGGTTGGAGAGCGCGCTGGTCGGCTCGTCCATGATGAAGAACCAGGCATCGGACAGAACGGCACGGGCAATTTCCACCATCTGCCGGTGCCCGACGGAAAGTGTTCGCAGCTCCGCGCCAATGTCGATATCGAGCGACAGCTCGTCCATGATGGATTTTGCATCGCGCCGCATCCGAGCCCGGTCGAGAAATCCCAGGCGGGTATGCGGTTCGCGGCCGATGAAGAGATTCTCGGCCACCGTCAGGTCCGGCGAAAGGCTGAAATGCTGATGGATGACGCTGATGCCCCTGGCGTCGCTGGGGGAGTGGAACTGGACGGCGTTGCCGTCGATGATGATCTCACCCTCGTCCGGGCGATGCAGACCGGAAATGCACTTCACCAGCGTCGATTTCCCGGCCCCGTTCTCGCCGGCAAGTCCCACCACCTCACCGGCCGAGACGGCAAAGCTGACACCGTCGAGTGCTTTGACGCCCGGAAAAGACTTGCCAAGCCCGCGCAAGGCGATGCTGTGTTTGCCGACCGGTGTTGCGGCGATGTTGCGGGGCGACGGGGTGGACTTGCGGCCACCGGTCTTGAACAGGGCGGCGACACTCTCCGGCTGGCTGGTAAGAACGGCCACCAGAATGAGGCTCGCGGTCACGAAATAGATCAGGATCTGCGGCACCTGCAGGAAGGACAGGCCGGTGTTGATGACGCCCAGCAGCAGCGCCCCGATCGCCGTTCCCCAGATGGAGCCCTGGCCGCCGGACAGTTTCGTGCCGCCGATGATCGCGGCTGTAATGGCTGTAAATTCGAGCCCGGTGCCGGCAAGCGGCTGTGCCGAACCGAGACGACCGATGGTGAGTATCGCGCCGAGCCCGGCCGTCGCACCGGCAATCAGGTAGACGGAGATGCGCACGAGGTCGACGGGAACCAGTGAGGCCCGCGCCGCGCCCGCATTGCCGCCGACCGCATAGATCCAGCGTCCGTAGACCGTACGATTGAGCACGAACCACCAGAGGCCCAGGCAGATGGCGGCGATGATGACGGAGACCGGCAGGAGGCCGATCGTCTCGCGTCCCGCGAAAAGCAGGACCGGATCGGCGACCGCGATGCTGGATGCGCCGGAGAGGCTGAGCGCCAGGCCGCGCGCAAACGCCATGGTGGCGAGCGTTGCGATGAATGGGGAGATGCCGGCAAAGCCGATCAACGTTCCATTGAGCAGACCGATTGCGGCACCGCCACCGATCGCGGCGAGAAGGCTCAAGCTCGCCGAGCCGGTTGCCGTGTAGGCAAGACCCGCGGCGATGCCGGAACAGGCAAGATTGCTGCCGACGGAAATATCAATGCCGCGCGCGATGATCACGGCCGTCATGGCAAAAGAGATGAGGGCGATGACCGCACTCTGCTGCGCGATGCTGACAAGATTGCCGGTCGACAGAAAACGCGGATCGATCCAGCCGAAGACGGCGATGGCGACCAGCAGCACCGCGATGAGAACCGGTTCGTTGCGCCGCAGTAACGGAGAGGTCCAGGACTGGAACATGGGTCGGTCCTCTTATCGAGCATCATGCGCGGTCACCACGGAGCGGCGACGGCGATCGTCAGGAAAAGGGGACGCCGGATGATACGTCATCCGGCGCTTGAGCCGCTCTAGGCTGTTACTTTGCCAGGGTCATGGCGGTCGCCGGAACCTTGGGACCGAGTTGCTCGGTATAGTTCTTGGCTTCCACCGCCTCTTTGTCGGTGTTGATGTATTCGAAGGTGAGGCCATCCGCCTTGAGCTTCGCGGCCGTCGCATCCGAGGTCACGAAATAGGTCGGCATGTAGAGATCCTGCGGCAGCTTTTCGCCGTTGGCCAGACGAGCGGCAACGGCGATGTTCCAGTAGCCGACACGATAGGCGCCGGTCAGCACGTCCATCACCATCTTGCCGTCGTCGATCAGCGGCTTCATCTCGGCGTCGCCGTCATAGCCGCCGTAGAGCAACTGAGTTCCCATCGAGCTGGCAACGGAATCGGCGGCCAGGCAAAGGCTGTCGGAGATGCAGCCGATGGCCTTCAGATCCGGATAGGTGGTGAGCCAGGTCTGGGCGGCATTGGTTGCCTTGGCTGCGTCCCAGCCGGTCGGCTCGATGCCGACAACCTTGATGTCCGGAAACTCCTTTTTCAGGGTTTCGACAAAGCCTTTTTCGCGCGTGTCGGACACGAAGTTGCCACGCGAACCGACGAGCAGGGCGACTTCGCCCTTGCCGCCAAGCGACTTGCCGAGCGCGCGGGCAACCATCGACATGTTGTCGTAGTCCGGATAGAGCGTCGAGTAGTTCGAGCCGGCCTCGACCTTGTTGCCCATGGTGATCACCGGAATGCCGGCGGCGGTGGCTTTCTGGATGACCGGAATGACCGCGTTCTTGTCGATCGGATCGATCAGGATCGCGCTGACGCCTTGATTGATGAAATTCTCGATGATGCTGACCTGTTTTTCCAGACTGCCCTCGGCGCTCTGCCAAGTGGATTTCACCCCATAGTCGGCGGCAGCCACGTCGCCCGCTTCCTTCATGCGGACGAAGAAGGAGTTCTGCAGGTCGATTGCCGCAAGCCCCAAAACCTTTTCCGCGGCAAGCGAGGGCGTCGCGATGGCGAGTGCGAGCAGAGCAATGGATGCTTTCAGGGAAATGCGCATGTTTCAGTTCTCCTCTTGTTGCGACAGGACGATTCTTCGCCTCTTTTTCATGTCCCGCACGACGACCGTCCCAGTGACAGGCATTCCGGCGGTATTTCGCGGCACTCGTGCCGTATTCATGTCAGGGCCGCGTCTGCGTGGACCGGCCTTGCTCAACCTCAGCCATTCAGGCCCTCGACACCGGCGCCACAGACAAGCCCGGCGATGCGGGCGCCGCGCGGTGGCTTGAAAGCGCCGCTCATCAAGGCGGCCAGCGATGCCGCGCCGCTGAGGTCGGCGGCGATGCCGAATTCGAACCAGAGCAATTCAGCGGCCTTCTGCATGTCCGCATCCTCGACAAGGACAATGTCGTCGACGTGCTTGGCGACGATCTCGTAGATGCTTTCGTCCGTGCGGCCGCAGGCCATGGTCGCCACCTTCGTCGTTATCTCGGGCAAGCGAACCACACGGCCGGCAGCCAGGGAGGCGTGAAGGGTCGGTGAACCGGTCGGCTCGACACCGATGATCCTGGCTTCGGGTTTGGCGTGCTTCAGGACTTCGGACATGCCGCTGATGAGCCCGCCACCGCCGATCGCGACGATGTAGATGTCGGCATCGGGAATTTGATCGACCATCTCCAGCGCCACGGTTCCCTGACCGGACACGATCTGCGCATCGGCGAAGGGATGCATGTAGAAGGCGGCGCTCGCCTTTGCCTCGGCCAATGCCGCCTCATGCGCTTCATCCCAGACATTGCCTTCGAAGCGAACGTCAGCCCCACATTTGCGCAGCTTTTCCGCCTTCAGCGGGCTTGCATTGTTCGGCAGGTAGATGGTGGCGGGAACGCCGGCCCGGGCAGCCACATAGGCGGTGGCCAGGCCGTGATTGCCACCGGATGCGGCGATCAGTCCGTTTTCGATCCGGCTTGGCTCGAGCGTTTTAACCCGGTTCGTGGCGCCCCGAATCTTGAAGGAGCCGCTCACCTGGAGGCATTCCAGTTTCAAATAGACATCATTTTGAAGGTTTGCGCCCGTGGCATGGTCGAGCTTGACGACCGGGGTTCGCCGTATGAAGGGGGCAATGCGCCGGGCAGCCGCCATGATGTCCTCATGGCTCATCGGTCAGTGCCTCCGGATATTCGTTGGCAAGCACGAAGCAGCAATTCCCCGGACGCACGCGGCCGGGCTGACGCTTGGCGAAAACGATGCCGTCGATGGGGTGAAGGAGATCGATGGGCGCGCGTGACGGCGTGTGGAGGAAGTGAATGCGTCCGGCAAGGTCGCCTTTGCTGACGGCACTGCCGAGCGGGCTCAAGGGTTCGAAGACACCGTCCTCCTCGGAAAGCAGATAGCCTTCGCTTCCGGGAACCTTGAGCACGCGCGCGTTGGCGCCAGGGGCGATGTCAGGCGCGCCATTCAGAACGCCTGCATGTTTCAGCACATTGCGGATGCCCCTACGGCAGATGGCCAGCGCATCCGGACTGACAAGGCCGCCGCCGGCCATCTCACTGCCGATGACGATCAGCCCCTGGTGGTTGGCGGACGCGGTCGAGGTCCGGGTTTCACCGAGATTGTCGACCATGACAACGGTCGGCGCCCCGAAGGCGAGCGTCGCCTTGATGTTCTTGCGATGCCCTTGCGCGGTCGGGGAGGGCTCGATGATCGCGCTCGGCAGGATCATCAGGGACGAACCGCCGGAATGGAGATCCAGGAAGTAGTCGGCCATCGGAAACAGGACGTCATGCACGTAAGCCGCGATCTGGCTTGTCAGCGTGCCGTTGAAATCGCCCGGGAAACTGCGGTTGAAATTCAACCCGTCGACCGGGGAGGTGCGGGTGCCGGCCTCGACGGCCCGAATGTTGATGGCCGGAATCGCAATGATGCGTCCGGCAATATCCCGTGGATCGATCTCGCGCAGAAGCTCGCCGAGCGCGATCGGCCCCTCATATTCGTCGCCGTGGTTGCCACCCTCGATCAGGACCGTCGGACCGTCACCGTTCTTGATGACGGCGAGCGGAACGCGGACCGTGCCCCAGGCATCGTCGTGCGGCGATTGAGGCACATGGAAGAAACCGATCTGCTTGCCCTCGCGATCGAAATCGACCGACGTGTAAACACTGTTGTTCCGGGGAATGATGGTTGCGCGCACAGTGTTTGCAGGTCTCTGGACGGTCATCGGGTCGGCCTCGAAATTCATTGTCCCCGTCATCATGTCAGTTTTATATATGGTGTCAAGTTTGGATATAAAACCAATGGCAATTCCGATTTCTTGTCTCTATCGTGCGGGACCACCGGGGATTCTTCGAATGGCAGATGATGCAAAAGAGAGTGGCAAACCGACCTATTCGGCCCCGGCGCTGACCAAGGGTCTGGATGTCCTGGAACTGCTGGCGGAGGCGCGGGCGCCCTTGACGATGAAGGAGATCGCGGAAGGCCTCGGCCGTTCGAAGAATGAGATTTTCCGGATGCTGATCGCGCTGCAGGAGCGTCAATATATCGAGCGCAACGCCGAGACCGACGCCTATTCGTTGACCGACAAGCTTTTCAAGCTGGGGCTGCACACGCCGAGCGCTCAGGATCTCATGTCCGCCGCCATGCCCGAGCTGACGCAGATTGCCGGGGACTCAAATCAGTCGCCGCACCTGGTCGTCTTCAATCATGGCTTGACCGTCGTGACCGCGGCCGCTCCCGGCGGCGAGGACATGGCGTTCACGCTGCGCCTCGGCTACGGCCGCCTGGCCACCGACGCGACCTCCGGCCATGTGATACTTGCCTTCCAGTCACCAAAGGTCGCAGCGCGGATGATCGATGAATGTGCGGCGCATTCACCGGCGCCGCTGGATCGTGACGCGCTGGAAAAGCAGCTTCGTACCATCCGCGCGGACGGCTACTGGATGCGCGAGAGCCGTGACTTCGTCGGCATCACCGATATCTGCTGTCCGGTCATCGGGCCGGACGGCAGTGCCGTCGCCTCCATCATCGTCGCCTATATCAATCGCCATACGCGTGAAAGCCGCCATGCCTATACTCTGGAGGTCCTGCGGGCTGCCTGCGATCGCATCTCCATGAAGCTGTCACCGAGGGTTCGCTAAGGGATCGTGATGCGCTGAGGGCGCGGCGAAGCACCGTCCGCTGGCCGTTTGCACCGGATTGATAATACCAGTATAGGTCCAGTCAGGAATGTTTTGATCCTGGGTGCTTCTCGCGCGGGAGGAAGGGCAATGACAACCGTGAACCTGATCGGGCTTGTCAGTCGGGAAATGGAAGCGACAGCGTCCGATGTGCCGCTTTACAGACGGTTGAAATCGGCGATCGAGGCGGCGATCCGCTCCAACGCGTTGAAAGCCGGCGCGGTTCTGCCAGGCGAGCGGGTTCTGGCGGAAGCCCTGTCGATCTCGCGAGTCACTGTGAGAAAGGCCCTGGCGCTGCTCGAAGAGGAAGGGCAGCTCAATCGCCGGCACGGTTCCAAAACCGAGATCGGGTCGCGGGTCGAGAAATCGCTTTCGACGCTGACGAGCTTTTCGGAGGACATTCTGGCGCGCGGCCTGAAGCCTGGATGTCTATGGCTTTCCAAGCAGATAAGCCGTCCATCCCCGGCCGAAATGATGGCCCTGGGTATTGCGGGCAATACCAATGTGGTTCGCATGCGTCGTGTGAGGACGGCCGATGGCGCGCCGATCGCCGTCGAGGTCTCGGCCGTGCCGGTTCGCTTCCTTCCTTCGCCCGAGATGGTTCAGGATTCCCTTTATGAAGCGCTTGATGCACGCGGCTTCCTGCCTCAGAGGGCAATCCAGCGCATGCGCTCGCGCGGCGCGTCGCTGGAGGATGCAAAGCACCTTCATTGTGACGCGGGCGCACCGCTGCTGATGACCGAGCGCCGCTGCTTTCTCCCCGACGGACAGATCGTGGAATACTGCGAGACACGCTACAAAGGCGACGTCTACGATTTCGTCTTCGAGCTGCAAAGATAATACCAGTTATGAACTGGTTGTAATCTGGTATTTTCCATTTATCGTGATGGCGACAAGGGAGTGCCGACGTGCAGCGGGAAGACATCGCCAACAGTCTCATCGTGTCCTGCCAGCCGGTTCCCGGCGGCCCGATGGACAGTGCGCAATTCGTGACGGGCTTTGCCAGGGCCGCTGTTGAAGCCGGAGCCAAGGCCCTCCGCATCGAATCCGTGCCCTATGTCGCGGCCGCCCGCCTGGCCGTCCGCGTGCCGATCATCGGTATCGTCAAGCGCGATCTCACCGACAGCCCCGTGCGCATCACACCCTATCCGGCCGATGTCGAGGCCCTGGCCGAGGCGGGCGCCGATATCATCGCTTTCGATGCGACGGAGCGTGTCCGTCCCGTTCCTGTCGAAGCGCTTGTGAAAGCCGTCAAGGCCAGGAACAAGCTGACCATGGCCGATTGCTCTTGCCTTGACGATGCGCGCCGGGCCCTTGCCGCGGGTGTCGATTTCGTCGGCACGACGCTTTCCGGCTATGTCGGCGGGCCGGAGCCGCAGGATCCGGATATCGCCCTCATCGCTGAAATGCGAACCCTGACCCCCTACGTCATTGCCGAAGGGCGTATCCGGTCGCCTGAGCAGGCGGCTGCCGCCGCGCGCGCCGGCGCCTGTGCCGTGGTTGTCGGCTCGGCGATCACCCGTACCGAGCACGTCACCTCATGGTTCCACCAGGCGCTTTCCGACGCCTATGCGGCGAGGGGCGCGCAAACCGCCCTTGGCACAAGTGTCCTGGGCCCAACCGTTCTGGGCCCATCCGTCCTGGGCATCGACATCGGGGGAACCAAGACGATGGCCGCGCTGGTCAACGATGGCACGGTGGTCGAGGACATGATCGTGCCGACTGCGCGAGAGGCTGGACCCGAGGCCTGGCTTGCGTCCTTGGCGCAAAGTACGTCGGCCTGGTCGAGCCGCTTCAGCCGCATCGGCATTGCGGTGACCGGACTGGTGCAGGATGGACGCTGGTCGGCATTGAATCCGGCAACCCTTGGCATTCCCGACGGCTACCCGCTGGTCGAAAGAGCATCCGCTGTTTTCGGCAAGCCGGTCTGTGCGTTCAACGATGCCCAGGCGGCTGCCTGGGGCGAATACAAATTCGGCGCCGGGCAAGGTCGCGACATCGTCTTTCTGACCATCTCTACCGGAATTGGCGGCGGCATCGTTTGCAACGGCCGATTGCTGTCCGGTCTAGCCGGTCACTTCGGTCTGATCCGTGGTCTGTCTGAAGACCGGGCTCCGCTCGAAGACAGCACGTCCGGCCGCTGGATCGCTTCGGAGGCCCTCAAGGCCGGTTCCAAGGCGGACGCCGCCGATGTGTTCGGACACGCGCTGAAGGGCGAGGACTGGGCCGGCGCCATCGTCTCGCGAAGCGCCTCGCGGGTCGCGGCGCTGTGCCGGGACATTCAGATGATGTTCGATCCGAAATTGATCGTCATCGGTGGCAGCATCGGTCTTGCAGAAGGCTATCTCGACCG
Organism: Mesorhizobium sp. WSM4808; assembly: GCF_055811675.1. Classification (NCBI taxonomy): domain Bacteria; kingdom Pseudomonadati; phylum Pseudomonadota; class Alphaproteobacteria; order Hyphomicrobiales; family Phyllobacteriaceae; genus Mesorhizobium; species Mesorhizobium sp. WSM4808. The sequence goes on from NZ_JBVVQX010000012.1 coordinate 126,836, forward strand.
GGTGCGCGCACATCTGAGCGAGGTCCCGCCGCGCCTTTCCCCCCATCTCGTGGCGGCGAAGCTCGGAGGCCACGCCGGCGTCATCGGTGTTGCCGATCTTGCCGAATGGGCAAGGTAACGGCGCCCCGGTCGTGTCATGCAAAAATCATCAAAAAAGAAGGGAACGATCATGAAATTGAGCAGGACATCTTTTGCGCTTATGGCCACCCTCCTTGCGGGGACGGCTTTGCCGACCTTTGCCAACGCAACCGTGACCGTGCTCGGCTGGCCTGGCGGCTCCGAGGAAACCGCACTGCGGGCAACCGTGGAAACCTACAACAAGCAGGCCAGCGATGCCGACAAGGTGGAACTGCTGTTCTTCAACCGGGAAGGCTTTTACGACAAGCTGCAGGCTGACATGGCGGCCGGATCCAGTGCCTTCGACGTGAACCTCGTCGCCACCTACTCGCTCGGTCGCTACGCGCCCTATATGGAGCCGGTCGATCTTGGCGCGGACGCGGCCAAGATTTTCGGCGAATCCGTTCTCAAGACGATGCAGTTCGACGGCAAGCAATACGGCGTCCCGACAGACCTTTCGTTGCACTTCATGTACTACCGCAAGGATCTCATCGACGCCTTGATCAGGGATGACGCCGCCAGGAAGACCTATGGTGAAATCGCCCGGAAATATCTCGGCAAGCCCCTGCAGCCGAAAGACCCGGATAGCTGGACCTGGGACGACTGGGCGGCCACCGCCCTCTATTTCACCAAGCAGGTGAACCCCGACAGCCCGGTGCGTTATGGCACGGTCCTGCAGATGAAGAACCTGCTGTTCAACATGATGGTCTTCCAGTCCCTGCCGCGTTCCTACGGCGGCGACTGGATGGACAAGGACGGCAATGTCACGGTGGATTCCGATGCCTACAAGACCGGCCTCGAACTCTACAAGAAGCTCTATGATGCCGGTTCTTCGCCCAAGGATTCGCTGAGCTACGAATATGCGGAAACCAACGCGGCCTTCGCATCCGGCCAGGCCGCGACGGCGCTGCAGTGGAATGCCGCGGCGGCGGATCTGACCAGCACCGAAAAATCCCCGGCCGTCGCCGAGGTGACCGGGATCGTCGCGCCACCGGCAGGTCCCGACGGACGCGCCGATCACATCCACGGCCTTGGTTTGGGCCTTAACAAGAACGCCAAGAACAAGGAAGGCGCCGTCAAGTTCCTGAAGTGGCTCGCCACCGAGGATGCGGCCTTGCTCTATGCGCGCAGCGGCGGTTCGCCGGCATTGTCTCCCGATGTCGTCGCCAAGGTTGCGAAGGAACGTCCCGACCTCGTCAAGCTCGGCGAATTCGCCAGCAAGTACGGCTATGTCATGACCGGAGCGACGTCCGCGAGTGCGCTCCCGGTCTATGAACTGCAGGCAAAGGAGTTCACCGGCTACTGGTCCGGCCAGCAGAGCCTCGAGGATGCGCTCGCCCACACCAAGGCGGGCATGCAGGACCTTCTCAAGAAATGAACCATTTGCCGGACGCCGGGTCGAGGCCCGGTGTCCGGCGCGTTTGGCGGATCGACATGGCCCTTGTGACACGTGCCGAAGGCAGGATGTATCTGACGCCGCTGGTCGGCTTCCTGCTTCTGTTCCTCGGCTTTCCGGCGATCGTCAATCTGATCTATTCCGTTTCGACCGTCACATTCGAGACCTTGCGCAGTCCGGTGTTGAGCGGTTTCGGTAACTATGTCGCGGTGTTGAACGACCGCGAATTCTGGAGCTCGGCCTGGTTCTCGCTGCGCTTCGGTATTCTTACCGCATCGGCGGAATGTCTGATCGGCCTTTTCCTTGCCATCTTCCTGGCGCCGCTTCTGAGCAAGCGTCCAGTCCTGATGGCGCCGTTGATGCTGCCGCTGATGGTCGCACCGGCCATGGTCGGTCTCATGTACCGGCTGGTGCTGCATGAATTCGCGGGCCCCGTCCCCTACTATCTCTTCGAATGGTTTGGCGACAGCCCGGCCTTCCTCGACATCGACAATGCCTTCCGCACCCTTGTCGTCGTGGAGACGCTACAATGGACGCCTTTCGCCTTCCTGCTCTTCTACATGGCCTATTCGGCCATACCGCTCGACGTGCGCGAAGCCTCCTCGCTCGATGGCGCATCACCGTTTGAGATCGTCCGCTGGATCGATCTGCCCTTGATGAAGCCGACGCTGGTCATCGCGTTTTTCATCCGTTTCATCGACGGTTTCCGGGTGTTCGACAATGTCTATGCGCTGACCGGCAGTGGCGCTGGCGGTTCAACGACGTCCTTGTCGATCTACATCTATCAGGCCTTCTTCAAGGAAGGGGCTATCGGCAAGGCGGTCGCCGCTTCGGTTATCCTGTTCCTGGCGTCGTTCATCGTTCTCCACGGCCTTAACCGGCTTGCCGGCCGCAGGAAGCGTTGACGATGGTCAGGGCACTGCGCTGGATCGTTTTTGCCATCGCCGTGCTGGCGATGAATTTCCCCATTATCGTGACGCTGATCACATCGCTCAAAAGCCAGCGCGAGCTTTCGACGAACCCCGGTTTGTGGATCAGCCAACCGACGCTCGACAACTATCTGGAGGTTCTGACGCAGACCAGCCGCTTCAACATCTATGCCTACCTGCTGAACAGCACCGTGGCGGCGCTGATCGGAACCGGCCTTGCGATCGTGCTCGCGTTCCCGGCTGCCTATGCGATCGCGCGTAGCGAGGCGGGAAAGCGCTTGGTCCTGCCGATCGTCATCAATCTTCGCGCCGTGCCGCTGATCATCTTCGCGATCCCGCTTTACATGATGTACCAGTGGCTGGGCCTGCTCGATACGCGGATCGGGCTCGGGCTCATCCTGACCATCGTCAACGCGCCGCTTGCGCTCGTCATCCTGGTGAACGCGATTTCAGATGTACCGGTCGAACTCGACGAGGCGGCGAAAGTCGATGGCGCAAGTTCCTTGCAGGTGATGATGATGATCGTCCGGCCCGTCATCCGACCGGCGCTGGTCACGACCTTCATCTTCGGCTTCATCACCGCCTGGAACGAATTCCTCTTCGGCCTCATGCTGACAACCAGCCGTGCCGTCCCGATGACGGTCGGCGCATCGTTTTTTTTCGCCGCAAGCGGCGGCGGCGTAAAATGGGGAACCGCTTCCGCGGTCATGATGCTGGGCGCCTTGCCGCCGGCCTTGCTGGGTCTTGTGATGTATCGGCAGATATCAGGATCCATGACCGCTGGAGCGGTCAAAGGCTAAAGCAAGACGAAGTTCGTCGTTCTGACTAGTTGGGCAACCCTATCCGACAGGGCGAGCGCACTTGTCAGGCCAGGTGACTCGATTCCGAAAAGACTGATCAGCCGTCCGGACTGATCTGCCAGAATGTCGAAATCGCCGAACTGCAACCCGTTCGTTTTAGGCCGCAGCCCGCAATAGCTCGGCTCCAGTTCCCCGTCCCTCAGCCCCGGCCAATAGCGTCGGATGGCCGCGTAAAATGGTGTGGCCCGAGTTGCGTCGACCGCGTAGCCGACCTCATCGACGGGCTCGACGTCCGGCCCGAAACGAACCGATCCGGCCATATCCAGCGTCAGGTGAACTCCGAGGCCGCCTGGTTCCGGAACCGGATAAACAAGATGGTTGAAGGACGGGCGGCGTCCAAGCGCAAAGTAATTGCCTTTGACGTAGGTGACATCTGGGATTTTGCCGCCATGCCCGCCCGCAAGGCTCCGGGCAACCAGATGGGCTAACAATCCGGCCGCATTGATGACCAGATTTGCGGCGATCCTATAGCCTTCCATATCGCCGCCAAACTGGAGCTCGCAGCCCGTTTCGGCGACGCTGCCGCCGAGAACCGGCGCGCGAAACGCAAAGGTGGCACCGGCATTCTCGGCATCGCCCTGTAGCCCCAGCATCAGCGCGCGGCTGTCGACGATCCCCGTGCTTGGGGACAAAAGCGCGCCGGCAACGTCCAGTTCAGGTTCAAGCCGTTCCACATCCGCGCGGCTGAGCATCTCCAGGTCCGCAACACCATTGTCCGCAGCCTTGGTCCGGATCCCCTCCAGAATCGGCAACTCCGCGTCGCTGGCGGCGACGATCAGCTTGCCGATGCGTTTGTGCGGAATCCCGCGCGCTTTGCAATAGCGGTAAAGCGCGTTCTTTCCTTCGACGCATAGCTGCGCTTTCAGGCTGCCCTTCGGATAGTAGATGCCGGCATGAATGACCTCGCTGTTGCGGCTCGACGTGCCCAGCCCTGGGCTGTCCTCGGCCTCCACGACAAGAACTTCGCGTCCCTCGAGCGCCAGCCGCCGCGCAATCGCCAGGCCGACGACGCCGGCGCCGATGACGATGCAATCGACTTTCTCGTCGGGGACCCCCATCGTCATTCGCCAGCCCCTGGGGCACAATGCAGGACGTGCAAGCAGGCCTCACCAGAATTCCGGCCCGCCGAAAGCACCACAAGCATGACATGTCACTCCATCGGCCGTTTCTGTCCGAGCGTGCAACGAAATAAGCACCGCGATTGCGGCAAATACCATAATGTTGGTGATCGACGAAGCGCATAGAGCTCCGGCTTGACGCCATAGCGCAGTGCGCTCCAGGCGACCGATGGCATGGTAGGCGTGGCGCCGGGTAGAACGAGATATTCGGGCCATTGAGCGACAGCACGAAGGCTACGATCAGGCTGCCAAATAAGCCCGACCATGCAGGAATGCGTCATCGCCATCGATTATCGAGGCACGCCGGACAAGCTGGTCGCGGATTTCATTTCGGTGGTAAACCGCGTCTCCCAAGGCCACGATAGCCAAGTTGCGATGTAGTGGCGCGCCATGTTTGTCGTGTCCATGTCTTCGGATGCGGTTCGGCTTCGATCCTGCTTGGCCCGCATGCAGGGTCAGTATGACCGCAGCCTCGCCGCTCCAGGAACGCATTCGCAATCAGCTTCGGGCTCAGTTCTTCGAGCGAATTCAAGTCGGTGAGCGGATCAACGAGGCGGAGGTCGCGGCGACCCTTGGCGTCTCGCGTACACCTGTTCCTCACGCTCTGGTGCAATTGCAGGCGCGAAGGGGTCGTAAGTTACGAGCCCAACCGCGGCTTTCGATTGCTCGAAGCGACCCAGCCGGGCGCTCGCCAAGGTGGGATCGCTTTCTCTCGACGAGAAAGTGATGCGCGACATGGCACTCGGTGGTCCTGGATGGGATCATCCGCGAGCGGGCACTGCTGGCGCGCTACAATGCGACGCCGGGCTCGCTGACCTCGACGTTGCGCCGGCTGATGCGCGACCAACTCGCCGAACCGTCTCCCGAAGGCCGACATCGAAAGGCTGCTGCGCGAGATCAACGGCGAGGCGGATGAGCGGGACGATCAAGCCGCTTGAATTCGACGGCGCGTGCCCGCCGCAGCCCAGTTGCAAAAGCGCCGGTTCAATGTTTGATTCACTGAACCGCTCCAACTCATTGTTTTTGCGCGGCTACTGAAGGAAGGCCGCTGCACGCCTTTCCTGGAGTTGCGCTACAGAAATTATCCCCGGCCCAGGATCATCTCCGCTGCCCGGTGCCCGATCATCATGCTGGGGGCATTGGTGTTGCCGCCGATCAGCTTCGGCATCACGGACGCATCCGCGACCCGCAAGCCACTGATGCCGCGCACCTTGAGCGTTGCCGGGTCGACGACGGCCATCGCATCGGTCCCCATCTTGCACGTCCCCACCGGATGATAGACGGTGAGCGCTTCGGCACGCAGATAGGCGAGGATCTCGTCATCGCTGCGAACATCCTTGCCCGGCAGCATCTCCGTCCCCCTGATCGGGTCGAACTCGGATGCGGCAAAGATTTGACGCGCGATCTTGATGCCTTCGACCAACACCCTGGCGTCCTCGTCGTTCGAGAAGAAGCGATGATCGATCAGCACATCCCGGTTCGATGCCTGGCCTGACAGTTTGAGTTCGCCGACGCTTTTGGGCCTGAGCACGCAGGTGTGGATTGCGTAGCCATGGCCGTACTCCACCAGCCTGCCGCGATGGCTGCGATAGCCGGGCACGAAGTGGAACTGGATGTCGGGAATGCCGTTCGCATACTTCGTCCGGGCAAAGCCGCCGGCTTCGACGTAGTTGGTGGTGAGCATGCCCTTGCGGCCGGCAAAATACCGGAAGGGCGCAGCCAGCACGCGGGGCAAGTTGGGCAGCGACAGGCCGAGCGTCTTCGTGCTCGAGGAGCGGACCGTGATCATGCCGTCGATATGGTCCTGAAGGTTCTTGCCCACGCCCGGCAGATCGACAACCGGCTTTATACCGATCGCCTGCAGCTCGGCGGCTGCGCCGATGCCGGACGCCAGCAAGATCTTCGGTGAATTGATCGCCCCGGCCGAAAGCACGATTTCGCGGCGGGCCGACAGCGTCTTCTGCTCGCCCTTGTACCGCACCCGTACCCCTGTCGCGCGCCCCTCGGCTATATCGAGGTCGATCACTTCGCATTCGCTGAGGATTGTGAGATTCTTGCGATCGAGCACCGGGCGCATGAAGGCGGTGAAACTGCTGAAGCGCTGGCCGCGATCCTGGGTGACATTGTAGATGCCGAGGCCGAACTGGCTTTCGGCATTGAAGTCGCTGTTGGCCGGAAGACCGGCATTGTTGCCGGCCTTGACGAACATCGACGACAGCACATTCGGATCGCGCGGCTTGTCGACCAGCAGTTCCCCGCCTGTACCGTGGTAGTGCGGGTCCTGGCCAAGCAGGTTGCGCTCGAGCTTCTTGAAGACGGGAAGCACGTCGCTGAATGCCCAGCCTGCGCAGCCGAGTCGCGACCACTCGTCATAGTCCTGCGCGGCGCCCCTGATGTAGACCATCGAGTTGATGGAACTGGAGCCGCCCAGCGCCTTGCCGCGATTGACCGGAATCCTGCGGCCGTTGAGGTTGGGCTGAGGCACGCCGACATAGCAGTAGTCATAGTTCGGATTGCCGTAGAGCGAGAGGATGCCGGCAGGCACCTTGACCCGCAGCCCGCTATCGCTGCCGCCGGCTTCGATCAGGCACACTTTGTGGGACGGGTTGGCGCTCAGGCGATTGGCAAGGACACAACCGGCCGAGCCTGCGCCGATGACGATGTAATCGTAGTCAAGATTTTCGGTCTGCATGGCCAGCCCCTTTGAGAATGGAGATGCCGGGGCGGCGCGCGCCCCGGCTGAGCGGCTCATTGCAGAAGCTGCGTCCAGACCTTGGTGACGAGTTCCTGCGCCGCCGGCGAGCAGGCCTGGCCCATCTTGACGGGAACGGTCGGGAACAGCTCCGGAGCGTTCTCCTTGTTGTAGAGCGCCTTGCTCTCGTCGATCTTCACCGGCGAAGAGTGGCCGTAATAATTGTACTGCGCCGTCGCGTTGTCGATCTGGGTCATGAAATCGATGAACTTCTTGGCGTTCTCGATATTGGCCGCGCCCTTCGGCACGACATAGGAATCCAGCCAGCCGACCAGACCTTCTTTCGGCATCGCGTATTCGACATTGGCCTTGTCGTTGCGGCGAAGCCTCATGGTGTTGCCGTCCCACCAGAAATGGGCGGTAACCTCGCCGCTGCCGATGCGGTTTTCGATGTTGTCGCTGGAATAGGCCGCCACGAATGGCTTCTGCGCCAGCAAGAGGTCGAGCACGCGCTTCATCTCCTGCGGGTCTTCGCTGCAATATTTGATGCCGAGATAGTTTTCCGCTGCCGGAATGACTTCGTCGGGCTGCGCCAGGCTGGCGATCTTGCCGCGCAGCTCCGCCGGTGGCTCGAAGTAGGTCTTCCAGCTGTCGACCGGGCCTTTGTAGAGGTCGCGGTTGACGGTGTAGCCGGCATTGCCGAAGGCGAGCGGGATCGAATGATTGCCTGTCGCATCCCACCACGGTTTCTGCCAGTCCGGCAGGACTTGGCTGTAGGCCGCCATCGAGCTGGCGCCGAAATCCTCAAGCAGCCCGCTGTCGATCATGATCTTCACGAAGTGCTGCGAAGGCGTGACGATGTCGTAGCCCGACGAGCCGGCCTGCAGCTTGGTCAGCAGGTCCTCGTTGGATGAGAAGGCGTCGACCGTGACCTTTATGCCGGTTTCCTTCTCGAATTTCGTGACCATCTCGGGCGAGATGGAATCCGCCCATGCGTAGATGGCCAGGCTGCCCTCGGCGACAGCGGGCACGCTAAAGGCGAGGCTCATGGCACCGGCCATGGCGAGCGCTGCAATTTTGGTCGTCATGTCATTCCCCTGTTTGTTGTTCTCCCAGGGGCGACGATAACAAACCGTCGGGTTCGATAAATTCGATTTGCCCGACGCCTTGATTAGGAAAAACTACGCCGCTGCTACTGCCGCCGCTGAAGCAGGAAGGCCACGGTCGCCAGCACCACCGAAACAATCATGATCAAGGTCGAGATTGCGTTGAGCTGCGGCGACACGCCCTGCTTGATCAGCGAGAAAATGTAGACCGGCAGCGTGGTGGCGCCGCCGGAATTCAACAGGTTGCTGGTGATGAAATCATCCATCGAGATGACGAAGGCGAGCATGGCGCCGGCGAAAACACCCGGCAGGATGAGCGGCAGCGTGACGCGACGAAAGGCGACCCAACCGGTTGCATAGAGATCGCGGGCGGCTTCCTCCAGATCGAAGTCCATTCCCTGCAGGCGGGCGCGTATCGGCAGGAAGGCGAACGGGATGCAGAAGGTGGTGTGGGCGATCATCAGCTTCACCATTCCGTTGGCGAGCCCGATCTCGGAGAAGAGGATCAGGACGGCGACAGCAACGACGATTTCGGGCAGGAGCAGCGGCAGGTTCACCACCGCTTCGGAGATGCGGCGGAACCGGACATCGCGGCCGCGCACCAGCACCAATGCCGCCATCAACGCGACAAGGGTCGAGGCGACTGTGGCGACCGTGGCGACGAGCAGGGAGGTCTTCACCGCTGTCATCAGGTTCGCGTTGGACAAAGCGGTGGCGTACCAGTGCAATGAGAAGCCGCCCCAATTGGAGACGATCCGGTTCGCGTTGAAAGAGTAGAACACCACGACGGCGATGGGCAAATAGAGATAGGCGAAGAAGATCGCGCTGAAGAGACCGAAGCCCGGATAGCGCCTGACATCATCGTCCGCGTTCATGCCGCACGCTCCAGGCCTTCGGTGCGCATCGAGCGCAGACCCTGGAAAATCAGGAAGACCATGACCGCGGCCATCAGCACGATGGCGATGGCGGCGCCGAGCGGCCAGTTGCGGGCGCCACCGAACTGTAGCTGGATGAGATTGCCCATCATCATGGTCTTGCCGCCGCCGAGCAGGGTCGGCTCCAGGACCGCGCCGAGGCTTGGAACGAACACCAGGATCGCGCCGGCGATCATGCCGGGCCGGGTGAGGGGCAGGATAACGCGGCGCAATGTGGTGAGGCGGTTGCCATAGAGATCATGCGACGCCTCGATGAGCGCAGGGTCGAGCTTCTCGATCGAGGCGAAGATCGGCAGGATCATCAGCGGAATGTAGCTGTAGACGAGACCGAGCAGCATGGCGGTGTTGCCGAACAGCAGCGAGTCCATGTTGTCGACGAGGCCGAGACCGCGAAGGGTCTTTTCGACGACACCGTCCTTGCCCAGGATGATGATCCAGGAATAGACGCGCACGATCATCGAAACCCAGAATGGCAGCGTGACGAGATAGATCAGCAGCACTTTGATCGCCGGCCGCTGCAGCGCGATGAAATAGGCGACCGGGAAGCTCAGAAGCAGGCAGATCGATGTTGTCACGGCCGACAGGACCAGCGTTCTGGCAACAACGATGAGATATTGCGGATTGAACTCCATCTCGCCGGTCCAGCCTTCGTTGAACAAAAGCTGCTTGTACGGCGCGGTGGTGAACACGTATTCGAACCCGCCGTAAGGTCCGCGCGTCGAGAACGACACCACGATGATGATACCGATCGGGATGATCAGCGTCAGCAGCATGATGAGATGGGCCGGCAGCAGGCCGAGGACATTCCCGCTAGGAACTTTGGGCCAGTCCGGATTCTTGTTGGATGGCTTCATGCGCCGAGGATCCGCACGGATTCGGCGGCAAAGCCGACTTTTACCGATTGCCCGATTTCGAACATCTGGCCGCGGCTGACGCTGTTGCGCTTGGAGATGCGCAGCTTGGTGCCGCCCGCTTCAATCAGATAGTATGTGTAGCCGCCGAGATAGTTGGTGCTCATGATCGTGCCGTCGACAGCGATCGGGTTGTCCTGCGCGGGCAGGCTGATTTTTTCCGGACGTATCGAGATGAAGGCCTTCTGGCCGGCGACCGCTTTCTTGTGAGAGGCCGTCAAGGTCATGCCGAGCTGCGTTTTCACGGTTGCCTGCTCGCCGTCCACGGCAATCACGTCAGCATCGAGGAAGTTGGTCTCGCCGATGAAATCGGCGACGAAGCGGTTCGACGGCTCCTCGTAGATCGCCGCGGGTGTGCCAAGCTGCTGGATCTCGCCATCGCCGAGAACGCAGATGCGATCCGACATGTCGAGCGCTTCTTCCTGGTCGTGGGTGACGAAGACGAAGGTGATGCCGGTCTTGCGCTGCAGGATGCGCAGCTCGTCGCGCATGGCCTGGCGCAGCTTCAGGTCGAGTGCCGAGAGCGGTTCGTCGAGCAGCAGCACTTCCGGTTCCGGCGCCAGGGCGCGGGCGAGCGCGACGCGCTGGCGCTGGCCGCCCGACAATTGCTGCGGCTTGCGCCCGGCAAAGGCCTCCATATGGACGAGACGAAGCATATCGGCGACGCGCGCATCGCGGCGGCCCTTTGACCAGCCGAGGTTTTCGAGCCCGAAGCCGATGTTCTGTTCGACGCTCATATGCGGAAACAGGGCGTAGCTCTGGAAGACGGTGTTGACCCGCCGCTTATGCGGGGGGAGTCCCTGTATGTCCGAGCCGTGCAGGAAAATCTGCCCCGCCGTCGGCTGCTCGAAACCGGCGATCATGCGCAGCAGGGTGGTCTTGCCGCAGCCGCTCGGGCCGAGCAGCGTGAAGAACTCGTTGTCGTAGATGTCGAAGGAAACAGGCTTCAGCGCCTGATAGGTGCCGAACACCTTGGAGACGCCCTTGATCTCGACGGCCTTTCGAGGTGCGCCGTGGCCAGCCTCGTCATTCATGGTCAGGCGCTCCGGTCAGGACTTTTGCGAGCTCGGCGATGAAGGTGATCGACGCCGCGCCACTGAGAACGGGCGCGGCGTCGATCAGGTGGTTACATCTTCTCCCATTTGCCGCTGCGGACGACGAACATGTCGATGTCGATGGCCATGTTGGTCTGTCCGTTGGCATCGAACGAGACGTCTCCCAGAATGCCGTCGTGGTGGATATCACGAATAGCCTTGCTCAGCGCCTCCTTGTCGTCGAGGCCTTTTTCCTTGATGACCTGAAGCAGGATCTGCGTCGCCTCGTAGGCATATTTCGCATAGGAGCCGGCGGGATCGGGATAAGCCTTGGTTTCATAGGCCTTGTTGAACTCCTCGAGCTTGGGGTTCGACTGGACGGCCGGAGTTCCGGCGATGGTGCCCTCGGCGGCAGCTCCCGCGATCTCGATGAATTTCGGGTCGTAGATGCCTGAAATTCCGTACATCGGCAGATTGCCCATGCCGAGGTCGGCCATCTGGCTGCGCACCAGCGCTGCTTCGGTGACGACGCCGCCGAAATAGACCGCGTCGGGCGACGCTGCCTTCGCGGTAGTCAGCATGGCGCGGAAATCGGTCGTGCCGACAGCCGCGGCATCCGAAGAAACGACCTCGCCGCCGGCCGCCTTGAAGAAATCGCCGAACCATTTGGTGTTGGCCGCACCGTAGTCGGTGGTGTCGGAGATGATGGCGATCTTCTTGATCTTGCCTTGCTTGGCGATGGCTTCGGCCAGCGGCTTGTTCTCGTTGACCAGCGTCGGCGTGACGCGGGTCACGTTCGGGAAGTTCTGTTCGGTAATCTTCGGGCTGACCGCGCCCCAGACGATGAACGGCATCTGCGAGCGGTTGAAGACCGGGATCGTCGCCAACGCGACCGAGCTGTTCCAATGCCCCGTTGCCGCGACCACCGCGGGATCGTTGACCAGCTTCTGCGCCGCCGAAACGCCGACGGCCGGATCGGAGGCGTCATCGAGCACGACGCCTTCCACCTGGTGCGGATAGCCGCTGGCATTGGCCTGCTCGATGGCGAGCAGGAAGCCGTTGCGGGCGCCGAGGCCCTGCTGGGCGTTGCCGCCGGAGAGCGGCCCGATGAAGCCGAGCTTGATCTGGTCGGCCTGCGCCTGGGCGGCGCCCAGGGCGATGGCAAACAGAGAGCCGGCCAGAATTGACGATACGCGGATAAGCGCACTGCGCCTGTTTTGCATGGTTCCACCTCAAACAGAATTATCTGCCGCCGTCGTAGCGACCCGGCCGATCGTGATCGTCGGCTGATCATCAGTGTACGGGCGCGTATTCAGTGACGAAATTCGGAAATTGTGACTCGTGAGTTCGGAGATTCGTTCTGTCCGCCCGGGATGGCGATTGATACCTGTCGGCTTCAATCGAGAGACCGACCGCATGGCGGAACTGCTTGTCCAGCAACTGGTGAACTGGATAACCCTTGGCTGCATCTATGCCTTGCTGGCGATCGGATTCAGCCTGATCTTCGGTGTCTTGAACGTCATTCATTTCTCGCACGGCGATGTCGCGATGACGGCGCCGTTCATCACGCTGGCGCTTGCCCAGGCGTTGGCGACCGCTCTTGGCGCCTCGGGGCCCGCCTGGCTGGTGCTTGCGGTTCCGGTCGCCGTGCTCGCCGTCGGTTTGATCGGCGTCCTGCTGGACAAGGTGGTCATCAGGCGCTTCCGCGATGCGCCCGCCATGATGGCGCTGGTGGCGACCGTGGCGCTCGGCATCGTCATCCGCGAGCTGATCCGCCATCTCTATCCGCAGGGATCGAACCCGCATGCCTTCCCGCGCCTGGTGTCGGGCATGGCTTTCGAAATCTCCGGCGTTGCCATCAGCTGGTTCGCGCTGCTGGTGGTGGTGCTGACCGTCGCGCTGGTTGCCATGCTGTTTGTCTTCCTGCGCATGACCCCGCTCGGGCTGCGCATCCGGGCGGCCTCGGAGGACCGGGTCGTGGCGCGCATGATGGGCATCCGCGATGCACGCGTCTTCCGTGCGACGTTCTTCATTGCCTCGGCTATCGGCGCCATCGCTGGACTTCTGTTCGCAAGCTATGCCGGCGTGACACGGTTCGACTTCGGCGTCATGGCCGGCCTGCTCGGCTTTTCCGCCGCGGTCATCGGCGGCCTCGGCTCGATGCCGGGCGCCATACTGGGCGGACTGATCATTGCCGGCATCGAAGTGCTGGCGCAGACATTCGTGCCGGACGGCGCTTCCTACCGGCTGGTCTTCGTCTTCCTGCTGGTCATCGCCGTGCTCATCTTCCGCCCCGCCGGCCTGCTTGGGCGCACCGTCATGGAGAAAGTCTAGCATGCACGGTCGTGCTTCACCCGACGTGCCGGGCATAGCCGCGGCCACGGTCTTCGCCATCGCCTCGCAAATCATCGGGGCAGCGTTCCTGTACCTCATCCTCAGAGTCGACGGCGGCTGGCAGGTGGTCGGCCTGCTGGCCTTGCTCGGCCTCGGTTTCTATCTGCTGGAGAGGCTGCCGTGGATCGCCGACTATGCGTTGGCGAGCTTTGCCCGGGTTCCGCTCGTGGCGATGATCACTGCGGCGGTCATCGTGCTGGCCTTTCCGTTCTTCGTCGGATCCAACACCTATATCCTCCATCTGCTGATCGTCGCCGAGCTTTATGCGGTGCTGGCGCTGGCGCTCAATTTCCAGCTCGGCAGCGCCAACATCCCGAACTTCGCCACCGGCGCTTCCTACGGCATCGGCGCCTACGTGTCGGCGCTGCTGGCGATCAATTTCGGCGTCAGCTTCTGGCTGACGCTGCCGGTCGCGGCGCTGGCGGCGACCCTGTTCGGTTTCATCATCGGCATCCCGTCGATGCGCACGCGCGACACTTATCTGGCGCTTGTCACCATCGCCTTCGGTGTCGTGGTCCAGCAATTGCTGAACAATTTCAGCTGGACCGGCGGACCCAACGGACTGGTCGGCATTCCGGCGCCCAGCCTGTTCGGCCATTCCTTTGCCGATCCGCTGGTGATCTTCGGCTGGAAGCTGCCGAGCCAGGCGAATTTCTATTATTTGTCGGCCGCACTGGTCGTCGTCGCCATCGTCACCGCGCATCGGCTGCACGGTTCGCGCATCGGTCTGGCCTGGAATGCGCTGCGCGCCGACGAGATCGCCGCCAAGGCGCAAGGCATCAATGTGGCGTGGTTCAAGGTTCTGGCCTTCGCCGTCGACGCCTTTCTCGCCGCCTTCGCCGGCACGATCTACGCCTTCTACGTCTCCTACATTTCTCCCGACAATTTCACCTTCCTGGTCTCCGTCACCATCATGACCATGGTCATCGTCGGCGGCATGGACAATATTTTCGGTGTCATCGTCGGTGCGTTCCTGCTGACCATCCTGCCGGAGAAATTGCGCGCGTTCGCCGACTACCGCCTGCTGTTCTTCGGCGTCGTCATCATCGGCTTCCTGATGATCCGGCCGCAAGGTCTGTTCCCGCAACGCATGCGGCGCTACGGAGGCGGACTGTGAGCGCGCTTCTCAAGGTCGAGAATTTGACGATGCGTTTCGGCGGCCTGGTCGCGCTCAACGATGTCAGCCTGTCGATCGACAAGGGCGCGGTGCTCGCCGTCATCGGCCCGAACGGCGCCGGCAAGTCGACGCTGTTCAATGTCGTGACCGGCGTCTACCGGCCAACCTCCGGTCGCGTGACCTTCGACGGCGCCGAGATCACCGGCCGCCCGTCCTACGAAGTTGTCGACCGCGGCATCGCCCGCACATTCCAGTCGTCGCGTCTGTTCTCCGACCTCAGTGTCCTCGACAACGTCATCATCGGCATGCACACCCGCACCAGGACCGGCGTGCTGACCGCGCTGTTTAGGCCCGGCGCGTCGCGCCGTGAGATGGCGGCCTGCGTGGAAAAGGCCGAAACCCTGCTCAAGCTCGGCTCCGGCGACCTGTTCGAACAACGCTACCGGCCAGCGGGCACGCTGGCGCAGGCCGACAGGCGACGGCTGGAAATTGCCCGCGCGCTCGCATCGCAGCCCAAGCTCTTGCTGCTCGACGAACCTTCGGTCGGCATGGACGACACGGAAACCGACGCACTGGTGGCCGACATCACGCGGCTGCGCGTACAAAACCCTGCTCTGTCGGTGGTCTTGATCGAGCATGACATGCGGGTGGTCGAAGCGTTCCCGCAGCATGTCACCTGCATCGACTATGGCAGCAAGATCGCCGAGGGCGACTTCGCGGCGGTGCGCGCCGACCCGCGCGTCCAGGAAGCCTATCTCGGGAAGGCGGTCGCCCATGCTTGAACTCAGGGATGTCGATACTTCCTATGGCGCGGTGCCGATGCTGCGCGGCGTGGCGATGAGCGTGCGCCCCGGCGAACTGGTCTGCCTGCTGGGGCCGAACGGCGCCGGCAAGACGACAACCTTCATGACAGTCTGCGGCGTCGTGCGGGCGCAGCGCGGCAAGGTCGAGGTGATGGGCAGGGACATGGCGACGCTCGGCACGGAAAACCTGGCGTCGCTCGGCGTCGGGCTCGTTCCCGAAGGGCGCCGGCTGTTCCCCGGCCTGACCGTGATGGAGAATTTGCGTCTGGGCTATGATGCGGTGTCGGGCAGGGGACCCAATTTCAGGGTGCAACTGGACAAGATGTGCAAGCTGTTTCCGCGCATCCATGAGCGTTTGCGCCAAGTCGCCGGCACGCTGTCCGGCGGCGAACAGGCGATGGTGGCGCTGGCGCGCGCGCTGATCGGCGAACCCAGACTGGTGATCATGGACGAGCCGTCGCTCGGTCTCTCGCCAAAACTCATCGGCGAGTATTTCGAGATCACAAGGGAGATCCATCGCCAAGGCACGACCATCCTGTTGATCGAACAGAATGCCGAAATGGGGCTGGGCATCGCCGATCGCGGCTATGTGCTGGTCAAGGGTAAGGTCGCCCAGGAGGGGCCGGCAAAGGAGTTGCTCTCGTCCAAGGCGGCCAGAAGCCTCTATCTCTGAGCCGTCCGTTTCTTCTGACTCAACAGTGATGATCCACGCCCGCGCTCCACATCTTCGGCCATGCTTCCCGGCATTTAGGGACAAGCTAACCACTGCCACATGAAATCATAATTTTCGCTGCCCGGTGCCTCCAGTAAACCAACGATCAGATCTCCGCCGCATCCGCAGACACTCCCGGGGAGAGCCAGAAAGGGCCGCTGAAATGCCAGTCGAAACGGTAGACACGCTTGTTGTTGGCGGCGGCCAGGCGGGGCTGGCCATGAGCGAGCATCTGAGCAAGTGCGGGGTGCCGCATCTCGTGCTCGAGCGGAGCCGCATCGCCGAACGCTGGCGTACCGAAAGATGGGACTCGCTGGTTGCCAATGGTCCCGCCTGGCATGATCGTTTTCCCGGCATGGAATTTCCGGACGCCGGTCCCGACGCCTTTGTCGGCAAGGAGAAGGTCGCCGATTATTTTGTCGCTTACGCCGGCATGATCGCTGCCCCCATCCGCTGCGGCGTGGAGGTCAGGAGCGTGGAAAGGCTTGTCGGCCGTCCCGGCTTCCGGGTCGAAACCTCGGATGGCGTGATCGAGGCCAGGAGCGTGGTTGCCGCTACCGGGGCTTTCCAGCATCCGGTCATTCCGGCGGTTGTCCCCGGGGATGCCGGAGCGATGCAGATCCATTCCAGCGCCTATCGCAATCCGGGCCAGTTGCCCGAAGGTGCGGTGCTGGTGGTCGGCTCCGGGTCCTCGGGGGTGCAGATCGCCGACGAACTCCAGCGCGCGGGACGGCGCGTCTATCTCTCGGTCGGGCCGCATGATCGGCCGCCGCGGGCCTATCGCGAGCGTGACTTCTGCTGGTGGCTGGGGGTTTTGGGCAAATGGGACGCTCAAGCGCCGGCGCCTGGCACCGAACACGTCACCATCGCGGTGAGCGGCGCGCGGGGCGGCCAGACGATCGACTTCCGGCGTCTTGCCGCGCAAGGGATGACGCTGGTTGGCCGGACGGAATCCTACAAGGAAGGGGTCATGACCTTCGCTCCGGATCTGGCTAAAAATATCGCGCGCGGCGATGCGAACTACATGTCGGTGCTGGACGAGGCCGACGCCTATGTCGCTCGCAACGGCCTCGACCTTCCCGAGGAGCCCGCGGCCCGCGAGATCGGACCGGACCCGCAATGCATGACTGATCCCATTCTCGAGCTGAACCTGGCGGAAGCCGGGATAGGTTCGATCATCTGGGCAAC
Organism: Mesorhizobium sp. WSM4808; assembly: GCF_055811675.1. NCBI lineage: Bacteria > Pseudomonadati > Pseudomonadota > Alphaproteobacteria > Hyphomicrobiales > Phyllobacteriaceae > Mesorhizobium > Mesorhizobium sp. WSM4808. Next base: position 144,148 of record NZ_JBVVQX010000012.1, read on the forward strand.
GGGATTCACCGTCGATTACAACTGGCTGAAGGTCGATGTGTTTGACGAAAAGGGCAAGCCGAAGCACCAGCGCGGCGTGTCGACCGAGCCAGGGATCTATTTCCTGGGACTGCCGTGGCAATCGCGGCGGGGGTCGAGCTTCATCTGGGGCGTCTGGCACGACGCACAGCATGTGGCAGACCATATCTCCACGCAGCGCAAGTACCTGGCCTACCATGCGTCCGCAAAGCGCGAGACCAAAGTGGCATAGAAACGGACGTCCCGACCTCGAGCCGACTGACGGAGACCAAGATGGCCCATACAAGAATTCGCAAGTTCAACACCAAGGACACCTATCCCGAGCAGAAGCTCGACAATGATCTGTGCCAGGCGGTCGTTACGCGGGGCGGCAGGACCGTCTATCTGCGCGGCCAATGCCCGCAGGACCTCGACACGGCCAAGAATATCGAAAGCCATGATCCGGTCGAACAGACGCACAAGGTCATGCAGAACATCCGCCAGCTGATCGAGGAGTGCGGCGGCACCATGGAGCATTTGGTCAAGGTGGTGGTCTACATTACCGATGTCCGCCATCGCGAGGCGGTCTACCGCACCATGGGCGAGTATATCAAAGGCGTGCATCCCGTCTCGACCGGCCTTGTCGTGCAGGCCCTGGCGCGGCCGGACTGGCTGGTCGAGATCGACGGCACCGCAGTTATCCCGGATTAAAAGTCATGACATTCTCCATCGTCGCGCGGTGCAGCCGCACCGGCATGTTCGGGGTCGCGGTGTCCTCCTCGTCGCCTGCTGTGGCGGCGCGCTGCGCCTATGCGCAGGCGGGCGCCGGCGCCATTGCCAGCCAGAACGTCACCGATCCTACGCTGGGACTGCGCGGTCTCGAATTGCTGGCGCGCGGTGCGTCGGCGGCAGAGGCGATTGCCATATTGAAGCGCACCGGTGCCTATCCCGAATACCGGCAAGTGCTGGCTGTCGATGCCGCTGGGACGACCGCTATCCACTCAGGGCCCAAGGCGCTTGGCATCTGGGCGGAGGCGCGTGCGGACAATGTCGCCTGCGGCGGCAACATGCTGGCCCATGACGGCGTTCCGCAAGCCATGGTCGAGGCGTTCCTGGCGTCGGAAGGGCATCTCGGCGACCGCCTCATCGCGACCATGCGCGCCGCGCTGAAAGCGGGCGGCGAGGCGGGTCCTGTCCATTCCGCCGGTATGAAGCTGGTGCGCGAGGTGGCGTGGCCGGTCGCCGATTTGCGCTGCGACTGGACCGACGATTGCCCGATCGAGCAACTGGCGACGCTGTGGGAACTCTACAAACCGCAGCTCGATGCCTATGTGACCCGCGCGATAAACCCATCCGATGCGCCGAGCTACGGCGTGCCGGGCGACGAATAGTCAAGACAGGGGTCACCTGCGATGAGCGAACTCAGTCACAAGGACTGGATCGGCAAGGCGTCCGCGATCCGTTTTCGCGACAAGGCGTTCATCGACGGCAAGACGGTCGCAGCGCGTTCGGGCCGGACTTTTGCCAGCGTCAATCCGGCAACAGGCGAGGTGCTGGCCGAAGTGGCGTCCTGCGGTGAGGAAGACATCGATCTGGCGGTTGCCGCAGCGCGGCGCAGTTTCAACGCCGGCGTCTGGTCGCGGACCAGCCCGGCGCACCGTAAGGAGGTGCTGCTGCGGCTGGCGCAATTGCTGCGCGAAAACCTGCATGACCTGGCTCTGCTGGAATCGCTCGACATGGGCAAACTGGTCAGGGATGCGGCCGCGGTCGACGTTCCCGGCTCGGCAGCGATCTTCCAATGGTATGGCGAGGCCATCGACAAGATCTATGGCGAAGTGGCGCCGACCGGCGAAGGCGATCTGGTGCTGGTGCGGCGCGAACCGCTTGGCGTGGTCGGCGCGGTGGTACCGTGGAATTTCCCGCTCGACATGGCGACCTGGAAATGCGCGCCGGCACTGGCGGCAGGCAATTCGGTGGTGCTGAAACCCGCCGAGCAGTCGCCCTTGTCGGCCCTGCTTCTGGCGGAACTGGCAATGGAAGCGGGCCTGCCTGCAGGCGTGCTCAATGTCGTGCCCGGCCTTGGCGAAACCGCCGGCCAGGCGCTTGGCCGTCACATGGATGTGGACTGCCTTGCCTTCACCGGTTCGACCGCCGTCGGTAAGCTGTTCCTGCAATATTCCGGTCAGTCGAACATGAAGCAGGTCTGGTTGGAAACCGGCGGCAAGAGCCCGAACCTCATCTTTGCCGATTGCGGCGATCTCGGCGCGGCAGCCGATATGGCGGCCTTCGGCATCTTCTTCAACCAGGGCGAGGTCTGTTCGGCCAATTCACGCGTGCTCGTCCAGCGCGGCATCAAGGATGCCCTGGTGGAGAAACTGGTGCAGCGTGCGGCGGCCACGCAGCCCGGCGATCCGCTCGATCCGGCTTCGAAAATGGGCGCGATGGTCGATGCCCGCCACGCGGCCAATGTCATGCGGTTCGTCGAGGCCGGCAAGAAAACCGCGCGCCTGGTCGCGGGCGGCGACCTGGTCACGGTCAATGGGCGCGGCAGCTTTGTCCAGCCGACCATCTTCGACGATGTCGCACCTGCCGATCCGATTGCTCGCGACGAGATCTTCGGGCCGGTGCTTTCGGTCATCGCCTTCGACGACGAGGCCGACGCGATCCGCATCGCCAATGACAGCCCTTATGGGCTGGCCGCATCGCTCTGGACCGACAGCCTGTCGCGCGCGCATCGTATCGCCGGCCGGCTGCATGCCGGCACGGTTTCCGTCAACACGGTCGACGCGCTGAGCCCGATGACGCCGTTCGGCGGTTTCAAGCAATCCGGCTTCGGCCGCGACCTGTCGCTGCATGCGCTCGACAAATACACCGCGCTCAAAACGACATGGATCAAATACTGATGGGCGCCTAAAGCGCATCGCGATTGAACGGATTCAAGCGATGCGCTTTAGGCTTTTGCTCTATGCATGTCATTTGCGCAAAACCGGGGCCACTTTTGCGCGACATGCATTAGGCTTGATCGAAGCCCTCAAACCAGCAACATAGCCAGCCATGCCGCTACGCTTCACGCTCAGACAGCTGGAATATTTCGTCGCCGTGGGCGAAGCCGGCTCCATCGCCAAGGCGGCCGAACAGGTCAATGTGTCGCCGCCGTCGATTTCGGCCTCCATCGCACAACTGGAAACCGAGTTCGGCGTCCAGCTTTTTGTCCGCAAGCATTCGCACGGCCTGTCGCTGACAGCCGGCGGCCGCATCTTCCTCAAGGAAGCCGCAAGGCTGCTCAACGATGCCGACGCCTTGCATGACGTCGCCGGCGATTTTGCCGAAAAGGTGCGCGGCCCGCTGGCGGTGGGATGTCTGCTGACGTTCGCGCAGATCGTGCTGCCGGCGCTGCGCATGCGGTTCGAGCGTGCCTATCCCGATGTGCGGGTGCGCCAGTTCGAGCGCAATCAGGGGCAATTGCTCGAGATGCTGCAGCGCGGTGAAATCGACCTTGCCTTGACCTACGATCTCGAACTGTCGCAGGACATGACCTTCGAGCCGCTGATGCTGGTGCCGGCGTACGTCATGCTGCCGGCGGGGCATCGCTTCGCGGCAAAGGCGTCGATCACGACGGAGGAGCTGGCCGACGAGCCGATGGTGCTGCTCGACCTGCCGTTCAGCCGCGAATATTTTCTGTCGGCATTCCACCAGCGGGGAATCCGCCCCAACATTGCCGAGCGTACCGGCGACATCGCCGTCATGCGTTCCATGGTGGCCAACGGCTTCGGCTACGGCATCGCCAATATGCGGCCGCTCAACACGCTGGCGCCGGACGGCAAGCCGCTGGTCTTCGTGCCGCTGGACGGCGATCTGCGGCCGCTGACCATGGGCGTCGCCTTGCCCAGTTCCGAACACCGCACGCAAACCGTCCAGGCGTTCATCGACCACTGCCGGCATTTCGTCGTCGAGCAAGGCGTGTTCGGCGCCGAGCGGGCTGTCGGCCAGGCAGCACTTCCACAGAAGTAGCCCCGGTTAAGCCAACTGCTGGTCGGCAAGCCGCTGCAGCAATTTTTCCAGCATGCCATCGCAACGGCGCATCTGCTCGACGCTGACGAACTCATCCGGCTTGTGTCCCTGCGCCATCGATCCCGGTCCGCACACGACCGTCGGCGTGCCGAGATCGCGGCTGAACAGGCCGCCCTCCGTGCCGTAGGCAACCTTGATGGTGTTGTTGGCGCCGGTCAGCGATTTGATGAAAGCGACGGCTTGCGAACTGGCCGGCGTGTCCAGGCCGGGATAGGTGTTGGTGATGTCGATGTCGATTGCCGCCTCAGGCGCGATAGCCGAGGCTTCGGTGGAAATGCGCGCGGCCTCCACGCGCAGGCGCTCGAGAATCTCATGCGGGTCGTCGGCCGCGACATTGCGGATCTCGAAGTCGACCTGGCAGAGGTTCGGCACGATGTTCAGCGCCACGCCGGCGTTGATCTTGCCGACATGGACGGTTGTGTAGGCAATGTCGTAGTCGCCGTCGCGGGCGCCATCGCGCACCAGCCGGTCCTGCTCGCGGCGCAAGGCGGCGACGAAGTCGCAGCCGAGATGGATGGCGTTGAGCGCCAACGGGGCTAGCGCCGAATGGCCCTCGCGTCCCTTGCAAAGCGCGCGTGCGGCAAGCTTGCCCTTGTGGCCCGTCGCCACCTGCATGTCGGTGGGCTCGCCCACGATGCACAGCAAGGGCCGCTGCGGGGCCGCTTGCAGCATGTCGATCAGACTGCGCACACCAATGCAGCCGATCTCCTCGTCGTAGGAGAGTGCCAAATGCAACGGCGTCTTCAGCGTCATTTTCGCGGCCTTGAGGCAAGTGGCGAGCGCGCAGGCGACGAAGCCCTTCATGTCGGCCGCGCCGCGTCCGTAAAGCTTGCCGTCGCGGTTGGTCATCTCGAAGGGCGGCAGCGTCCAGGCCTGGCCGTCGACCGGAACGACGTCGGTGTGGCCGGACAGCATGATGCCGGAAGCATCAGTCGGTCCGATGGTGGCAAACAAATTGGCTTTATGGCCGTCCTCGCTGCGGATGATCTGGCAAGCAATGCCATGCGCCTCCAGCAGCTCCGCCACATAACCGATGAGGACGAGGTTCGAGTCGCGGCTCACCGTCGGGAAGGCGATCAGCTTTTCTAGGATCTGGATGCTGTCCATGCGTTTATGTCTCGTTGGCCGTGGGCGCTATCTAACATCGCGCAGCGGCGGCCTTGAAGTCGCATTTGGCTCAGCCGAAATTCAGCGGATGCTAATCCGGGTGAACGCGATTAGGCGCGGCCTAACCGGCACAGAAGAAATCTGTTGTTTTCCGGCGCTTGCCGCAACTTATGAATGGTCTCACGGCATCAACCCACTGGGCTGGCCGGCTTGCGCCTTGGCTCGAACCATGATCGGGCAAGTTGCAAGGCTGAGCTGGCAGGAAGGCACGTTCCATGCGCGATCCGCGCTACGACATTCTGTTCGAGCCCGTGAAGATCGGTCCGGTGACCGCCAAGAACCGCTTCTATCAGGTGCCGCATTGCAATGGCGGGGGCTATCGCGATCCTTCGGCCGCGGCCGAGATGCGCCGCATCAAGTCGGAAGGCGGCTGGGGCGTCATCTTCACCGAGCAGACCGAGATGCACCACACATCGGAGATCACGCCCTTCATCGAGCTCAGGCTGTGGGACGACGCCGATATCCCGGCGCTGGCGAAGATGGCAGAGGCCATGCACCAGCATGGCGCGCTGGCCGGCATCCAGCTGGCCTATTCGGGCATCAACGGTCCCAACCTCTACACCAAGGAGGTACCGCGCGGACCCTCGGCCCTGCCGATCCGAACCTTCACCAACGATCCGGTCCAAGCGCGCGCCATGGACAAGCAGGATATACGCGACCTGCGCCGCTGGCACCGCAATGCCTTCAAACGGGCCAGGCTGGCGGGCTTCGATCTGGTCTGCCTCTACGGCGCGCATGGCTTCGGCATCATCCAGCACTTCCTGTCCACCGCCACCAACCAGCGCAGCGACGAATATGGGGGCTCGCTGGAGAACCGCTCGCGGTTGATGCGTGAGCTGATCGAAGAGGGCAGGGACGCCATCGGCGACACGTGCGGCCTGACGCTGCGGCTGTCGCTGGACGAGATGATCGGCGAGCTCGGCTTTGCCAATTCCGAAGTGCGCGACATGATCGAGATGCATGCCGATCTGCCCGACCTCTGGGACCTGGCGCATGGCGCCTGGGAGGACTGCTCGGGGCCGTCGCGGTTCAAGGAGGAGGGCGCGCAGGAGAGCCTGGTGTCCGGAATCAAGACGCTGACCTCCAAGCCGGTCGTCGGTGTCGGCCGCTTCACCTCGCCGGATGTGATGGTGAAGATGATCAAGTCCGGCACGCTGGACTTCATTGGCTGCGCGCGGCCGTCGATCGCTGATCCCTTCCTGCCGAAGAAGGTGGAAGAGGGGCGGATCGAGGACATTCGCGAATGCATCGGCTGCAACATCTGCATCACCGGCGACATGACCATGTCGATCTCGCGCTGCACGCAGAACCCGACCTTCATGGAGGAGTGGCGCAAGGGTTGGCATCCCGAACGCATGCAGGCCAAGGGCGACAGCGACAGCGTGCTGATCGTCGGAGCCGGCCCCGCCGGGCTGGAAGCCGCCAGGGCACTCGGCCTGCGCGGCTACCAGGTGGCCATCGCCGAAGCCGGAACCGAACTCGGCGGCCGCGTGGCGCGCGAGTGCCGCTTGCCTGGTCTCTCGGCATGGGGGCGTGTGCGCGACTACCGCCAGTACCAGATCAGCCAGATGTCCAATGTCGACGTCTATTTCGAAAGCCGGCTGTCGGCCGAGGAAATCCTCGCCTTCGGCTTCCAGAACATTGCCATCGCCACCGGCTCGACATGGCGCCGCGATGGCGTGGCGCGCGCGCATGTCGTGCCGATGCCGGCGGACCGAGCCATGCCGGTCTACACGCCGGACGATTTGATGGGCGGCAATGTGCCGACCGGAACTGTCGTGCTGTTCGACGACGATCACTATTACATGGGCGGCGTTCTGGCCGAGCTGATGGCGCGCCAGGGCGCGAGGGTGACGCTGGTGACACCGTCGGCCTATGTGTCCGACTGGACCCGCAACACGCTGGAGCAGGGCGCCATCCACCGCCGGCTGGCCGAACTCGGCGTCGATATCGTGCTGAACCGGACCGTGACCCGCATCGTGGCGGGTGGGGTTGTCACTGCGTGCGCCTATACGGGCGCCCGAAGCGACATTGCCGCGGACGCCGTGGTGCTGGTGACGTCGCGCCAACAGGACGACGGCGTCTGGCGCGAGTTGAAGGCGCGGCGGGACGAATGGGCCGATAGCGGCATCCGCTCGATCAAGGTCATCGGCGACGCCGAAGCGCCGGGTCCGATCGCCTGGGCAACCTATGCCGGCCACCGCTTTGCGCGCGAGCTGGATGAAGCCGATATCGGCGACGCACTGCCCTTCCGCCGCGAGGTCACGGCGCTGGCGGTGGATTAGGCGCCTGCGGCGCGGTCAGCGAATATTGGGTTGTTCAACCATACTGCATTGCACAATTCCTTCGCTTGGTCACAATGCAGGCATGGTTCGAACCGCACTCGCCGTCCTGGTGATCGATGAAAACCGCATCCGCGCCGCGATCATCGAGGCGGGGTTGCGCGAGGCCGGCCATGAGCGAGTCACCGTCATTCATGACGTGACCGGCATTGCGCGGCGGATCGCCGAGGTCGAGCCCGACGTCATCGTCATCGATCTCGAGAATCCGAACCGGGACATGCTGGAAAACATGTTCCAGCTGTCGCGCGCCGTGAAACGGCCGATCGCCATGTTCGTCGACCGCTCCGACCAGGCCTCGATCGAGGCGGCGGTCGATGCCGGCGTTTCGGCCTATGTCGTCGACGGTCTGCGGCAAGAGCGCGTCAAGCCGATCCTCGACATGGCGGTCAGCCGTTTCAACGCTTTTTCGCGCATGGCGCGCGAACTGGAAGAGGTTCGCGGCGAACTCGAGAGCCGCAAGGTGATCGACCGCGCCAAGGGCATCCTGATGAAGTCGCGCGGCCTCTCCGAAGAGGCCGCCTACACGCTGCTGCGCAAGACGGCGATGAACCAGAACCGCAAGATCGGCGACATCGCCCAGAGCCTGGTGACTGCCGCCGGGCTGCTCGGACCGGCGGAGGATGAATGAGCATGGGCGCCGCGCACCAGATCACCGCCGGTTTCATGCCGCTTTTCGACAGCGCCGTGCTGGTCGCGGCCGGGGAGCTTGGCTTTGCCGCACGAGAAGGCATCGACCTCACCCTACACCGCGAGACGTCCTGGGCCAACATCCGCGACCGCATCGCCATCGGTCACTTTCATCTCGCGCATATGCTGGGACCGATGCCGCTCGCCTGCAATCTCGGGCTGACGCCACTCGCTTCGGAAACCATCGTGCCGTTCTCGCTCGGGCTCGGCGGCAATTGCGTCACCGTCTCCAACACCGTCTGGGCCGGAATGGTGGCGCACGGCGCCGAAGCCGATCTTGATCCGGCGCGCGCCGGTGCGGCGTTGCGCGCGCTCATTCGCGAGCGCGCTGCGGCCGGTGGCGACCCGCTGCGCTTCGCCGTGGTGCATCCGCATTCCGGGCACAATTACGAACTCCGCTACTGGCTCGCCGCCTGCGGCATCGATCCGGGGCGCGAAATCGAGATCGTCATCGTGCCGCCGCCCTTCATGGCGGATGCGCTGGCCACCGGCCGCATCGACGGGTACTGCGCAGGCGAACCTTGGAACAGTGCTGCGGTTGCCGCCGGCACCGGGCATATCGTCACCGTCAAGGCGCGGATATGGCGTAACAGCCCGGAGAAGGTGATCGGCGTGCGCAAGGCGTGGGCAGACGAAAACCCCGAGGCACTGGCGGCGCTGCTGCGTGCGCTGCATCACTCGGCGCGCTGGTGCCAGGATCCGGCCAACCGTGGCGAATTGGCAGCTGTGATGGCGCAGGCCGGCTTTCTCGGCCTGCCGCCGGCCGTGCAGATGCCGATCCTGACCGGTCATCTCCGACTGGGCGGCGGCGCGGAGCGGACCATCGACGACTTCTTCCTCCCGTTCGACAAGGCAGCGAACTTTCCATGGAAGAGCCATGCGCTGTGGTTCTACACGCAGATGGTGCGCTGGGGGCACGTGGCGCACACGCCGGAAAACCTTGCCATCGCCCGCAACTGCTACCGGCCCGACCTCTACCGTTCGGCTCTGAAGCCGCTTGGTGTGGCGCTTCCCGGCGCCAATTCGAAAGTCGAGGGTGCGCTCCAAGTTGCCACCGCAGTCGGCGCGACAGGCGCCGGCCTTGTGCTCGGTCCGGACGGTTTCTTCGACGGCCAGATCTTCGATCCGGACGAGGTCGACGCGTACATTACCGGCCAGAAATCGGCTCGCGCGGAAGCCTGATCATTTCCGCGTCATTCTTGTGCATTGCACAAAAATTGTGCGCGCGATTGCCCGAATGAACAATCTTTGGCCTTCCGGCTATACGACCCGGTGCGTCCGCGATCGGCGCGGGTTGCTGATTTAATTGATCTTTTTCACCTCTCTCAAAACTGGCACGGTTCCTGCTTTGAAATAGACAGGCCCTTCGCGGGTCACGGAACAGGCGTCCAACGACGGGCGCCACAGGCAAAGCTGCCGCTCAGGTTAATGCGCGCTCCCGGTCACCCGGACGCGAAGACCTGGCTGGCGGCTTTTTTGTTTTGATCAACACGCAATCGACGACGCGGATCCCAAGCCGCGCCCAACCGGAGACGACGATGACGAAACGGATCAGGACTGGAACGACCCTCAAGGACATGACGCGCCGCGATTTTCTCGTCAGCAGCGCGATGACGGCCGGCCTGTTCGTGGCGGCCCGCAAGCTCTTCCCTTCCGGCGCCTATGCTGCGACCGCCACTCCGGAGGTCACCGGGGCCAAGCTCGGCTTCATTGCCCTCACCGATGCGGCACCGCTGATGATCGCCAAGGAGAAGGGGCTGTTCGCCAAGTTCGGCATGCCCGATGTCGAGGTGCTCAAGCAGGCCTCCTGGGGTGCGACACGCGACAATCTGATGCTCGGCGGCGCGGCCAACGGCATCGACGGCGCCCATATCCTGACGCCGCTGCCTTACCTCATGCACACGGGCAAGGTGACGCAGAACAACCAGCCGATGCCGATGGCGATCGTGGCGCGGCTCAACTACGACTGCCAAGGCATTTCGGTCGCCCAGGAATATGCCGGCACCGGTGTCAGTCTCGACGCCTCGAAGCTGAAAGACGCTTTTGCCGCCAAGAAAGCGGCTGGCAAGGAAATCAAGGCCGCCATGACCTTCCCGGGCGGCACGCATGATTTGTGGCTGCGCTACTGGCTGGCGGCCGGTGGCATCGATCCCGACAAAGACGTCTCGACCATCGTCGTGCCGCCGCCGCAGATGGTGGCCAACATGAAGGTCGGCAACATGGACGTGTTCTGCGTCGGCGAGCCGTGGAACGAGCAGCTCGTCCATCAGGGCGTCGGCTTCACCGCCGCCACGACGGGCGAATTGTGGAAGGGCCATCCGGAAAAGGCGCTCGGCCTGCGTGCCGAATTCATCGAGAAAAACCCGAACGCCACCAAGGCGATCCTGATGGCCGTCATGGAAGCCCAGCAATGGTGCGAGGCCAGCGACAACAAGGACGAGATGGCCGCCATCATCGGCAAGCGGCAATGGATGAACGTGCCCGTCGCCGACATCATCGGCCGCCTCAAGGGCGACATCAACTACGGCAATGGCCGCGTCGCCAACGGCACCGATCTTTCCATGAAGTTCTGGAAGGGCGGCGTCTCCTATCCGTTCAAGAGCCACGATACGTGGTTCCTCGCCGAGAACATCCGTTGGGGCAAGTTCGCGCCGACCACCGACATCAAGGCGCTGGTCGATCAGGTCAACCGCGAGGATCTGTGGCGCGAGGCGGCCAAGGATCTCGGCGTTGCGGCTGCCGACGTTCCGGCGTCGTCGTCGCGCGGCGTCGAGACCTTCTTCGACGGCAAGATCTTCGATCCGGCCAACCCGTCCGCCTATCTCGATAGCCTGAAGATCAAGGCATCGGCCTGAACCCCTGCGCAAACGGCGCATTGCGCCGTTTGTCGCTCGAATTATCTGCCCCACGGAGTTTTCCCCAGACATGTCGATCCAGACTATCGAGGACACCAAGGTGAAGGCCTTTCCTGCCAAGCCGGCGGAGGTCATCGCCTTCACTGCCAAGGCACGGCGTCGCTTCGAGCCGCTAGCCATCGCCGGCAAACTGGCAAGCGCGCTGGTGCCGCCCAACATCGTGATCGCGCTGATGCTGGTCGTCTGGCAGATCGCCTGTTCGTCGCCGACATCAAGCCTGCCGCCGCCGACCCAGGTGTGGAACGAGGCCTACGATTTGATCGCGCATCCGTTCTTCGACAATGGCCCGCAGGATATCGGTCTGGCATGGCGCGTGCTGATCTCGCTGCAGCGTGTTGCCATCGGCTTCGGCCTGGCGGCGGTGGTCGGCGTCGCGCTCGGCGCGCTGGTCGGCCAGTCGATCTGGGCGATGCGCGGCCTCGACCCAGTGTTCCAGATCCTGCGCACGGTGCCGCCGCTGGCCTGGCTGCCGCTGTCGCTGGCGGCGTTCCGCGATTCCAGCCCGTCGGCGATCTTCGTCATCTTCATCACGTCGATCTGGCCAATCATCATCAACACTGCGGTTGGCGTGCGTAACATCCCAGAGGATTATCGCAACGTCTCGCGCATCCTGCGGCTCAACCAGTTCGAGTTCTTCGTGAAGATCATGGTGCCGGCCGCCGCGCCTTACATCTTTACCGGCCTGAGGATCGGCATCGGCCTGTCCTGGCTTGCCATCGTCGCCGCCGAAATGCTGACCGGCGGCGTCGGCATCGGCTTCTTCATCTGGGACGCGTGGAACTCGTCGCGGCTGCCCGACATCATCGTCGCGCTCGCCTATATCGGCGTCACCGGCTTCTGCCTCGACCGTCTGGTCGCGGCGGTCGGCGCCTTCGTCACCCGCGGCACAACGGCAAAGTGAGGAGAGGGGCGATGACGGCCTATCTGAAGCTCGACCATATCGACAAATCCTTCACGCGTGGTGCCCAGGTCAGCGAGGTGTTGAAGGACATCAGGCTGACCATCGACAACGGCGAATTCGTCTCCATCATCGGCCATTCCGGCTGTGGCAAGTCGACCTTGCTCAATCTGATCGCCGGGCTGACCAAGGTGTCCGCCGGCGCCGTGCTGCTCGAGGACAAGGAGGTCGACAGCCCAGGACCGGAACGCGCCGTGGTGTTCCAGAACCACAGCCTTTTGCCGTGGCTGACCGTCTACGAAAACATCAATCTGGCGGTGTCGAAGGTCTTCGGTCGTTCGAAGAGCAAGGCCGAGCGGCATGACTGGATCATGCGCAATCTTGACCTCGTGCAGATGGCGCATGCCAAGGATAAACGCCCGGCAGAAATATCGGGCGGCATGAAGCAGCGCGTCGGCATCGCCCGGGCGCTGGCCATGGAGCCGAAGATCCTGCTGCTCGACGAGCCGTTCGGCGCGCTCGATGCGCTGACGCGCGCCCATCTGCAGGACGCGGTGATGGACATCCACTCCAGGCTCGGCTCGACGACGATCATGATCACCCACGATGTCGACGAGGCGGTGCTGCTTTCCGACCGCATCGTCATGATGACCAATGGCCCGGCGGCAACCATCGGCGAAGTGCTTCCCGTGCCGCTGGCGCGGCCGCGCCGGCGCGTCGAACTCTCTTCCGACCGGACCTTCCTGCGCTGCCGCGAGGCGGTGCTGAAGTTCCTCTACGAACGCCACCGCTTCGTCGAAGCCGCGGAGTAGCACCATGAGCGAAAGACTTGTCATCATCGGCAATGGCATGGCCCCCGGGCGCATGCTCGAGCACCTGCTGGAACAGGCGCCGGGCCGCTACACCGTCACCATCTTCAACGCCGAGCCCCGCGTCAATTACGACCGCATCATGCTGTCGCCGGTTCTGTCGGGCGAGAAAGCCTATGAGGAGATCATCATCCACGGCGACGGCTGGTACATCGCCAACAACATCACCCTCTACAAGGGCCACAAGATCGTCACCATCGACCGGTCAGCGAAGACCGTCACGTCAGATCATGGCGTCACCGAACCCTACGACAAGCTCGTCATCGCCACCGGCTCGGTGCCGTTCATCATTCCGGTGCCGGGCCATGATCTGCCGGGCGTGCTGACCTATCGCGACCTCGACGATGTGCAGGCGATGATGCTCGCCGCCCAGTCGCGGGCCAAGGCGGTGGTCATCGGCGGCGGCCTGCTCGGGCTGGAGGCGGCAGCAGGGCTGAACGCGCAAGGCATGGACGTCACCGTGCTGCATGTCATGCCGACGCTGATGGAGCGCCAGCTCGATCCCGCGGCCGGCTATCTGCTGCAGCGTGCCGTGGAGCAGCGCGGCATCAAGGTGATCACCAAGGCTAACACACAGGCGATCACAGGCAACGGCAAGGTCGGGCAGGTGGAGCTTGCTGACGGCACCATTATCCCAGCAACGCTTGTGGTGATGGCCGTCGGCATCAGGCCGAATTCGGCGCTAGCGAAACAGGCCGGCATCGCAGTCAACAGGGGCATCGTCGTCGACGCCGGAATGCGCAGCAACGATCCCGACATTTACGCGCTCGGCGAATGTGCCGAGGTCAACGGCCAGGTCTATGGCCTCGTCGCGCCGCTCTACGAGATGGCGCGCGTTACAGCCAGCCAGCTTGCCGGCAACGAAGCGGCGGCCTTCGTCCATATGGACACGCCGACCAAGCTCAAGGTCACCGGCATCGACCTGTTCTCGCTCGGCGACTTCGCCGAGGGCGAGGACCGCCAGGAGATCGTGCTGCGCGATGCGGCCGCCGGCGTCTACAAGCGCCTTGTCCTGAAGGACGACCGCATCATCGGTACTGTGCTCTATGGCGAGACGGCTGATGGAGCCTGGTTCAACGACCTCAAGAAGAAGCAGACCGATATTTCCGAAATGCGCGACACGCTCATCTTCGGCCAGTCCTACCAGGGGGGTGCCCCGCTGGACCCTATGGCGGCCGTTGCAGCCTTGCCGGATGATGCGGAAATCTGCGGCTGCAACGGCGTTTGCAAGGGAAAGATCACTGGCGCGATTACGGGGAAGGGCCTGACCTCGCTCGACGACGTGCGCGCCCACACCAAGGCGTCAGCCTCCTGCGGCTCCTGCACCGGGCTGGTCGAGAAGCTGATGGTGCTGACCATCGGCGACAAATACAATCCGGCGGCGGTGCAGCCGATGTGCGGCTGCACGACGCTCGGCCATGACGAGGTGCGCCGGCTGATCATCGCCAAGGGCCTGAAGACCATTCCCGCCGTCATGCAGGAACTGGAGTGGACGACCTCCTGCGGCTGCGCCAAATGCCGGCCGGCGCTCAACTATTATCTCGTCTGCGACTGGCCGGACGACTACGCCGACGACTACCAGTCGCGCTTCATCAACGAGCGCGTACACGCCAACATCCAGAAGGACGGCACCTATTCGGTGGTGCCGCGCATGTGGGGCGGCGTCACCAACGCGGCAGAGCTGCGCGCCATCGCCGACGTCGTCGACAAGTTCGAAATCCCGATGGTCAAGGTCACCGGCGGCCAGCGCATCGACATGCTCGGCATCCGCAAGGAAGACCTGCCGGCGGTATGGGCCGATCTCGGCCAGGCCGGCTTCGTCTCCGGCCACGCCTATGCCAAGGGGTTGCGCACGGTGAAGACCTGCGTCGGCTCGGACTGGTGCCGCTTCGGCACGCAGGATTCGACGGGCTTCGGCGTCCGCATCGAAAAATTCATGTGGGGCTCGTGGACGCCGGCCAAGGTCAAGATGGCCGTGTCGGGCTGTCCGCGCAACTGCGCCGAAGCGACCTGCAAGGATGTTGGCGTCATCTGCGTCGACTCCGGCTACGAAATCCATTTTGCCGGGGCGGCCGGGCTCGACATCAAGGGCACCGAGGTGCTCGGCCTGGTCAAGACCGAGGATGAGGCGCTGGAGCATATCGTGGCGCTGACGCAGATGTATCGCGAGCAGGGTCGCTATCTCGAGCGCATCTACAAATGGGCCAAACGCATCGGCATCCCCGAGATCAAGCGTCAGATCATGGACGATGGCGAGAAGCGCAAGGCTTATTACGACCGCTTCGTCTTCAGCCAGAAATTCGCCCAGGTCGATCCGTGGTCGGAACGCGTTTCCGGCAAGGACAAGCACGAATTCCGGCCGATGGCCTCTGTCGGGTTTGCGCAGGCGGCGGAGTGACAATCATGAACTGGATCGCCATCGGCTCCATCGCCGACATCCCCCGCCGCGGCGCGCGCTGCGTCGCCACCCCGGAAGGCAAGATCGCCGTCTTCCGCACCGCCGACGATCAGGTCTACGCCATCGACGACCATTGCCCGCACAGAGGCGGGCCGCTCAGCCAGGGCATCGTGCACGGGACGTCGGTGACCTGTCCCTTACACAATTGGGTGATTTCGCTGGAGACGGGCAAGGCGCTCGGCGCCGACGAGGGCGCGGTGCGCACCATTCCGGTGCGGGTCGAAGGCGAGCATCTGTTCATTGCGCTGGAAGCGCTGGCCAGCCGCGCGGCCTGACCAATGGAGATCGACGAAGCGCGCGAGGTGAGGACCACCTGCCCCTATTGCGGGGTGGGCTGCGGCGTGCTGGCGAAGGTCGCCGCGGACGGGCAGGTGTCCGTGCGTGGCGACCCCGACCACCCGGCCAATTTCGGCCGGCTCTGCTCCAAGGGCTCGGCACTGGCCGAGACCATCGACCTCGACGGCAGGCTGCTTCATCCGGAGATCCATGGCCGCCGCGCCGGCTGGGACGAGGCGCTCGACCTGGTCGCTTCGACCTTCTCGCAGACCATCGCCGAGCATGGGCCCGATGCGGTCGCCTTCTATGTCTCCGGCCAGTTGCTGACCGAGGACTATTATGTCGCCAACAAACTGATGAAGGGTTTTGTCGGCTCGGCCAACATCGACACCAATTCGCGCCTGTGCATGGCCTCCTCGGTCGCCGGCCACCGCCGCGCTTTCGGCTCCGACACCGTGCCGGGAACCTATGAGGATCTGGAGCTGGCCGACCTGATCGTGCTGGTCGGCTCCAACCTCGCCTGGTGCCATCCGGTGCTCTACCAGCGCATCGCGGCTGCCCGGGAAAAGCGGCCGGAGGTGAAGATCGTCCTGGTCGACCCGCGTCGCACCATGACCGCTGACATCGCCGACATGCATCTGGCGATCGCGCCCGATGGCGACGTCGCTTTGTTCACGGGCCTGCTCGCTTATCTCGGCCAGCACAATGCGCTCGACCGCGCCTACATCACGACGCACACGACCGGCTTCGGGCAAGCGCTTTTCGCGGCCTCCGCGCTCGACCTGGCCGGCGTCGCCGCCGCCACCGGCCTGAGCGAGGACGAGCTTGGCCGTTTCTACAGCCTGTTTGCGGCGACGGCGAAAACGGTGACGGTTTACAGCCAGGGTGTGAACCAGTCGTCATCCGGCACCGACAAGGTCAACGCAATCATCAACTGCCATCTCGCCACCGGCCGCATCGGCAAACCCGGAGCAGGGCCGTTTTCGGTGACGGGCCAGCCCAACGCCATGGGCGGCCGCGAGGTCGGCGGCATGGCCAATATGCTCGCCGCCCATATGGAGATCGAAAACCCCGACCATCGCGACCGCGTGCAGCGCTTCTGGAGCGCGCCTGATATCGCGCAAAAGCCGGGCCTGAAGGCAGTCGAGATGTTCCAGGCGCTGGCTGACGGGCGCATCAAGGCGCTGTGGATCATGGCCACCAACCCGGTCGATTCGATGCCGGACGCCGATGCCGTCGAAGCGGCGATCAAGGCGTGCCCCTTCGTCGTGGTGTCGGACGTGCTGGCCCGGACCGACACCGTCCGCCATGCCCATGTCCGGCTGCCCGCCGCCGCCTGGGGCGAGAAGGATGGCACCGTCACCAATTCCGAACGCCGTGTGTCGCGCCAGCGCGCGTTTTTGGAGCTGCCCGGCGAGGCAAGGCCCGACTGGTGGATTGTCGCCGAGGTGGGCAAGCGGATGGGGTTTGGCGGGGCGTTTTCGTATGCGTCGCCAGGGGAGGTTTTTGCCGAGCATGCCGCGCTGTCGGGGTTCGAGAATGATGGTGCGCGGGATTTCGATATTGGCGTCTACGGCGGAGTTGATGGCGAGACCTACGCAACGCTTGAGCCGTTCCAGTGGCCGGCGCCCGGTCGTGCCGACCCCTTCTGGCCTGCCGGCCATCTCCCCCTCAAGGGGGGAGATCAGCCTGCCGCTCGGCTTTCGCCAATCGCCAACGCTGCGGAAGAAGCGCCGGTGACAAAGCTGCTAGTCTCCCCCCTCGAGGGGGAGATGGCCGGCAGGCCAGAAGGGGTCGGCACGACTGGGCTCCAGGTTCGCTTCTTCGCCGACGGCAATTTCTACACACCCGATCGCAAGGCGCGCTTCATCGCCATCCGCCCGACCACGGAAGTCCGCACCAGTCCCGACTATCCGCTGATCCTCAACACCGGCCGTATCCGCGACCATTGGCACACCATGACGCGGACCGGCAAAAGCCCGCGGCTTTCGCAGCACATCGCCGAGCCCTTCGTCGAGATCCACCCGGTGGATGCGCAGCGCTTCGGCATCGGTGACGCCGACATCGTGCGCGTTTCCAGCCCGCGCGGTGACGTGCTGGTCCGCGCGCTGGTGACGATACGCCAGCGCCAGGGCAGCCTGTTTGCGCCGATGCACTGGACCGATCAGTTCTCGGCAAAGGGCCGGCTCGACACGCTGACCGCGCCGCTGACCGATCCCATTTCCGGCCAGCCGGCGCTGAAACATGTCGCCGCCCGCATCGAGAAATTCGCCGCAAAAGCCTTCGGCTTTGCGGTGACGCGGCATAGGCCGTCGCCCGATGCCGCGGCCTATTGGGCCGTGGCCAAATGCAAGGGCGGCTGGCGGGTCGAGCTTGCCTTTGCCGAAGACGACATCGACTGGGCCGGCTTTGCCGGGTCACTGTTCGGCGCGTCACCGGGTGCGGAAATGCTCGCCTATCATGACTGCGACGCCGGCCAGCATCGCATCGCCGCCTTCGACGGCGATCAACTGTCAGGCGCCTTGTTCGTCGCGCCCGGCCCGGTCGCCGTGTCGCGCGGCTGGGCGGCGGAACAGTTAAGTGCCGATCATGTCGACCGGCGCGGAAGGCTGGCGATCGTGGCCGGACGGCCGGGCGGGGTCGACGTCGATCGCGGCGCCATTGTCTGCTCCTGTTTCGGCGTCGGCGCCAACCAGATCGTCGAAGCGGTGCGCCGCGGCTGCGGCAGCGTCGCGGCAATCGGCGCTGCCCTGCATGCCGGCACGAATTGCGGCTCCTGCCGCGCCGAGATCAGGGTCATCATCGAGGCGCAGAGTCTTCAAGCAGCCGAGTGATTGTCCCAACCAAATGGGCCTGCGCGACGGCGCTGGTTGGGCTATGGTGGCGCAAGCGTGCTGCGCACGAATCGTCTCAGTCAGGGTCATCCCAATGGCAAATCCCCCGCGCCGACCGACAAATCCGATGGAGGCCGCCGAGGCGGCTTTCAAACCGGTGAAGAAGCCGGCCGCTCCGGTGCGCGAGCCGCCGGCCGCTCCAGGCGTCAGGGAGCTTGTTTCGATCCGGATCGACCGCGCCGTGCTGGACCACTTCCAGGAGGATGGGCCGGGCTGGCAGGACCGCATCAACGACGCCTTGCGGCAGGCGATAGAAGGCAAGCCGACGGCCGGCGGTTTGGACGACGAGTAGCGCCCATCGCTTCGTCATCCACGGGCGGAGCAAGGAGCGTAGCGACGCGGCGCAGACCCTTGGAGCTGCTCCGCAGCCCAAGGGATACATGCCGCGACCTCAAAGCGCTGCAGCGGTGCAGAATTCTGTTCCGCTGCATTCCTCGATGGCTGTCACGGAATGGATCCCAGGGTCTCCGCGACGGAGCTTCGCTCCTGCTTCGCCCTAGGATGACGAAGTTGGGGAGGCTTCGGCCAAAGCGGACGTCGGCTCACGCCTCGAAGTGCAGGATATAGAGCTTGCGCGTCTTCTCGTGGATCGTCCATTCGCCTTTCCAGCCTTTCGGCAGCACCAGCATCTCTCCGGCGCCGACGTCCTTGCTGCGGCCATCGGGACCATGCAGCGAGGCCCGGCCTGACACGATGTGGCACGTTTCGGAATTGCTGTCGCGCGATGCGGTGAAGCGGCCCGGCGTGCACTCCCAGACGCCGACTTCCAGCGTGCCGTCGGGCGAGGTCCACAGCGTCTTCGCTGCTTCGAACTGATTGCCGCTGATCGAGGTCGGCTTGGGCTCGGGCTCGCCGAGATCGATCGAGGCGAGATGGGCGAAGGTCTGGAAATCGGTCATGGCAGTCTCCGGGCAGGCACTGAAAAAGCAGAAAGTTTTGGAGTCGCTCCGAGGCTCAATGCCCGGTGATGCGGTCGGCGATCGCGGCGAGTTTCGACGTGTGCTGGAGGCCGGCCTCCTCGCGTTCGTCGGCGACGCGATAGAGTTGATACATTGAGTGGACTCCGAGCCAGCGCATCGGCTCGGGCTCCCACTTGCTGACCTGGCGGTTGACCCAGGGCAGTCGGGTCAGTTCGGTGTCGCGCCGCAGGATGAGGTCGCGCAGCGTGCGGCCCGACAGGTTGGAACTGGATACGCCGAGCCCGACATAGCCGCCGGCCCAGCCGATGCCGGTCTCAGGGTCGAGACCGGCCGTCGTGCACCAGTCGCGAGGCACGCCCAGCACGCCGCACCAGGCGTGGTCGATGCGAAGCTTGGCTGTCTGTGGCAGAAGGCGGATGAGGATCGCGTGCAGGCTTTCGATCGTCGCCTGCTGCGTCTGGCCGCGCACGTCGGTCTGCGAGCCGTAGCGGTAGGGCACGCCGCGTCCGCCCATGGTGATGCGGCCTTCCCTGGTGCGCTGTGCATAGCAATAGGCGTGCGCGGCGTCGCCGAGAAGCTCATGGCCCTCCCAGCCGATCTCGTCCCATAGCGATTGCGGCAGCGGCTCGGTGATGATCTGCGCGCTGTTGAGCGGCAGCCAGAGCCGCTCATTGCCTGGTATGCCGGCCGTGAACCCTTCCGTGGCACGGATGATGATTGGCGCGCGCACGGTGCCGCGGCTCGTCGTGACCTTGCCCTTCTCGATGCCGGTCACGGTGGTCTGCTCGTAGATCGGCACGCCAATGCGTTCGACGGCTTCGGACAGGCCGCGCACCAGCTTGGCCGGCTGCACGCGCGCGGTGCCGTGGTGGATATAGCCGCCAAGCACATTTCTGATGTTGATGCGGGCTCTGGCCTCTTCCTGACCGATCAGGCTGACACGCTCGCTCGGCACGCTCCAGCCGATCGCATCGGCATAGGCGGCCTTGATCCGTTCGAGCTGCGGCGGGTTGGTGGCGACCGTCAGATTGTCGACCCGGCGGATGTCGGCATCGATGCCTTCGGTCTCGGTCACCGCGATCACTTCGTCGACCGTGCCATGCATGGCGGTTTCCATGTCGATGACGGCGCCGCGCGTCGAGGTCTGCAGATATTTTTCGCGCGACCAGCTGAAGCCGCCGGACAGCCAGCCGCCATTTCGGCCCGACGCGCCGAAGCCGGCGAACTCCCTCTCGACGATGGCGATGCGGATCGAAGGATCGGCCTTCTTCAGATAATAAGCCGTCCACAAGCCGGTGTAGCCGGCGCCGACGATGCAGACATCGGCTTCGAGATCACCTGGAAGCGGCGCGCGGTAGGCCGGCAGACCGATGTCGGCATACCAGAACGAGACGTTGCCGTTGACTTTGGCGTCCATGTCTAAAAACCCTGCGGGGAAAAGCGGTCAGGTCATCGTCATGTCGGCGCGGTCGTCGTCGGCAAGAAGTTTTGCATCGACGACGGACCAGCGCAGATCGACCGTGTCACCAATCGAGAACGGTGTGGCTTCCAGCGACGAGCGCACGATGGCGACCGAGCCGTCGCGAAGCGTCACCTGGTATTTCGAACCCGACCCCAGATAGATCGCTTCGCTGACCTCACCAGTGAGGCTGTTCTGCCCGGCGGCGGGAGGCGTGTTGGTGCCGGCAAGCGACAGCTTCTCCGGCCGCAGCAGGACCACCGGTTTGCGGCCGCCGGCGAGCTTGCCGTAGGCCACGATCTTCTGGCCGGCGATCGTCAGGCTGGTCTGGTCTCCGGACGCCTGGGCCTCGCCGCGCAAACTGGTCGATTCGCCGATGAACTTCGCCACGAACAAGGTCGTCGGCTCGTCGTAGAGCTGGCGGCCGGTTCCGACCTGTTCGATGCGGCCCTGATTGAACACAGCGATGCGGTCGGAGAGCACCAGCGCTTCTTCCTGGTCGTGCGTCACATAGACGAAGGTGGTGCCGAGTTCGCGGTGGATCCGCTTGATCTCCAGCTGCAGCCATTCGCGCAGTTTCTTGTCGAGCGCGCCGAGCGGTTCGTCCATCAACAGCAGCGGCGGATCGAAGACGATGGCACGCGCCAGCGCCACGCGCTGCTGCTGGCCGCCGGAAAGTTCGGAGGGATAGCGATGCGCGAAATCGGCCATCTTGACCATGTCCAGTGCTCGTACGACGAGACGGTCGCGCGCCTGCTTGTCCATGCCGCGCAAGGTGAGGGGATAGGCGACGTTCTTGCCGACCGTCATGTGCGGAAACAGCGCGTAGTGCTGGAAGACGACGCCGATGTTGCGCTTGTGCGCCGGCAGGGCGACGATGCTCTTGCCGCCGACGGCAAGATCGCCTGCGGTGAGGTCGGTGAAGCCCGCAACGACGTTGAGCGTGGTCGTCTTGCCGGAGCCGCTGGGCCCCAGCAGCGTCATGAACTCGCCCGGCTCGATATGCAGGCTGACATCGTCGAGCGCGGTGAAATTGCCGTAACGCTTGGTTGCGCCCTTGATGTCGATGGCCGCGCCACGTTCCCTCGCAGTCATCTCAACTCCTCGTCGATTTCGAGCTGATGATCAGCCCGGCGCTGATGATCAGCGTCGTGGCAATGAAGATGATGGTTCCGACGGCCGTCACCGTCGGGTCGGCGTCGCGGGTGATGCTGGTGAAGATCTGCACCGGCAAGGTCTTGAGGTAGGGACTGGTGATGAACAGCGCGACGATGATTTCATCGAAGGAGGTGACGAAGGCAAACAAAAGCCCGGACAGGATACCGGGCGCGATCAGCGGCAAGGTCACGGTGCGGAATGTGGTGAAGCGGTTGGCGCCGAGGCTGGCCGCCGCCGTTTCCAGCCGCACGTCGAAGACTTCGAGGCTTGCCGATACGGCGATGATGACGAAGGGGATCGCCAGCATCGTGTGCGCGATGACGAAGCCGGTGGTGGTGCCGACAAGCTGGTAGTCGAGGTAAACGGCATAGATGCCGATCGCCAGCACCACGCCGGGCACGATCATCGGCGTGATCAGGATAGCGCGCAGCAGGCCGGCGCCGGAATGTTTCATGCGGCTGAGGCCAAGCGACGCCAGCGTGCCGATCAGCGTGGCGGCAACGGCGACGAGGCCCGCGACCCTCAGCGAATTGAAGAAGCTCGACAGCCAATCGGGATTGGTGAAGAAATTCGCGTACCACTGCCAGGAGAAGCCGGAGGGCGGGAAGGCAAGCGACTTCTTCTCGTTGAACGACATCGGGATGATGACCAGCGTCGGCATCACCAGCCAGACGGCGACCAGCAGGCAGAACAGGCCGAGCAGAATGCGGAACGGCGTTTGTCTCATGATCTGGACGCCTGCTTGTGGCGCTGGCGTATCAGCGGGGCGGCGAGTGCCAGAAGCACGAAGGTCGCGACCAGCAGGACGACCCCCATGGCGCCGCCGCGTCCCCAGTTGAGCAGGCTGAGCACCTGGCTCTGCACCAGCGTCGACAGCATGGTGCTGCGCGGGCCGCCGAGCAGGGCAGGGGTGATGTAGAAGCCGAGCGACAGGATGAAGACGATGATGGCGCCGGCGAAGACGCCTGGCAGCGACAGCGGCAGATAGATCTGCAGGAAGGCACGTGCGGGCCGCGCGCCGAGGCTGCGCGCCGCCTGCACGAGGCGCAAATCGATGCCGCGCATGACAGAATAGAGCGGCAGGATCATGAACGGCAGCAACACCTGCGCCATGCCGATGACGACTCCGGTCTGCGTGCGGATCAGCTTCACGCCGTCAAAGCCGAGCAGCCTGATGACCGAATTGATGATGCCGGAATCCTGCAGCAGGATGACCCAGGCCAGGGTACGCACCACGCCGCTGACCCAGAACGGTACGAGCACGCACAGGATGAGGACCAGCCGCAGGCGCGGCCCGACCGCCGTCATGAGATAGGCGTAGGGATAGGCGGCGATGACGCAGACGATGGTGACCCAGGCGGCGATGGAAAAGGTGCGCCACAGGACGGTGACGTTCACCGGCGTGGAGAAGAACCAGACGTAGTTCTGCAGGCCCCAGGCCGGGTCCGAAAAACTGCGCAGCGTGACGGTCAGCAAGGGATAGCCCATAGCCGCGATAAGCAGGAGCAGGGCCGGCATCGCCAGCAGCGACGGATAGGCGGCAAGGCGCAGGCGCCGCTGCGGCCCCTGCACGGCACCTGACGGCCGGGGATGATCACCCCCGGCCGTCGGCGTATGCGATGTCTGGCTCACGCCGTCACCTCAGTGGTAGCCGGCTCAGTTGCCGGCCATCAGCGCCGTCCACTTGTCGGACGCAGCGGCGAAGTTGGCGACCCAGAACTTGATGTTCTGCTGATAGCCGAGCTTGGCGTGGTCTGGCGTGTTGGTCAGGAAGGCGGCGACGGACGTGTCGACCTTTGGCTGTGCCTCGTTGTTGATCGGCGAGTAGGAGGTCTGCTCGGTCAGGATCTCCTGCGACTTCTTGCCGAGATAGGCGTTGATCAGCGCGTAGGAGGCATCGGGGTCCTTGGCGCCGACCGGGATGGTCAGCTGATCCATGACGACCAGCCAGTCCTTCCACACCGGCGTATAGGCAGCGCCATTCTTGACCGCCGTCATGGCGCGGCCGGTCCACATGATGATCATGTCGGCCTCGCCGGATTCGGCAAGCTGCTGGGATTCTGCGCCGGTCTTCCAGAAGATCGTGTCGGGGCCGATCGCCTTGATCTTGGCGATGCCCTTGTCGATATCGGCAGGCGTCATGGCGTCGACCTTGCCGCCGTCGGCCAGGATGGCCTGTTCGATCAGGCCGCCGAGCGGGCTGCCGCTGCCGTCGATGGCGCGGGTGCCGGGGAATTTCGCGGTGTCGAAGAAATCCTTCCAGTCCTTTGGCGGATTGTCCTTGTACGTGTCGTTCTTGTACATCAGGACCATGCCGTAATTCATCGCCGGCACGCTGCACTCGCCGACCTGTCCGGGCGGGATGTGCGAGATGTCGAGCTTGGTCAGATCGAGTTTTTGGAACAGTTTTCCGCAATGCACGAAGGGCGGAAAATCATCCGTGTCGACGACATCCCAGGTCACATTGCCTGATTCGACCTGCGCCTGAAGCTTGGCGATTTCGGTCGGTCCGTCGTTCAAAAGCTTGACGCCGCTCTTGTCGACGAATTCCTTAAGCGCGGCAACCTGGCCGTCCTGGTAGATGCCGCCATACGAGACGAAGGTCAGCGTCTTGCCCTTCAGCGACCCGTCCACCACGGTCCCGGCCGGCGGCGCGTTCTGCGCGTGAGCGGCGGCCGCAAGCAATGCCAGTGCGGCGGCGCCGAAAAACCCGGCCAATCTTGATCTGCTTCCCATTTTCTAACCCTCCGATGGCTCGCTGTTTGATTTTGGCAGACCGGGCGCGAGCGTTTTCCGGGATACATATTGGTCGAGGTCGACGGCGCCGCTTGTCGGCGGTGCGATGATCCACAGCACTTCGGCCACCGCATCGCCGACATTGATCGTCCGGTGCGGCGTCGAGGTCGAATATTCGATGCTGTCCCCCTCTTCGAGGGTGAAGCTCTCGTCGCCGAGCGTCAGTTGCACGCGTCCGCGCAGCACGAGGAACATCTCGCTCGCGTTGCCATGCGTGTAGGGCACGTCGCCGGTGGAGCCGCCGACGGCGAACTCGCCGCAATAGACTTCCATCTCGCGGATCGGCCGGCGCGACAGCAGCGTCTTGCGGTAGCCCTCGCTGGTCGGCAGCGCCGGCCGCTCGGCGCGTGTCAGCACCGCGTGCGGCGACACCTCGCGTTCGTCGAAAAGATCGGCGAGGCTGATGCCGAGCGCGTTGGCGATCAGCATCAGCGTGCTGGTGTTGGCACCCGAAAGGCCGCGCTCGAGCTGGCTCAGGAAGCTGGCGGTGGTGCCGATCATGTCGCCGAGCTGGCGCAGCGTCAGGCGCCGCGTGGTGCGATAGGCCTTGATGCGATCGCCCAATACCGTCGAGCGGCGCGCTTCGGCGCTGGTTGCGGCATTGTCGTTGAGTGCGTGATCCGCAGCGATTTTCATGGCGATCTCAGGGTTCACTTAACATGCTATTAAGTGAGGCGTCCTGGCAAGCGGAATCGCCTTGTCATTTGAAAATCATCGATGGACCTGCAGAGAGCCCGTAATCGGCCGACCGGCAACGCCGGTTCGGCTCGATCACTGGATCATGAAGCGCGAACTGAATGGCAGGCTTGCCGCGCCGACGGCCTTCGGGCTGATGCTGACCCGCGCGGGCAGCGCTTCGATGCCGGGGAATTCCCGGCCGATGTCGGCGCACAAGGCCTTGGCGATCTTCTGCGGCGCGTAGCTGGACAGGACGACCGTCCTGAATTCGACAAACTGGGTCAGTGCGGAAATAGAGGCTTTCAGGCGGTTGGAGCATTCCCCTAGCCATTCGCTGTAGGCCTCGCCAAGGTCAGGCCACTCGGGGCTGCTGCTCCAGATGATTTCGGACGGGCGCCGGCGCTTGGTCAGTTCGCTCTCCAGGCGCACAAGGCCATGATCGAAGCTGGCGCTGGAGTTTCCCTTGTAGATCTGGTGGTTGAGGATGAGCCTGCTCTGCAGCCGTGCTCCCAGATAGAAGAACAAATAGTCGTTGAGCGGCTTGGCGACGCCGAACATGCTCTCGCCGCCGGCCGCCGCGGTGATGTCGTTCTGCACGAAAACCGGCAGCTTGATCTGTTCCTCGATCTCCCCCTGCAAGGCTTTCAGCGAGGTGCTCGATCCGTTGCGGGTTGCAGCCATCGTGTCGACATCGTCGGGAACGGCCAGGCCGATGCCGGCAACCCGGCTGCGCGCCTCGACCGGCAGGCTGGTCATGGCTTGCCTGATCGCGCCGAACAGATCGCTGCTTTGGGGAAAGGGATTGGCTTCATCCGCCGGCAATTGCGTGTGGAAGCGCACGGTGCCGATGAAATCGATGAGTGCGATGTCGATCCTGCGGCGGCTGAAGCCGACGCCAACCGCATAGGCGCCCTCCGGGTTGAGCGAAAGCGGGATGGTGGGCGGACCGACGCGGCCGCGCTGCGCCTCGCCCTGCGAGACCAGGCCTTCCTGTTCGAGCGAGCGGACGATGACCGAGGCCGTCTGCGCCGACAGGCCGGTCTTTTCGCCGATTTCCATCCGCGAAATGCCCTCGTTCTGAAGCAGCAGCGACAGCACCAGCCGCTCATTGTAGCTGCGCACGCTCAATGCATTCAGCCCGCTCGCACGATCGGCGATGCGCAAGGGATTGGGTGGTGCGAACCTCATGTCAGGCAAGGGTCGCCCCGTCGGTTAGAGCTCGTTGCCCGGTGGCTGTAGTGTTGCTCATGTCGAGCGGCTCCAGCCGATGGCATCGACCGCGCGGGCAAGTGCGGTGCCCAGCAATCTGTGCGCCTGGGCATCGATGTGAAAGCCGTCCGCTTCGCTGCACGAGACCACCGAGCCGGCATCGAAAAAGTGGAGTTCGAGCGAGTCCGCTAGAACCTCGAACTCGAGCGCGAGCAGGCGCGATTTCTCCGGCGCACCGGCGAAGATGGACTTCCTTTCCTTGACGTCGTCCTGCATCGGCGGCGGCGCCACGATCATGATCTCGGGCGTCGAGCCGCCTGGCCCAGGCGCCAGCTCCTTGATGTCGTAGACGAGGCAGCCGATCCCCATCGCCACTTCCGACGGCGGCTTGTTGAAGCGGATCTTCAAATCGTTAGTGCCGAGCATGATGATGACGAGGTCGAGCGTCGCATGGCTCTGCAGGCAGGGGCGAAGATAGGTTCTGCCGTTTTTGTGGGCGCCCTCGATCGGGTCGTCGTGGACGGTGGTGCGGCCGCTCAATCCTTCCTCGATGACATACCAGTCGGGGCCTAGCTGAGAACGCAATATGCCCGGCCAGCGTTCACCCGGCCCATAACGCTCGAGCGGCCCCCTGCCGGGGATCTGGCCGTGCGTGTTGGAGTCGCCGTAGCACAAGACTGATCGCATGTTTTTCCCGCCGGGACTGACAGCGCGCCGAAGCCGGCGAGCGCCAATCATGATGGATAGAGGAGCGATGAAAGGCAAGCAAGGGAATAGTCATTCAACATGACTAACTATTGACAGAGCGAATCCGCTGTGCTTCTAAAGTGCCCGGAGGAGTTCTCGACCGTCATCATCGTCCAGCAGGAATTGGGCTTCGGCACGCATGTGTTCGGGGGCGGGAGAATTGCGTGCATCGGTCGGTTTGCGACAACGAGCATGCATTGGGAGAGCGTCTCATGGCCGTACGCATTCGTACGGCCGGCCATACGAATTCGTAGGCCGGGGCAACCACAAGGAGGAGAGTTTAATGTTAGGATTGCTGAAAACCGTCGGCTTGGGGATGCTCGTTGCGTCCACGCTTGCCGTGACGTCGCTGGCGCATGCGGAAGACATCAAGCTGATGGACGGCGTGGCGCCGCGCCCCGACGACACGCGCATGACCGCGGCCGGTGCGTTCAAGAAGGACCCGCCCTGGGTCATCGGCATGAGCGACTTCGGCGTCAACGCCAACACCTGGACAGTACAGGTGGCGCATGAGGCGGAGAACGCCGCGGCCAAGGACAAGCGCATCTCGAAATTCATCCTGCTCGATGCCGGCTTCGACCAGAAAAAGCAGGTGGCCGACATCGAGGACCTGATCGCGCAGCATGTCGACGCGATCATCGTTCAGCCGGTGACCAGCACATCGGCCAATGCCAGCATCGCCAAGGCGGTCGCCGCCGGCATCCCGATCATCCTTCACACCGGCCGCATCGATTCCGACGCCTACACCACCGAAATCCAGGGCGGCGCCGAGCATTTCGGCAAGGTGATGGGCGACTGGCTGGTCAAGACCGTCGGCGACAACGGCAAGATCTGGGTCCTGCGTGGCCTGGCCGGCCATCCGGAAGACACCAACCGCTACAACGGCTTACTGAAATCACTTAAAGGCACCCATGTGCAGATCATCGCCGAGGAGCATGGTGACTGGCAGTACGACAAGGCCAAGAAGCTGTGCGAGACGCTTTATCTGAACAACCCACAGGTTGACGGCATCTGGTCGTCCGGCGCTGACATGACGCGCGCCTGCGTCGATGTCTTCAAGCAGTTTGGCACGCCCGTTCCGCCGATTTCGGGCGAGGGCAACAATGGCTATTTCGGCCAGTGGATCACGGACGGGTTCAAGTCGATCTCGCCGGAATACAGCCCCGCCCAAGGTGCGGCCGGCGTGCGCGCCGCCGTTGCCCTTCTGGAAGGCAATCAGCTCTACAAACGCTATGTCTATAATCCCGACGGATGGGACCAGGACAAGGCCAAAAAATACTATCGCGACGACCTCACCGCCAATGTCTGGTGGCCGAGCGAACTGCCAGAAGACAAGCTCAAGGAATATTACGGCAAGAAGTGACGGCGCCGTGGCTGGCGGGGAGTGGACAAGCATTCCCCGCAGGCCATTCCATCTGTCGAATCCGGTTCGTTCGAGGGTTTCGTGACCAATCTTATCGAGATGTCCCACATTTCGAAGGCGTTCGGAGGGAGCAAGGCGCTCCATTCCGTTTCCCTCGATCTCAAGGCGGGCAGCGTCCACGCCCTGATGGGCGAGAACGGCGCCGGCAAATCGACGTTGATGAAGATCCTGGCGGGCGTGCATCAGCCCGATTCCGGCGAGATCTTCATGAACGGCGAGAAGCTCGATCTGAAATCGCCGCGAGCCGCACTCGATGCCGGCATTTCGACCGTTTTCCAGGAGCATTCGCTGCTGCCCAATCTGTCGATCGCCGAAAACATGTTTCTGGGCCGGGAGCCGACGACCCGGTTCGGCTCGATCGATTATCGGGTGATGAGCAGCCAGACCGCCAAGGCGCTTGGCGAACTCGGCCTCACGCTCGACCCGTCGCAACTCGTTTCAAACCTGACCATAGCCGAGCGGCAATTCGTCGAGATCGCGCATTGCATCCAGGCCGACGCCGGCGTGCTCATCCTCGATGAACCGACGGCGGCGCTCAACGCGACCGATGTCGATGTGCTCAACCGCAACATCCGCCGGCTGCGCGATAAGGGGAAGGCTGTCGTCTACATCTCGCATCGCATGGAGGAGATCTTCGAGCTGTGCGACACGGTGACGGTGCTGAAGGACGGCGCACTGGTCGGCACCAGAATGGTGTCCGAGATCACCACCGACGACCTCATCACCATGATGGTCGGACGCGAGCTTCAGGACCTTTTTCCCGATCGTACTGATAACAAAGGCGACGAGATCCTGCGCGTCGAGAACCTGAGGATCACCGAGACATCGCGGCCGCTGTCGCTGACATTGCACAAGGGCGAGATCGTCGCCCTGGCCGGCCTGGAGGGACAGGGCCAGCAGCGCTTCCTGAGATCGCTGATCGGCCGCTATCATCCCTCCGCCGGGACGATTTCCGTCAACGGCAAAGCGCTGAAAATGCCGCTCCCGCCATCATCAGGCGTTCGCCATTTGCAGCAGCTGAGGGTCGGCTTCGTTCCCGAGGACCGCAAGGAAGAGGGGCTCTTCCTCGCTTTGCCAATCGCCCACAACATCGCCATCGGATTGCATTCGAGGCGATCCGAGCTCGCGCCGGCGCGGCCGTATCGAAACGTGATCGCTCGCATGATGGAGGTCATGAACATAAAGGCGGCAGGGCCGTCCGCGCCGGTCGGCTCCCTGTCCGGCGGCAACCAGCAAAAGGTTCTGCTCGGCCGCTACCTGGCCGCCGATCTCGATCTTCTGCTGGTCGAGGAGCCGACCCGCGGCGTCGACATCGGCGCCAAGTCCGAGATCTACCACCTGCTGCGCGACTTTACCGCCAAGGGCGGCGCCGTGCTGGTGCTGTCGCGCGAGACGATCGAATTGATCGGGCTCTGCGACCGCATCTACGTCGTCCATGACGACACCATCGTTGCCGAAATGCCGGCAGCGCAGGCGACAGAACACAAGATCCTCGACGCGGCCCTGACGGGCGGCTCCGCGCGCCAGCATTAGGGGCCTCCATGCATCGTTCGCTTTTCAACATCCTGAGTGGCCGGAACACGCGGCAAGGCCTGTGGGGCCTGCCACTGCTGGTCGCCTTGCTCATTTCGCTGTGGCTGACCGTCGAGACGACGCAGTTCGCCACGGCCGAGAACCTCTTCAACCTGGTTGCCCAGGCGATGCCGCTGATCATCGCGGCGATAGGACAGCTCGTCGTCGTGCTCATCGGCGGGCTCGACCTGTCGGTCGGCTCGGTCATCAGCTTCACCACCGCGGTGCTGGCGCTCGACCAGCCGGCGATCGTGCTGATCCCGGCGGTCTTCGTGCTGGCGGCACTCATCGGGCTGATCAACGGCATGGCGATCACCCGCTTCAACGTCCATCCGATCATCGCGACGCTGTCGACGCAGTACATCGTGCTCGGCATCACGCGCATCCTGCGGCCCGTCTCCGGCGGCACCGTGCCGGAGATCGTCATCGATGCCGTCTCGGGCAGTTTCCTCGGCATTCCCTATCCGGTTTTCTGGGGCATCATCGTGATCCTGGCAGCGTGGAAACTGCTCTACGGATCCCGGTACGGGCTGCATCTGTTTGCGATCGGCGGCGGCATCGCGTCCGGCGCCGAAAGCGCTGCCCGCAATTTCGGCGTCTCCGACCGCCGCAACATTATCCTTGCCTATGTGGTCTGCTCCTGTTTCGCGGCCGCTGCCGGTGTCTTCCTGGCCGGGCGCATCGTGTCGGGCGATCCGAATGTCGGTCTGCTTTTCGAACTCGATACCGTCACCGCCGTGGCGCTCGGAGGCACCCAGCTCTCCGGCGGCATCGGCAGCCTGCACGGCACAGTGATCGGCGCGCTGGTCATGGCGCTGCTGGCTAACGGCATGAACCTCGCCAACGTCTCGCCCTTTGTTCAGACAGCGATCAAGGGCGGCATCCTGCTGGCGGTGGTCGGGTTGCAATCCCGCAAGAAAATGGGGCTCTGAGCGATGGCCGCCGTTCTCGCAAATCCGATCGCCCGGCGTCTGCTGCGCATCCCGCCGTCCTATTTTGTCTTCATCGTGCTGCTGGCGACGCTGTGGATCGCGCGGCCGAACATGCTCAACCTCAACATCATGGGCATCTTCGTCAGGCAGATCGTGCCGCTCGGCATCCTGGTGCTGGGGCAGCTCGTCGTCATGCGGGTGAAGTCGATCGACCTCTCTGGCGGTGGCATCATCCTGCTCATCAACTATTTCATCTCGTCGGGCACTTTCCCCGGCGCGTCGATGCCTTTCTTCGTCGTGCTGGCGCTCGCCACCGGCCTCGTCATCGGCCTGTTCAACGGCTTCATGATCGGCAACCGGCGGGTGTCGGCGGTCATCGTCACGCTGGCGGTCAGCATCATCCTGGTCGGGCTGGTGCAGTTCCTGTCGAGCGGCAATCCGCCCGGCGATGTGCCGAAGCTGTTCAACGACCTATACAACACGAAATTCCTGTCGGTTCCGACGCCGGTGCTGTTCTGGGTCCTGCTGACCGCTTCGGTGTGGCTGCTTCTGTCGCGGACCATCTTTGGCCGCTACGTCGCTTCGGTCGGGGAGAATGCCGAAGCCGCGCATTTTTCCGGCGTGCCGGTCCAGCGCACGGTCATCCTGGCGCATACGCTCGCCGGCCTGATAGCGGCGATCGCCGCCCTGGTGCAGACCGGTTCCATCGCCGTCGGCAGCGTCCGTATCGGCCTCGACCTGCCGATCCTGGCGGTCGCGGCAACGATCCTCGGCGGCGTCGTCTTCGGTCGTGGCGACGGCGGCGTCTGGGGGCCTTTCTTCGGGGCGCTGTGTTTTGCGCTGCTGTTCGTGGTGATGACGGTGCTCGGCATCGACGAGCCCGGCAAGCTCATCGCGCAGGGCGTCATCATCCTCGGCGCGGCGATCTTCTACGGAGTGCGCGTGCGAAACCCCTGATTTGAAACGGCGAAGAGCAAGTGCGCCGGCGTTCAGACAATTGCAAACAGATGGAGAAACATGGATGTCACCGCCAAAAAACATCATGTGCTACGGCGACTCGCTGACCTGGGGCTGGGTTCCGGTCAAGGAAGGGTCGCCGACCTACCGCTACCCTTATGATCAGCGCTGGACCGGTGTGATGGCGGCGGCGCTGGGGGCGGGCTACCACATCATCGAAGAAGGCCTGAGCGCGCGCACGACCTGTCTCGACGACCCCAACGATCCGCGCCTGAACGGGGCGAACTATCTGCCCTCGGCCATCGCCAGCCATCTGCCGCTCGACCTGGTCATCGTCATGCTCGGCACCAACGACACCAAGTCTTATTTCCGCCGGACGCCTTATGAGATCGCCAATGGAATGGCGAAACTGGTCGGGCAGATCCTGACCAGTGCCGGCGGCATCGGCACCCCTTATCCGGCTCCCAAGGCGCTGGTCATTGCGCCGCCGCCGCTAACCCCGATGCCCGATCCGTGGTTCGAGGGCATGTTTGGTGGCGGGCACGAAAAATCCAGGGATCTGGCCAGGCAGTACAAGGCGATGGCGGATTTCATGAAGATCGATTTCCTCAATGCCGGCGATTACCTCACCACGGATGGTGTTGACGGCATCCATTTTACTGCCGGAAACAACGCCGATCTGGGACGCGCCGTCGCCGACAAGGTCAAGTCGATCCTTGAGCCGGGCAAGGTCAGCACTGCCGCCTGAAGCCGCCACGCCCGTCGGCTCGCGGCACACAGGCCTACGGCGCGGGTGTATCGCTCGTTGCTCCGGCGATGCACATCGATACGGGGCCGTTTGGCCCCGTATCGATGTGGCGCTCGACGCCTGCAGACCTGCGTTGATCTAGGGCCTTGTGCCCCGAGGAACATGATCGGCAGACGATTTGGTTTGGCGGTCGAAAACGACCGCCAGGCCGTTCTTCACGGCAAGCGAGGCGACCATGTCGTCGAGTTCGCGATCGGGAATGGCGGGTTTGAGGACCTGCCGGATGGCCCGATAGGCCTGCTCGGTCGACACATAGTCGTAGCGCTTTTTGCGCGCTTCCACATATTGCTCGATGAGAATGCTCAATCGGCGGGCGGCGATGCCATCTGGTTGCTGCAAGGGAGCCTCCTCAGCGTCGATCGTTTGCAGACCCCCGAGATGTAAAAACCCACGCCGCGAAAGTTAAGGCCTGCTGTCGGCTTGAAGCCCAAAAAATCTATTGCCTTCGTTCAACGAACTGCACCGCAGAGTGACATCGTGTCCGAACTGGCACATCGCAGCCGCAAGGCGCGGGTCAACTTGCCCGTCCGAATCCCGACCAAAGCGTGTATTCACAACAGCTCCGACAGAACGGCCATGAAATGGTCGTTCTCCGCTGTCGAGCCGATGCTGACTCGCACATAGGTGTCAAAACCCTGCTGCTTCCACGGCTTGACGATGACGCCGTGACGCAGCAGGCCTTCGACGAAGGCGGAAGCATCTTGCCGGCAGTTGAAGAACAGGAAGTTGCCCCTGGAGGCAGCGACATCGAGGCCCTTGCTCGCCAGGAAAGTCTCGACGCGTTTTCTCTCTGCATTGGCCAGCGCGACGACCCTGGCAAGGTGTTCGTCGTCGGCCAGTGCCGCGAGTGCGGCCGCCTGGGCCATCGCGTTGGCGTTGAAAGGCGTGCGGACGCGATCGAGCAGCGCGCGCAGCTCCGGGTCACCGACGATGCCGAAGCCGATCCGCAATCCGGCCAGACCGAACGCCTTGGAAAAGGTCCGCAGCACGATCCAGGGCCGGCCCAGCTTTTCGAGATAGGGCAGGGACGATGCATAATCGTCGCCCTTGGCATATTCGGCATAGGCTTCGTCGATGACGATCAGCGTCTCGTCGCCGACCGCATCCAGAACCCTCGACAGATCGCCGCCGGAGAGCCAGCTGCCGACCGGGTTCATCGGGTTCGAAAACAGCAGCATGCGCGGCCGCTCGCGCACCGCCTCGACCAGCGCATCGACATTGATGGTGAGATCGTCGTTGACGACAACGCGTTTGACGGTCGCCCCCATCAGCGTTGCGTAGTCCTCATGCAGCGGGAACGACGGATAGAGCGTGACGACCGCGTCGCCCGGCCGCAACACGGCACGGCTGATGACGGAGAGAAGGTCTTCGGAACCGTTGCCGAGGATGATCTGGCCCTCGGCGACGGCATATTTGTCGCCGATCGCCTGGCGCAGCTTGCGCCCGGCGGGGTCGGGATAGAGGCGGAACATCTCGGAGCCGGCATGCATCGTCGTGGCTAGCTTCGGGCTGGGCCCGAGCGGGTTTTCGTTGGAGCCCAGTTTGGCGATCCTGGCCGGTGCGTATCGCTCCATGACCTCGTCAATGGTGAGCCCGGAATTGTAGGGCGACAAACGGTTGACTTCGGTGCGGACCATATCCGAGGCTTTCGACACGGGTGGGCTCCTTTGCAGCGGATTTCGTCATCAGTACCGCAGCTGAAATGATTTGTATATGCTTGTATATGTAACCTGCGATCTGATAGCATTGATACCGGCGCCGAGGCCAACACCGATCAGGAGGATCACATGCGCAACGCTTCTCTCTTCGATCTGTCCGGCAGGAAGGCGCTTGTCACCGGTGCAAGCCGGGGCATCGGGCGCAGCATCGCCGAGGCGCTGAGTGCTGCCGGCGCCGACGTCGCGGTCACGGCGCGCAGCCTGGCCTCGCTGGAGGCCACCACGGCAGCCATCCGCGCCGCCGGCGGAGTGGCGCACGCCATCGCTCTCGACGTCACCGATGTCGGCCGCTGCCGCGCAGCCACCAACGAGGCTGCCGGCCTGCTTGGCGGTCTCGACATTCTCGTAAACAATGCCGGGATGGAGGAGGTGCGGCCCTCGCTCGACGTCGACGAGGCGCTGTGGGACAGGATCGTCGACACGAATCTCAAGGGAGCGTTCTTCTGCGCCCAGGCCGCCGCGCGGCAGATGCGCGATGCCGGCCGTCCTGGTGCCATCATCAATCTGTGCTCGCTGACATCCGAAGTCGGAATCCCCACCGCGGTGCCGTATGGCTCGTCGAAGTCGGGCCTGCTCGGCATGACCCGCGCCCTTGCGGCGGAGTGGGCGGAGCTCGGCATAAGGGTCAATGCAATCGCGCCGGGCTATTTCAGGACGGCGATGACCGATGTTTTCTACAGCAACGAGGCATGGCAGCACTCCATGCTGGCCAAGATCCCGCAGCGGCGTTTCGGTGATCTCTCCGATTTGCACGGCATCGCGGTGTTCCTCGCTTCGGATGCGGCGGCTTACATAACCGGCCAGTCCATTCCGGTCGATGGCGGCTTTCTCGCCTCGATCTGAGGAGGCAGGTTTGTCTCCGCAGTTTCGAAGGGAAGGACGATAGAAAAACTGCTGGCGACTGTCATACATACATGTATATACTTTTGCCCGGGTGAAGCCTCTCGACGGCTTTGATCCTTGCCCCGGTCGGCCTGTCGACCCGCAGAACTATGGCCATCCACGGGCCAACCGTCATTGCGTTCCAAGAGTTCCAGGAGACGAGCAACCATGTCCGACATCAGCTTCCACGATTTGTCATCCATCGATGCCGACCAGCGCGCCAGTCTGCTGAAGCGCGCCGAGGCCGATCTGACGGTCTTCGTCGAGAAGGTCCGGCCGATCATCCAGGCCGTCAAGGACGAAGGCGACGCCGCCTTGATCCGCTTCGCCAGGGAACTCGACAAGGCCAATGTCGCCGAGGGCGAACTGCAGGTGTCGGAAGCCGAGTTCGAAGCGGCGTTCGACAAGGTGGAAAAGGATGTGGTCGAGAGCATCCAGTTCGGCATCGACAACATCAGGCATTTCCATGAGGAGCAGAAGCCGGAGACGATGTGGCTCAAGGAAGTCCGGCCGGGCGCCTATGCCGGCGACCGGTACACGCCGATCGCGTCCGTTGCGCTCTACGTTCCGCGCGGCAAGGGCGCCTTTCCTTCGGTGACGATGATGACGTCGGTGCCGGCGGTGATTGCCGGTGTGCCGCAGATCGCCATCGTGACGCCGCCGACACCGGATGGGTCGGTGGACGCGGCAACGCTGGTCGCCGCGCGCCTCGCCGGCGTGGGAACCGTCTACAAATGCGGCGGCGCGCAAGCGGTCGCCGCCGTCGCCTACGGCACGGAGACGGTGAAGCCCGCGCTCAAGATCGTCGGCCCCGGCAGCCCGTGGGTGGTGGCGGCCAAGAGCGTGCTGTCCTCGGTCATCAACACAGGCCTTCCGGCCGGCCCGTCGGAAGCGATCATCTTTGC
Organism: Mesorhizobium sp. WSM4808; assembly: GCF_055811675.1. NCBI lineage: Bacteria > Pseudomonadati > Pseudomonadota > Alphaproteobacteria > Hyphomicrobiales > Phyllobacteriaceae > Mesorhizobium > Mesorhizobium sp. WSM4808. The sequence goes on from NZ_JBVVQX010000012.1 coordinate 180,886, forward strand.
CGATGACAGCGTCGACGGCGGCCTTGCCGCGCTCGACCTGTTGATCGAAGCCGAGCACGGGCCGGATTCCTCGGCCTATCTGGTGACGCACAGCCGCAAAGTTGCAGAAGCAGCGCTCGCTGCACTTCCCGAGCATTGGTCGCGGATGACCGAGCAGCGTGTCGAGTTTTCGCGCGCCGTGCTGACCGGCAAGCGCGGCGGCATCGTGCTGACCGCGTCGCTGGAAGACAGCTACCGCTTCATCAACGACTATGCGCCCGAACATCTCGAGATCCTGTCGAAGGAGCCGTTCGCGCATCTCGGGCGCATCACCGAGGCGGCCGAGATACTGATGGGTCCGCACACGCCGGTGACGCTTGCCAACTTCGTCCTCGGTCCCAATGCTGTACTGCCGACCAGCCGCTGGGCGCGAACCTACGGGCCGCTTTCGGTAACGGATTTCGTCAAACGCTCGTCGATCGGCTATGTCACCTCGGTGGCCTATCCGGAACTCGCTCTGCACGCCCGCAGGCTCGCCCGCTACGAGGGCTTCAGCTCGCATGAGAACGCGGTCTCGGAAATCCGCGACCGCTATCTCGCCGGCTGAGCGGAAGCGATCGCGATGAAGGCCGCACGACTGTATGGACCTGGTGACCTGCGTGTCGAGGACATCGCCCCGCCAGGCGTGCCGGGTGCGGGCTGGGTGAAGCTCAGGGTCGACGCCGCCGGCATTTGCGGTTCGGACCTGCACAATTTCCGCACGGGACGGTGGATAAGCCGGTCGCCTTCGACGGCCGGCCATGAGCTGACCGGCACGGTGACTGCCATCGGCGCGGGCGTGGACGCCTTCGCCGTCGGCGACAGGGTGGTCGCTGATTCTCGGTTCTGGTGCGGAGACTGCGCGCAATGTCATGGCGGCAGGCGGCAGCTCTGCGCGTCACTGGGCTTCGTCGGAGAGGTCTGCGACGGCGGGTTTGCCGAACAGGCGGTGCTGCCCGCACGGCTCTTGCATATCATCGATGCCGGGCTCGACGAGCGGGTCGCGGCGATGGCCGAGCCGCTGGCGGTGGCGCTGCACGCGGTGCGGCGCCTGCCGAAAACGGCCGGCTCGGTGCTGGTCGTCGGCTGCGGGCCGATCGGCGGTCTTGCCGCGCTATTGCTGTCGCGAACCTTCGCCGGCACCGTGCTCGTCGCCGACCGCAACCAAGCTCGCAGCGCCCGCGTGTCGCAGGTGACGGGTGCCAGGATCGTCGATCTGAACCGAGATGCCGTTGCCGCCGCAACCGCCAATGCCCCGCTGCTCGCGGCCATTGAGGCGACCGGCAGCGTCGCGGCGCTCAACCAGTTGCTTGGCGTTGTCGATCCCGGCGGCACGATCGCCATGGTGGGCATCTTCCATGGCCGCCTCGACATTGATCCCAATACGCTGGTCGAACGCGAAATCGGCTTGCTGGGATGCCACGCCTTTGCCGATGAGCTGCCCGAGGCGGTGCGGATGCTAGGTGAACTCAGCGAACCGCTGTTGGCGCTGATCGACCAGGAGATCGGCCTGGATGACATTCCGGCTGCCTATGAGCGGCTGTTGGCGGGACACAGCGACGGCTTGAAAACAATCATCCGCATGCGGCAACCTGTCGAGCAGTCGTGATTTCCGATGAATCGCCGGAAAGGACTTTTGAAATGATCACTTTGCCCGACACGGCCAGCCCTCTTTACGAGAAGGTGAAGGACTACATCCTGGCGAACATCGGAACGGGCCGGTGGGGCAAGGATCGCAAGCTGCCGTCCGAGAACGAGTTGGTGGCGTCGCTCGGCGTGTCGCGGATGACGGTTCACCGGGCGCTCAGAGAGTTGACCTCGGCCGGGTTCCTGATCCGCCTGCAAGGTGTGGGAACCTTCATCGCGCCGCCGCGGCCGCAATCGACGCTGATCGAGATCAACAACATCGCAGCCGAGATCGTCGAGCGCGGCAACAGGCATCGTTCCGAAGTCCTCGTCCTCGAAACCATCATGCCGACAAAGGAGCTGGCGCTGTCGTTCGAGTTTCCAAAGCGCGTCTCGATCTATCATTCCGTCGTCGTCAATTTCGAGAATGATCTGCCGGTGCAGCTGGAAGAGCGCTTCGTCAATCCGAGCCTCATTCCCGATTACGACAAGCAGGATTTTTCGAAGACGGCGACCTACGACTATCTCATGCAGAAAACCCCGGTGACCGAAGTCGAGCATATCATCTCGGCGATCCCGGCCGACGCCGAGACGGCGCGGCATCTGGGCATCGATGTCGGCGCCTGCTGCCTTTTCCTGCACCGCCGGACATGGACAGGCGCGGTGGTGGCCACCATCAGCAAGCTGACTTATGCCGGCAGCCGCTACTCGCTCGGCAGCCGCTATTCCCCTTCAAAAAGCAGCTAACGGAAGCAGGACGAATGCAAGTCGGAGCGGTTTCGTTGTCAATGTATATACATGTGCTGACGAGAACGCTTTCGCTCTCGAATGGACGGGCCAAGAAGGACAACAGATGACGCAGACACCGAGTCGCACGGCGCAGATCCGGGCACTCGCGCAGCATGATGTTGCCGAAGCACAAAGCGCGCTGGCGGCATTGCTGGGCGACCTGTTCGCGATGAGTCCCCGCAATGTGCGCATCAACTTCGACAAATACAGCCTCAATTCCCTGAACGGCTTCTTCGAAGACGACGGCAAGGCCTACTTCTTCAAGTTCCATCAGGAGGAGCGGGAGGAGGCGATGACGGGCGAGTATTACCGCGCCGAGATTCTGTCGCGCGCCGGCCTGCCGGTCGACCAACCCGTACACATGTCGGCGCAGCCCGGCGAGCAGATCCTTGTCTACCGCCGCCGCACGGATCCGAGGTTTTCGGATGTGCTGTTCGCGCTGGATGCGCAGGACGATGCCGGCAAGCGGCAAGAAGCCGTTCTTGCCGAGCGCGGCCTGTCGGCCAGGCTGCTCAAGGTCTATCTCGAGACGCTGCATCCGGTGACTGTCGCGGAGGTCTCGGCGGAGCCGATCCACAGGCTGTTTCATGAGCGGCTGATCGATGCAAACACACGCTTGTCGCCAGGCGGCCGGCTGGCCGATTTCTATGTCGGCAAGCCGTTCGTCTTTCCCGGTGCCGAGCTGGATTGGGATCGGTTTTCCCGGCTGAAATTCGTCATCAACGGCCAGCAGTACACCCACAGCGTCGGTGAGCTTTTCGATGCCGCCGCGGTGCGCTTGCGGCCCGACCGGCTTGCCGATGCCGGCGGCGTGGTCGCGCATGGCGACGCCCACAACGCCAATGTCTGGTACACGGCTAAGGCGGGGAGGGCGGAACTGTCCTTCTTCGATCCCGCCTTTGCCGGCTCGCATATCCCGACGCTGCTGGCGGAGGTGAAGGCGACGTTCCACAACATCTTTGCCCATCCGTTCTGGCTCTATGATCCGGCGACCGCGACAGAGGCTTTTCGCGCCCAGGCGCGGCTGGACGGAAATCTGCTCCATGTCGACACGGACTGGGACCTGAGCCCCGTCCGCCGCGACCTGCTGGAGGTCAAGGCGACAGCGCTGTGGCGGCCATTGCTGCTGGAGCTCAAACGGCGCGGCATGCTGCCGGCCGATTGGCGCGCGGTGCTGCGGGCCGGTCTTTTCCTGTCGCCGACGCTGGTCATGAACCTGCGGGCCGACGCGCGCAGCCATACGCGGGTCTCCTCCCTCATTGCCTTCTCAGTCGCGGTCATGGTCGGCAGCGAACCCGTTGCCGGAGCCGATCGGGTGACGGGTTTCCTCGATCGGATCGATCCGGAAAAGCGTGAAAATTGAGTCTTTCCAACTTGTATATGCATGTATGTATTTTAGCCTTGACATCCGCTCCCGCTGACGCTGAAATATCCTCGCACTTCACCATGAAGTGGCAGGTAAGACGCCGAGGCACAGTGCCGCAAGAGCAGAAACCCGCAGTCTCACCAGACCGGCTGCCTGGGTTAGAAAAAGCGGTCTGATCATCAAGGGGAACAAAGATGATGCGTAACCTAACAGGACAATTTCGCGCGCTCGTGATGGCCGCCGCCATCGGGCTGGCCACCGCCCCGGCAGCCTACGCAGCCGACGCGGCCATTCCCACCACGCCCGAGGCAGGAGCGTTCAAGATCGGCATCGAGCCCTGGCTTGGCTATGGCCAATGGCATGTCGCCGAGGCCAAGGGCCTGTTCAAGACAAACGGGCTGAGCGACGTCCAGATCGTCAATTTCGCCGAGGACAAGGACATCAACGCAGCACTTGCAAGCGGCCAGCTCGACGCCGCCAACATCGCGACCCACACGGCGATGGGCATGGTTGCGGCCGGCCTGCCGGTGAAGATCGTGCTGCTGCTCGACGTCTCCATGACCGCCGACGCCATCATCGCCGGCAAGGACGTCACCTCCATCGCGGACCTCAAGGGCAAGCAGGTGGCCTTCGAGGAAGGCACGACGAGCGACATCCTGCTCAAATACGCGCTCGCCAGGAACGGCATGTCGATCGACGATGTGAAGCCGGTTCCGATGCCGGCGTCCGATGCCGGCAGCGCCTTGATCGCCGGCCAGGTGCCGGTTGCGGTGACCTATGAACCGTACCTCACCGTCGCCATGGCGCAGAACAAGGACCTCAAGCTGCTGTTCACCGCCGGCGAGGATCCCGGCCTGATCAGCGACGTGCTGGTGGTGCGTGACGAGGTGATCAAGTCGCGGCCCGGCCAGGTGCTGGCCATGATCAAGAGCTGGGACGCGGCGCTCAAGAACTACAATGCCGACACGCCCGGTGGACGCGCCATCATCGCCAAGGCCGTCGGTTCGGACGTCAAGGACCTCAACACCGCCTTTGACGGCGTACGCTACTACTCACTCGCCGAAAACAAGACGGCGCTGACAGGCGACTTCACCACCAAGACCTTCGCCGATGTCGAAGCCGCCGCCAAGAACGCCAAGCTGCTGCAGGCCGATGTGACGCCGGAGCAGATGATCGACCCGGCCTTCGTCAAGGCAGCGGAATGACCAAGGCCGGATCGCGGTGGTGACACAGATGCCCCGGGAGCGACCGGCGGCAGGACCGGTCACGAAACCGGCGAGGCGCCGCCGATCCTCCGGGATCGGCGTGCCCATCGCCAGGTCGCGCTTCCTGGTCATCGCGGTGGCCGTGTTCATCGGGCTCGGCCTTGCCTGGTGGGCGGCGACCGGACTGGGGTTGGTAAAGCCGATCTTCCTGCCGTCGCCGGGCAGCGTAGCTATGCAGATCGCCAAGCTCGCGACCGACGGCACGTTGTGGCTGGACCTCAAAGCCTCGATGTATCGTATCTCCATCGGCTTCCTCATCGCCTCGGCACTGTCGATACCGATCGGCGTGCTGATCGGCAGTTTCCGGTCCTGGGAAGCGGCCATCGAGCCGCTGGTTGATTTCATCCGCTACATGCCGGTCGTAGCCTTCGTGCCGCTCTCCATCCTGTGGGCGGGCACCGGCGATTCGCAGAAGTTCCTGATCATCTTCATCGGCACCTTCTTCCAGCAGGTGCTGATGATCATGGACAATGTGAAACGGGTTCCAGCCGATTTCATTGGCCTTGGGCGTACACTCGGCTTGCCGGATCGCAAGATCCTGACGCGCATCGTCGTTCCCAGCGCCTTGCCGGGCATCTGGGATACGCTGCGCATCAGCCTGGGCTGGGCATGGACCTGGCTGGTGCTGGCCGAACTTGTCGCCGCGACTTCGGGGCTCGGCTATCGCATCACCGTGTCGCAGCGGTATTTCCAGACCAACACGATCATCGGCTACATCCTGCTGCTTGGCCTGCTCGGCCTCATCACCGACCAGGTGATGAAGGCGCTGGAAAAGGTGCTGTTCAAGCAAGAGGGCCGCTCGCAATGAGGTCCAGCCGATGAGCCCCCCCAAATTGCGGATCGCCGGCCTCCACAAGAGCTTCGGCACCGGCGAGCGGCGCACGGAAGTGCTGCGCGACATCAATCTCGATCTTGCCGACAACGAGTTTGTCTCCCTGGTCGGCACGTCGGGCTGCGGCAAGAGCACGCTGCTGTCGATCGTGGCCGGACTGCAGGACTTCGACGCCGGCGATCTCAGCATCGATGGCGCGCCGATCCTGCAGCCGGGTCTCGACCGTGGCGTCGTCTTCCAGTCCTACACGCTGCTTCCCTGGCTGACGGCGCGGCAGAACATCGAATTTGCCCTCAAGGCCGCCGGTTACGATCGCCCGACCTGCCGCAGGATCGCGCTGGAACATCTCGAACTCGTCAAGCTGTCCGACAGCGCCGACCGCTATCCGGCCGAACTCTCGGGCGGCATGAAACAGCGCGTCGCCATTGCGCGCGCGCTTTCCTACCGGCCCAAGATGCTGTTGATGGACGAGCCCTTCGGCGCGCTCGATGCCTTGACCCGGCATCAGATGCAGGAACTGCTCACCCAGATCTGGGAGGAACACAGGTTGACCGTCCTGTTTGTCACTCATGATGTGGAGGAGGCCGTCTATCTGTCGGACCGCATCGTCGTCATGGGGATCGGCCCGGGACGCATCACGCAGACCTTCAACGTCGATATCGAGCGCCCGCGCCGCGAAGAGGTGATGGAAAGCCCTGCATTCATGGATCTGCAGCGCGGCGTGCACAAGGCCATCCGCGAAGGTTCAAAACGCCCCGAAATGGCGTAGGCGCCTGTGGTCATCAGTAGGCCCAATCACGTCGCCTTGCCGACCGCCGCATCCAACTCCAGCTCGCCTTCGGAAATATCGTCGAACGAGGCGTAGTTCATGTTGTAGAGGCGGGCGTAGAGGCCTTTTCGGCCCATCAATTGGTCGTGGTTGCCGCTTTCGACGATCTCGCCGTTCTGCAGCACGATGATGCGGTCGGCGCCGCGGATGGTCGCAAGACGGTGGGCGATGACCAGCCCGGTGCGGCCTTCCAGCAGCGTGATCAGCGCCTTCTGGATCAGCATTTCGGTGTAGGAATCGATGCTGGCCGTGGCTTCGTCGAGCACCAGGATCTTGGCATCCGCCACCAGCGCGCGCGCAAAACTGATCAGCTGGCGCTGGCCGAGCGAGAGATTGCCGCCGCGCTGCTCGAGTTCGGCATCGTAGCCATCTGGCAGGTTCTCGATGAAATCGTGCGCGCCGACGGCCTGTGCGGCGCGCACCACCTCTTCGCGGCTGGCTGATGTCTTGTGGTAGCGGATGTTTTCCAGCACCGAGCCGGAGAACAGGAACGGCTCCTGCAGAACCATCGCCACCTGATCGCCGAGCGAATCCTGGGTCAGGTCACGCACATCATGGCCGCCGACCAGAACCTCGCCCGACCAGACATCATAGAAGCGGTGCACCAGCGCCATAGAGCTGGACTTGCCCGATCCGGTAGGGCCGACAAGGGCCACGGTCTCGCCCGGATTGACGCGAAAGGAGATGTTCTTCAGCACTGGCTGGTTCGGCCTATAGCCGAAGGTGACGTTCCTGAACTCGACCGAGCCGTCCATGTCGCGCGACAGCGTCACCGCGCCTTGCCTGTCGCTGACATCGACCGGCACGTCGAGCACTTCGGAAATGCGCTGGCCCGAAGCCATGGCGCGCTGCATGACGCTGTATTGCATGGTCAGCGAACGGATCGGGTCGAAGAAGCGCTGGATGTAGAACAGGAACGCCACCATGACGCCGATGTCGAGGCTGTGCGACAGCACCATCGAACCGCCGACGACGATGACGGTCGCCATGGCGATGCCGGTCAGCGTATCGACGATCGGCACCATCACCTGCGCGTATTTCGCCGAGGTCAGATGGGCATTGAGATTGGCCAGCACCTTCTCGTCATAGAGGTCGAAATTGACGTGCTGGCGCTCCAGGCTCTGCACGGTGCGCACGCCATGGATGCCTTCGGCCAGCGCGCCATTGGCGATCGAGTTGGTTTCGTGCGCGGCCATGAAGGCGACCTTGGCGCGCGGCAGCCAGAACAGGCGCACGATGAACAGCACCGGCATGGTCGACAGCGTCAGCAGGCCGAGCCGGAAATCCAGCCACAAAAGCACGCTGACGATGCCGAACAGCAGCACGATGTCGCCCACCGACATGACCGACGTTTCGAGGAATTCCTGCATCGAATTGACGTCGCCCTGCAGACGCGACATCAGCCGCCCGACCTCGGTCTTGTCCATGAAGCTCAACGAAACCCGCTGCAGGTGGCTGAACATGGCGCGGCGCAGATCGGACAGCACATTTTCGGCCACCTTGCCGACGACGCTTTCCTGCACATAGGAGGCGGCATAGTTGATCAGGATGATGACGGCGAAAGTGATGATCGCTGCGATCATCACCGGCTGGTCGAGCCTGCCCGCCGTCATGCCGTGGTCGATGGCGTAGCGGATGACCAGCGGGATCGCCAATTGCGTCAGCGTGAACACCAGCACCGCGGCGACCGAGATGAAGATCCGGCTCTGATACGGTCTCACGAAGCTCCAGATGCGCCTGACGATGCGCGGGTCGTAGGCCTTGCCGAAGACTTCTTCCTCTTCGCGATGCGAGCCCACGACAGCCCTTGTCGGCCGGCGGCTGGTGTCTTCCTTGTCGTCGTCGGCCTGTGTCGACATCATGCGGCTCCCGCCACGACAGGCCGCTCATCGTCCGGCCGCAGCTGCAAATCGTAGAGCGCGCGATAGCGGCCACCGAGCGCCAGCAGTTCCTCGTGCGTGCCGCGCTCGACGATTCGGCCGCCCTCGACGAACAGGATCTGGTCGGCATGCATCAGCGAGCTCAGCCGGTGCGAGATGATGAGCGTGACGCGGTCCCTGGCGAAGCGCTTCATCGCCGCCCGGATGCGCTGTTCGGTGCCGGCATCTATTGCCGCGGTCGAATCGTCGAAGACCAGCACCGATGGCCGCAGCATCAGGCTCCGCGCAATGGTCAGGCGCTGCCGCTGGCCACCGGAAAGCGACGCGCCGCGCTCGCCGACAACCGTGGTGTAACCGGCCGGGAGGCCCATGATGTAATTGTGCAGCTGGGCGTACTCGGCTGCCTGCCCGATGCGGGTCTCGCGCGCCCAGGGATTGCCATAGGCGATGTTGTTCTCGATCGAGGTGGTGAACAGGAACGCGTCCTGCTGCACGACGCCGACGGCCTTGCGCAGCGATTTCAGCGTCACCTCACGAATGTCCTGGCCGTCGATGGTGATCGAACCCGAAGTGACGTCGTAGAAACGCGGGATCAGATGCGCGATGGTCGACTTGCCGCTGCCCGGTGGGCCGACAATGCCGATGGTCTCGCCGGACCGGGCCTCGAAGGAGATGCCGGACAGCGTCGGCCGGCCGCCTGCGCCCTCATAGCGAAAGCCGACATTGTCGAAGCGCAGCACGCCGTCGCTGACGACGAGATCCCTGGCGCCGGGCGCGTCCTCGATGTCGAGTTCGGCGTCGAGCAGTTCGAACAGGCGGGTGCCGCAGGTCGAGGCGCGGGCGAAGGAATTGACCATCAGCCCGAGCTGGCGCACCGGCATCTGCAGGATGGTCATGAAGGTGAGGAACTGCGCCAGCGTGCCGACGCTGATCTGGCCTGCGATCACCTTCTGGCCGCCGAACCACAGGACCAGCCCCATGGCAGCCAGGAACGAGAAGTTCATGGCGCTGGTGTTGGCGACGCGGATGTCGACGCGCTGATTGGCGAGGTCCAGTGCATCGCGCTTGGCGCGATCGAATTTTTCCAGCTCATGCCGCTGCGCTGCGAAGGCCCGCACGACACGGATACCGCCGAGGTTCTCATCCATCACCCGGCTCAGCACCGAGAGGCGCTCCTGCAACGTCAGCCAGGTGCTGCGCAGTTTGAGCTGGGTGACCGAGGACCGCCAGGCGACGAAGGGCACGAAACTCAGGCTGAGCAGCCCGAGCACGGGATCGGTGCTGATCAGGAGATAGGCGCCGACGCCGATCAGCACGCCGAGCAGCACCACGCGCAAAATGCCAGTGGAAAAGAACATGCGCACGCCGTCGAGATCGAGCAGGCCGAGCGTGATGAGATCGCCGGTGTGGACCCTGTCGTGGTAGGCGAAGCTCAGGCGCTGGATATTCTCGTAGAAAGCCAGGCGCAGTTCATAGCCGGTGCGGTGGCCGACGGCCTCGCCATAGTAGTTCTGCGCCATTGTGAAGAGGCCGCGCAGGATCGAGACAACGAGCAGCGTCAGCGCCGTATTCCACAGCGCCTGTTCCGCGGCAGCGCCGGCACCCGCGGCCATGACGCCCTGCGCCTGGTCGATGGCGCGGCCCAGCAGGCGGGGAATGAAAAGCTGCAAGGTCGCGGCAATAAAGGTCGAGACGATGGTGATGGCGACCTGCCAGGGATGGCGCAGCGTCATGCGCACGATGCGGAGCAAGGTGCTGAGGCCCTTGCCCCAAGAGGCTTCCGCCACATGGGCAAACGATTTGCCGCGCTCCGGCGCGCCGCCGATTGCTTGCGTGTTCAAGGGAAACATCCAAACCAATCCGGAGGTTAGTCCGGACTAATAAAGCAGACTCAATTCAGATGGCGCGATGTTACGCGTGTCCGACTTGGCCGTTCAAGAGCCAATTCCGGTATCGCACTGTGCCTGAACGGAAAGCGAGCATGCGACTGCGATCCGGCTGGCACCAGCGACGGAATCCTCTTGCTGAAGGGCGTTGGCCGGACGAGGCCAGCATCCGGGCTGTACGCAAGCGACGGCCGGACGGCGTGCGATCTTCCATCCGGCCGGAATCCGGTCTGCTAGAGCCGGATGATTTCAGGTCGAATCGAGCTGAAATCTGAATCCGTCTCTAAATCAAAGAGATAGAGTATGATGTCGTCCGAAAACCGCTTCACACTTTTCGGCATCATGCTCTAGGCAGGTATCAGGACGGCGATACGATGGACGCCGACCTCCTTGCTTGTATTCGTCGCCTCGTCGGTCTTGCCCTTGGCGCAGGTGTACATGTCGCCTTCCTTGAGCTTGAATTCCTTGTCGGCTTTCTTGATCGTGAACGCGCCTGAAGTAATGGTGCAGACCATGTCATTGTCCATCACCATCTGAGGCGCGTGTGCGCCGGGCTGGAACACCACGTCGACGATTGCGATGCTCTTGTAGGCGGGAATGTCGGAGTCGCCGGTGCTGACCTCAACCACCCTGACACCGGGCGCAATCTCCTTGCCTTCCTTCGGGCCGTATTTCTTGACCTTCGCTGATGCCGCCAAGGTGAACAGAGGCGTTATCGCGGCAGCCGTCACACCCAGAGCAATTGCAGACCTGCGATTCATGGTTTTCATCGCATCCTCCCACATGTTCGTCACGAACGAATGTGCATGACCGCAATATATTAGCACAGACGAATATATTTGTATGCGAGGAAGCGCCCAACTAAAGCATGGCCGCGTGAACTTCGCAGTAGCCGTCGGAGAGGTTCCATACATCGACGATTTGCTTGCCGCTAAACCCCGCTGCTGCGGACCTTCGTACTGCTGTTGAGCCGTTCAAAAACCCTGGCCGTGCCGCCAGCAGGTGATCCGGTGGCCGGGCGCGACCTCGTTGGCGGGCGGTTCTGCCTTTCTGCAGTCGGGCAGGACCAGGGGGCAGCGATCGGCGAAGGCGCATCCGGTGTTCGGGACACCGGTGGCCTCGATCTCGGCTGGAGCGGATAGTTTCGGCTCGGCCTCATCGGAAGAAGCGGCCAGCAGCAGGGCCGTATAGGGGTGGTTGGGACCTTTGAAAATCTGGTCGGATGAACCGGTTTCGACCAGGCGTCCGCGATAGAGCACGCCGATCCTGTCGGCCATGTAGCGCACCACCCTGAGGTCGTGGCTGATGAACAGATAGGTCGTGTCCTTGTCGCGCTGCAGGTCGTTGAGCAGGTTGAGAACGGTCGCCTGGACGGAGACGTCGAGCGCGGAGGTCGGTTCATCGAGCACGACGACCTTCGGCACGCCGGCGAAGGCGCGCGCGATCGCCGCCCGCTGCCGCTGGCCGCCGGACAGCGAGCGCGACTTCTGCTCGGCGGTAGTGCCGGCGAGGCGAACCGAGCCCAGCAGGTCGCCGACGCGGGCTCTCACCTCGCTGCGGCGCAGGCCGGCGAGCCGGCGCAGCGGGCGGCCGAGGATGCGGCCGATCCGCTGGCGCGGGTTGAGCGTGCGATCCGGCGACTGGAAGACCATCTGCACGTCGCGGCGTTCGGCAAGGTTTCTCTTCTCGACGCGCGGCGCGACCGTCCTGCCGAACAGCTCGACCGATCCGGCATTGGGCATCTGCAGGCCGGTGACGATGCGTGCCAGGGTCGACTTGCCCGAACCGGACTCACCTATCAGCCCGAAGGTTTCGCCCTGGCCGATGTCGAGATCGATGCCGTGCAGCACTGGCTGGCTGCCGAAGACATGGCTGATGCCTTTGCAGGCGATCGCGATCCGGCGTTCTTATGGCAAGCCGGCGTCTTCGCCTTGCGCTGTGGGGTGCGCTGGCATGCCGTCCTCCGCCAGTCTTCCGTCCCGCTTGGTGTAGTTGAGCGCCGGGATCGAGGCGATGAGCGCCTTGGTGTAGGCGTGAGAGGGGTTGTCGAAGACATCGCCCGCAACGCCGCTTTCGACCACGGTTCCCGCCTGCATCACCGCCACCCGGTCGCAGGAGCGGCGGATCATGTTGATGTCGTGGCTGATCAGCAGGATGCTGGTTTTGTGATCCTTGCGCAGGTCGGAGAGGATGGCGATGATCTCGGACTGGACGCTGGCGTCGAGCGCCGTCGTCGGCTCATCCAGCACCAGCAGCGACGGGTCGAGCGCAATCGCGATGGCGATGTTGGCGCGCTGCTGCATGCCGCCGGAGAGTTCGTGCGGATAGAGATCCAGCACACGCTCCGGATGGCTGACGCGGACCCGGCCGAGCAGTTCGGCCGCACGCTCGCGCGCCTCGTCGAGGCGAACCGGGCGGTGCCGCATGATCGTCTCGGTGATCTGCCGGCCGATCGTCATGCTTGGATTGAGCGCCGCGCCCGGATGCTGGTAGACGGCCGCGATTTGATTTCCCCTGAGCCGGCGGAGCTGCTCGGCGGAAAGGTCGCGGATTTCGCGGCCCTGGAATTCAAGCGCTGAGGCCGCGATACGGGCGTTCTTCGGCAGATAACGCAGGATGGCGAGCGCCACAGAGCTTTTGCCCGATCCTGACTCGCCGACCAGGCCGAGCGCCTCGCCTTGGCCTATGTGCAGCGACACGCCGCTGACGGCGGGATGTGATCCCTTGCGCCCGTCATAGGCGACGGACAGCTGGTCTACGTTCAGAACCGAGGAGGACATGGGGACTTGAAACCACTTTCTTCCAGCGCCGCCATCGAGGGCAATCGCTTCCGCTTTCGGAGTGCATTATCTCTATAAAATTACTCGGATTAAGCCGAAGCGCAATCTACCTTTCATGCCTCAGGAGAGATTGTCGCCGTCTGCCGAGGCAGCGCGACGGTCTCCGGAGCAGATCTGGAAGGAGGCCGTCATGGCTCGAGACCACATGATCCTCAGCGCATTCTTCTTCAACCCGCAGGGCGATCACCGGATGTCGTGGCGCCATCCCAGGGCGCCGGAACGGGAGGTGCTGGACTTCGAATTCTACCGCGATCTCGTGCAGGCGGCCGAGCGCGCCAGGATCGACACCATCTTCGTCGCCGACCACGTTTCGATTTGGGATTCGGTCAAGAGCGGCGTCGCCCACTACGCCAATGCGCGCCTCGAACCGCTGACGCTGCTCTCGGCGCTGGCGGGCGTGACCAAGCATATCGGCCTGATCACCACGGCATCGAGTTCCTACAGCGAGCCCTACAATGTGGCGCGCATGTTCGCCTCGCTCGACCACATCAGCAAGGGCAGGGCGTCGTGGAACGTCGTCACCTCGGCGATGGACGAGGAGGCGCGCAATTTCGGCCGCGACGGCAATATCGAACATGCGTTCCGCTACGAGCGTGCGGCCGAATTCCTCGATATCGTCAAAGCGCTGTGGGACAGCTGGGAAGACGAGGCGCTGCTGATCGACAAGGCGTCGGGCTATTTCGCCGACCCCGACAAGGTCCACCCCGTCGACCACAAGGGCAAGCATTTCAAGGTGCGCGGGCCGCTCAACGTCTCGCGGCCGCCGCAAGGCCATCCGCTGATCGTCCAGGCCGGATCCTCCGAAGACGGCAAGAACTTCGCCACCGCACAGGCCGATGCGCACTTCGCCATCTACAGCACCAAGGAGGATGGCATCAAATACCGTCAGGATATCAACGAGCGGCTGGCCCGCCACGGCAGGCGGCCGGAGAGCTTCAAGATCCTGCCCGGCATCCTGCCTGTTGTCGCCGCCTCCGAAGCAGAAGGCCGGGAAAAGCAGGAATACCTGCAGACCTTGCTGCCGGATCAGGTCGGCATCGACCTTCTGTCCAGCTGGAGCGGGTTGGACCTGTCGCTGTTCCCGCCGGACGGGCCATTGCCGCCGCTGCCGGACGAGAGCACGTTCAACGGCGGACGCACGTCGCTCAACCGGGTCAAGCAATGGGCGAAGCAGAATCTCAGCCTGCGCGAGATCGCCCGCAAACTCGCCAACAGCGGTTCGGTGCCGACCGTCGCCGGCACGCCGGTACAGATCGCCGACCAGTTGCAGGACTGGTTCGTTTCCGGTGCCGCCGACGGCTTCAACTTGATGTTCCCGCTGCTGCCCGAGGACTGGGTGAATTTCGCCGAACAGGTGGTTCCGGAGCTGCAGCGGCGCGGCGTGTTCCCGACCGAATACGCGCCGGGAACGCTGCGCGACCGCTTCGGCCTGGCGCGACCAGCCAATCGCTTCGCCGAACAACGCGACAATGCGCGCGCGGTGTCCTGACGTCAGGCCGGGAGAACGATCATGACCGTTGCACCAAGATTGCAGCCCCGCGAAGCCACCGCGCCGCAGCTCGTCAATGTCCTGCACAGCCCCAAGCGCGTGCGCGTCAAGTTCGGCGGCCGCACCATCGCCGACAGCCGCAACGTGCTGGTGCTGCGCTCCAACCATTTCCTGCCGATCTATTTCTTCCCGCCGTCAGCGGTCGACCCGTCGGTGCTGAGACCCTCACTGCATCGCGAACCGCACCCGGTCGGTGGCGAAACCGCCTATTGGAATATCGACAGCGGTGACAGGCGCAGCGCCAACGCGGCCTGGGCTTTCGTGTCGCCACCGGATGAAAACCTGGCGCCTCTGGCCGGCCGCATCGCCTTCACCTGGAAAGCCGTCGACCAATGGTTCGAGGAGGAAGAGGAAGTCTTCGTCCACGCCCGCGATCCCTATGCACGCATCGATGTGCTGCAGAGCTCCAGCCATGTGCAAATCTGGTTCGACGGCGAGCCGATCGCCGACAGCCACCGCCCGGTTCTGCTTTTCGAGACGCATCTGCCGACGCGTTTCTATCTGCCGGCGGAAGACATCCGGCTGGAGCGGCTGACGGCGTCCGTCACAACAACGCGATGTCCTTACAAGGGTATCGCCTCCTATTGGTCCGGCCTGCTGAGCGACGGCTCGGTGCGCCCTGACATCGCCTGGAGCTACCGGGATCCCATAGAGGAAATGCCCAAGATCAAGGGCCTCATCGCGTTCTATCCGCAGGCCGTCGACCGCATCCATCTCGACGGCGAACCTGTCGCATAGGTTCTCAATCTTCATTTCAAGGCAGGGGTTTAACATGACCAAACTCAGAGATATCGACGCAGTTCGCAATCTGTCGGGGGACATCTGGAATGTCGCCGTCGACGAATATCAGGGCGGCTTTCTCAAGCGCCGCGATCTCCTGAAATACGCCGCACTGCTCGGCCTGACCGGCTTTGCCGCTTCGCAAGGGCTTGGAGGCGCGCGCGCCTCGACTGCTGCCGGCGGCACGGTTCGCGTCGGGCTCGGCCAGCCGACCAAGGCGATCGATCCGGTTTCGGTGACCGATCCGGCCAGCATCGGGGTGATCAGCCAGGTCGGCGAGTATCTGATCCTCGACGATCCGAAGAATGGTCTGCAGCCGAAGCTGGCTCTGTCCTGGGAAGCAAACGAGACGGCCAGTCGCTGGACCTTCAAATTGCGGCCAGGGGTGAAATTCCACGATGGTCGCGCGGTCACCGCTAGGGATGTTGTGGCGAGCTTCGAGCGGCTGGTCGATCCGGCCAGCGGTTCGTCGGCGTTGTCGGCCTACAAGGGCATCCTGTCCAAGGGCGGCGCCAAGCTGGTCGATGACGAAACAGTCGCCTTCCATCTCGATGGTCCGAACAGCAATTTTCCCTTCTATGTCTCCTCCGACGTCTATAATGCCGTCATCCTGCCGGCCGACTATGCCGGTGATTTCGAGAAGAGTTTCAACGGCACCGGTCCGTTCAAGCTCGAATCCTTCCGTCCCAAGCAAGGGGCAAGCTTCGTGCGCAATGAGGACTACTGGGGCGACAAGGCGCTGCCCGACCGGGTAGAGATCAAGTTCTTCGACGACGAGCAGGCGCAGGTGCTGGCGCTGCAGGCCGGCCAGCTCGACGTCATCCCGAGCACGACGCGCCTGGAGCTGGCGATCGAGGGCAATCCCAATTTCAAGCTGCTGAGCGTGCAGGCAAGCTCGCATGATCAGGTGCATCTCAGAACCGACCAGGCGCCGTTCACCGACAAGCGCATCCGCCGCGCGCTGGCGCTCACCATCGACCGCGAGGCGGTGGTCAAGGGCCTGCTGAAGGGCCGCGCCATCGTCGGCAACGACACCCCGTTCGCGCCGATCTTCCCATCGGCCGATCCGTCGGTGCCGCAGCGCAAGCAGGACATTGCGGAAGCCAAGCGGCTGCTCGGCGAGGCGGGTGTGCCGAACGGCTTCGAGGTGACGCTGACCACCGAGCGCGCCTATGACATTCCCGACTATGCGGTGATCATCCAGAACTTCGCCAAAAAGGCCGGCATCGACGTCAAGCTCAATGTCCTGCCACAGGACGCCTATTACGGCTCGGCCACCTTCGGCAGCTCGCCCTGGCTGGATTCGGTGCTCGGCATCACCGACTACGGCCATCGCGGCACGCCCGACATCTTCCTCAACGCCACGCTGAAGAGTTCGGGAGCTTGGAACGCGGCGCATTTCAACAACCCGGCCTATGATGCGCTGCTGCTCGACTACTCTAAGGCGCGTGATCTGCAGGCACAGCGCCTCGTTGCCGGCAAGATCCAGACCTTGCTGCTTGACGAGACGCCGGCGATCATCAGCTACTTCTCGCAATACAGCCGGATCGTCAGCTCGAAGGTCGAGGGCGTGGGCTTCACCGCGATCTCGCATCTGCTGCTCGACCGCGTTTCCTTCGTCCAGGCATGATCGCGACATGCTGACCGGTCGCATTCTGTCAGCGCGTCTGGGCACACTTGTCCTCACGCTGTGGCTGGTCAGCATCCTGGTGTTCTTCGCCGGGCAGGTCCTGCCCGGCGATGTCGGCCGTGTGATGCTCGGGCCTTTTGCCGATGCGCAGGCGGTGGCGGAACTGAACAAGCGGCTGGGCGCCGATCAGCCGGTTCTCGTCCAGTACTGGCTCTGGTTTAGCAAGGCCGTCACCGGTGACTTCGGCACCTCGCTGTCGATGCGCGGGCCGGTGGCGCCCTTCGTGCTGGAAAGCCTCAAGCGCTCCGCCGCCCTTGCCGGCATTATTCTGATTTTTCTCATTCCGCTGGGCGTTGGTGCCGGCGTCGTTGCCGGTCTCAATGCGGGCCGCTTGATCGACCGGCTGATCGTGATGGCAGGCGTCTCCTTCGGCATTGTGCCTGATTTCGTTTCTGGCCTGATGCTGCTCATCGTTTTCGGCCTGTGGCTGAACTGGTTCCCGATCTCCGGTGTTGCGCCCGATGGCGCGGGCTTCTGGACGCATGGCTATTATCTGATCCTGCCGGCGCTGCCGCTGGTGCTGAACCTTGCCGGCTACATCGCCCGGATGACGCGGGCAGGGGTGATCGAGGCAATGGCCGCCGATTATACGCGCACCGCCGTCCTGAAAGGGCTCGAGCGGCGCGAGATCATCTTTCGGCACGTGCTGCGCAACGCGCTGACGCCGACCATCGCGGTGCTGGCGACGCAGACCGGCTACATGCTTGGCGGGCTGGTGGTGATCGAGGCGCTGTTCGGCATCCAGGGGCTTGGCAATCTGGTTCTGAATGCGGCCAAGGCACGCGATTTCCCGGTGCTCGAGGCCGGCGTGCTGGTGATGGCGGCAATCTTCGTGCTGTCGGCGGCGGCCGGCGACCTCGTACTGGCGCTGCTCGATCCGCGGCAACGCCGCCGGACCTCGCCATGACGGATCTGGCGGAGTTTCCCGCACCACCGCGCTCCGTGGCCGGCTTTCCGGCAGTGCGCCGGATCCGCAGTGCTTTCGCCGGATTGCCGCCGTCGGTCGTGGTCGGATCGCTGCTGCTTCTGTTCTGGGTCGTGTGCGCCATAGCAGGCAACCTCTTCGTTCCCTACGATCCCTATGCCGAGGATTTCCTGGCGATGCTGACGCCGCCCGACGCGCTGCACTGGTTCGGGACCGATCAGCTCGGCCGCGACGTGCTGTCCCGCATAGTCGTCGGATCGCGCGACATCCTGCTGGTTGCGCCGCTGGCGACGCTGGCCGGTGTCGCCGCCGGCAGCATCATCGGGTTGGTGCTCGGCTATTTCGACGGCCTGGTCGATGCCATCGGCGCGCGGCTGCTCGATACGCTGATGGCGTTTCCGTTCATCGTTCTCGTCACCATGACGCTGGTGGCCATCGGCCCGTCCAATCTAACGGTCATCCTGGTGATCGGCATCGCCTACGCGCCGCTAGTGGCGCGCACCGTCCGCGCCGCCGTGCGCGAGCAGAAGGAGCGCGACTATGTCAGCGCCGCGCGGCTCGGCGGCGAAGGTCCGCTCGCCATCATGTTCCTGGAGATCCTGCCCAACATCAGGGAAACGATCCTCATCGAGCTCGTCACAAGGCTGGGCTACGCGTTCTTCTCGATCGCGACGCTGAGCTTTCTCGGCCTCGGCATCCAGCCGCCATCGGCCGATTGGGGGCTGGCCGTCGCCGACGGCTATGGTTTCCTGACCGGCGGCAAATGGTGGGTCGTCGTCTTCAATTCCGCGGCAATCGTCTCGCTGGTGATGGCAACCAATCTGATCGCACAAGGCATCGGCGCCTTCGAGAATAGCGATGCATGAGCCTTGATCGGGCGTGTCGAAAAATCTCTTTTGCATTGAAGCCTGACGCGCATCCTTATATCGCATGGCTATGAAGAAAATCGGTTTCCTGTCATTCGGGCACTGGACGCCCTCGTCGCAATCGCAAGTGCGCTCGGCTTCGGACGCGCTTTTGCAATCCATCGAGCTGGCGATCGCCGCCGAGCAACTGGGGGCGGATGGCGCCTATTTCCGCGTGCATCATTTCGCCCGCCAGCTCGCGTCGCCGTTCCCGTTGCTGGCAGCCGTCGGCGCCAAGACCAGCCGCATCGAGATCGGCACCGCCGTCATCGACATGCGCTACGAGAACCCGCTCTACATGGCCGAGGATGCGGGCGCTGCCGACATCATCGCCGGCGGCCGCCTGCAGCTTGGCATCAGCCGTGGCTCGCCCGAGCAGGTGATCGATGGCTGGCGCCATTTCGGCTACGCGCCGCCGGAAGGCCAGAGCGACGCCGACATGGCGCGGCATCACGCCGAGGTCTTCCTCGAGACGCTGCGGGGCGAGGGGTTCGCCCAACCCAATCCGCGGCCGATGTTCCCCAATCCGCCCGGCCTCTTACGCCTCGAGCCGCATTCGGAGGGTTTGCGCGAGCGGATCTGGTGGGGTGCGGCCACCAACGCCACGTCGGAATGGGCGGCCAAGCTCGGCATGAACCTGCAGAGTTCGACGCTCAAATTCGACGAGAGCGGCAAGCCGTTCCATATCCAGCAGGCCGAGCAGATCCGCATCTATCGCGAGGCCTGGAAAGCGGCCGGTCACAGTCGCGAGCCGCGCGTCTCGGTCAGCCGCAGCATCTTTGCGCTGGTCGACGATCGCGACCGTGCCTATTTCGGCCACGGCAATGAGAGCCGCGACCAGATCGGCTTCATCGAGGAGAACACCAAGGCGATCTTCGGGCGCAGCTACGCGGCCGAGCCGGATGTGCTGATCAAGGAATTGGCGCAGGACGAGGCGATCGCCGAGGCCGACACGCTGCTGCTCACCGTTCCGAACCAACTTGGCGTCGACTACAATGCGCATGTCATCGAGGCGATCCTGACCCATGTCGCGCCGGCGCTTGGCTGGCGCTGACGCCGGATCGATCAGGGCGGAGTTCCAGGGAGGTACACAATGCCAAAGAAGGCCTTGATCGCCTGGGGCGGCTGGGAGGGCCACACGCCGGAGCAGAGCGCGAATATCGTTCGCACCTTGCTTGAGCGAAACGGCTTCGACGTCACGCTCGGCCAAGGCACCGCGATTTTCGCCGATCCGGAGCTTGCTTCCTTCGATCTCATCGTGCCCGTCATCACGATGTCGACGATCGAAAAGGCCGAGTTGCAGAACCTGACGCTTGCCGTTCGCGGGGGAAGCGGGCTCGGCGGTTTCCACGGCACTATGGGCGACAGTTTTCGCAACGAGCCCGACTATCAGTTCATGACCGGCGGCCAATGGGTGGCGCACCCCGGCAATATCATCGACTATACTGTCGCGATCACCAGGCCGGACGAGCCGATCACATTGGGCATCAGCGATTTCGCCTACCGGTCGGAGCAGTATTACATGCATGTCGACCCGAGCAACGAAGTGCTGGCGACCACCACCTTCACCGACGCGCATTTTCCTGGGATAGGCGGCGTCGTCATGCCGGTCGTCTGGAAACGGCGCTATGGGGCGGGGAAGGTTTTCTACAGTTCCCTTGGTCACACTGCGGATGAGTTCGCGGTGCCGGAAATGGCGCTGATGGTGGAGCGGGGTTTGCTTTGGGCGGCGCGGGGGTAGCCTCTGTCAGTCACCAATTGCGAAAGGCGAGCGGCGAACCGCGGAGGCAGCGAGGTCTGAATTCCTGCAATGGCTAGAAAGTCGGCCGCTGTCGAACTACCATCCGGTGAACAGCAAAGGGGGGTGGAATGGATCATCAGCGGACAGTATTCTTGGTCGGAGGGGGCACGGGCGGAGACGAGGAAGCCGTGTTTACGCTGCATGTAGAGGGCGCCGTCTGCAGCCTGACATGCGGCTACCGGGACAAGGTGATCAGGGCCGAAGAGGAAGATTTTTTCGAAGCTCTGTTCCAGATCCGTCAGGGGCTCGAAGCCGATGGTTTGCTGCCCTTCTGCTACGGGGCGAGTGCCAATGTTTATCCCGAAAATACCGTGATGGAGAAGAGTCGCGGATTGATGGCCTGCAAGGTGACGATGGGGCGATTTCCCCAAGAGACGGATCTGGTCGACATATTTGACGATGGCGTCGACGTGGTTCCGGTTTTCGTCCACATTCAGCAGGAATTTTGGGAAGAATGGCTGGCCTCTCTGCCCTCCTAGTGCCCAGCACTCATTTTATCCCGCCGGTGACCGCAAAGGCGCCAGCGGTGCGCCCATCCTCCAGCCGCACCACCGCCGTCACGATCGAACCGTAGGAGCCACGCCAGACGCTGTGGAAGCGCTGATGCTCGGCGGCCGGAATGAGGGCATGCCCGCTGAGGCGCGCACCGCTTCGCTGCAGCACGACGACCTCTCCGTTGACATGCACCTGGATGTTGGCCGTTTCGGCGGCCTCGCCGGGCAGTTCGAGCGTGATGACGATCTCGTCCTGATCGCCGGAAGGCCGCGTCTCGGCGGCAAGCGTGATCGCGAACGCTGGCACCTTGCTGTCGCCGGCTCGGGCAGGACGGCCTGAAAACACATCGTCGTCAAGTTCCGGCGTGCGCGGCGGGCGGGTGCGGCGCTGCGTGGAGCGTTCGAAGTCGCCGGCCATGCGCAGCAGTCTCTCATCGTCATAGGCCTTGCCGGCAAAGGTGAGGCCGACCGGCATGCCGATATCGGCCATGGTTCCCATCGGCACGGTGACGGTGGGGATGCCGAAATGGCGCCAGACCAGATTGCCGTTGGCGACCCAGGTGCCATTGCGCCAGGCAAGGTCGGCGGACATCTCATCAATATCGGCATCGGCCGGCCCGACATCGGCGGCGGCAGGCAGCACCACGGCGTCGATGCCTTGCGCGTCCAGCCAGTCCTCGAAATCGATCCGCCTTG
This sequence comes from Mesorhizobium sp. WSM4808, assembly GCF_055811675.1. Taxonomy (NCBI): domain Bacteria; kingdom Pseudomonadati; phylum Pseudomonadota; class Alphaproteobacteria; order Hyphomicrobiales; family Phyllobacteriaceae; genus Mesorhizobium; species Mesorhizobium sp. WSM4808. Next base: position 203,057 of record NZ_JBVVQX010000012.1, read on the forward strand.
TCGCTTCCAGTCCCTTCAGTCCCTCTTCCAGCGTTGGAATGTCCACGAAGGGCGTGACGCCGGACCATGCCCGCTCGACATATTCCCTCAGGTCGAAGCCGCCTTCATAGCGATCGGGCAGCGTGCCGGGCGGCTGCGGGAAGATCTTTGGGCCGTCGACCGAAACGAGATCGGGCAAGGCCGGGTCGACATTGGCGCGCAAAAAGTCGTCCCAGCCCCAGATGCAGAGATCCCAGAGTTCGCGCTCGGCGAACTCCTGGGGCATCAGCCCGCGCTCGACCATGGTGCGAGCACCCGGGCGGTCGCGCTCATAGTTGGAAACGACGGGAAAATCGACCTCGACCACCTCGGCGCCAAGCCGCGTGAGATCGGCCGCGGCCCGCTCCCACAGGGCAAGCACCGAGGCGCGGGTTTCGATCGGCGCATCGGCCTCGCTGTCGCGGCCGATATACATTCTGGGCACGCCCAGGCGCTTGCCTTTCAACGATCCCGCCAGTGCGAGATCGGTATAGCGGGGCGGCCGCATATCGGAGCTTTTCGGCAGCTTGACCCAGGGCTGCGCGCGCCAGAAATCGCCTCGCGTCTCGGGATCGTCGGCGACGATGATGTCAAGCAATTCGAGCATGTCGGGCATTGTCCGCGCGTGCGGCACCACGACATCCATGGTCGGCACCAGGGGCCAATTGCCGCGCACCGAAATGACGCCGCGCGACGGCGTGTAGGCGACCAGCGCATTGTTGGTGGCCGGCGCGCGGCCGGACGACCAGGTCTCCTCGCCAAGCCCGAAGGCGCAGAAGCTGGCTGCTGTCGCCGTGCCGGAGCCATTGGATGAGCCCGATGCGAAGGCGGCGGTCAGATAGTCGCCATTGTAGGGGCTCTCGGCGCGACCGTAGACGCCGCGCTGCATACCGCCATTGGCCATTGGCGGCATGTTGGTCAGCCCGATCAGCACGGCGCCGCCGGCGCGCAGCCGGGCGATGGTGAAGGCGTCCTCATTGGCGATGAGATGCTCGAAGGCGGGCGAACCAGCGGCGACCGTCAGGCCTGATACCTTGTAGCTGTCCTTGGCGGTGTAGGGGATGCCGTCGAGCGGTCCGAGCACGGCGCCGTTGCGGCGGCGCCGGTCGGAGGCTGCCGCCTCCTCGAACATATCAGGATTGAGCACTGGGACGGCATTGAGGCTGATGCCGTGGCGGTCGAAATGCCCGATGCGCCTGAGATAAGCCCCGACCAGTTCGACGCTGGTGACGGTGCCGTCATCAAGCGCGCGGCGCAGTTGGTCGATCGTCGCTTCGACGAGATGAAGGCTGGCATCGGTCATCACAGGTTCCACATTTCTACGCACCATGGATGAGCGAGGCAGCTGCCTTCGGCAAGAGCCTATCGCGGTCTGCTCCGGAACTTTTGTCCGGCTGGCGGTTTTGGATGTATGGTGTGATTCCGGAATGGCCAGGAGGGTATTGGCATGACCACCAAATGCGTTGCGATCCTAGCTCTCGCTGTCGCCATGGGCTCAAGCGCTTGCGCCCCGGCTTTCGCTGGCGACCGGCACCACGACCGCCGGGTCCAATCCGAACGCTACGTTCCCGCCGAAGGCGATCTCATCGACATCCTGTTCGGCGGCCCGCGCTACTACGATCAGCAGTTGGTGACGACGGCCGCCGGCGCGTGCTCCTATCATCGCGTCGGACCCGACGCGAATGCGGTGAACAAGATCAACGACCATCACTGTGGGAAGTAGGCGGCAGGCGGCGCCTCAGCGCCCGCCACTTTCTTTCATCCGCTCGATGATCTCGGCCATCAGCGCCAGGTCGCGGCGTGAATCGGCGAGGTCGGTCGGAGGCTTTGTGCCTTCGGTGATGTGGCGGTGGAAAATCTCGAGTTCATTCGAGAAAGCATCGCCGTAGAGAGGCCCGAAGGTTTTCGTCACCGGGCCGAGCGGGCCGGCATCGGTGACCTCCAGCCGCGTCGGCAGGCTGCGGATGTAGGGCGTGTCGTAGAGAATGCGCACACGCCTGGTGTTCGAGCGCACCTCGATCATGGCGTCGAACAGGCCGAGATCGTCGACCACCGCGTCGTAGAGACAAGCGAAATGGCCGTAGTCGAAGCTGACTGATGTGTTGGCGCCGCCATTGGTGCGGTGCGCGGCCAGCACGCGCGCCGGCTCGCCGATCAGCCCGCGCATCGCTGAAATGTGGTGCGAGGAAAGCGCCGTCAGGCCGCGATAGGCGCGCACCAGGTCGGCCGGCGCATCGGCGCCGACGACTTCGCGGATCAGTGCGTCGCGTTCGCTTGCGCCACGCGCCAGCAGGGTAGGGTCTATATCGTTGGGATAGAGGACGTTCTGGCTCTTCTTGAGAAAGTGCCGGCCTTCCGAGATCATGTCGAAGATTCGGACATGGGTGATGTCGGCGTATGCCGGCAGTTCGTCCCTGGCCGCCAGATAGGCCGGCGCGTAGCGGCGCATATAGCCGACGAACAGGGTCTTGTCGTAGCCCGGCATCAGCGCCAGCAGATCGTCGATTTCGCGCACCGTCAGGCAGGCGGGCTTTTCCAGCAGGATATGTTTGTTGGCTGCAATCGCCGCCCGCACGAAGCGGCTGTGGGTGTCGTCGGACGACAGCACGAACACCGCGTCGATGTCGGGCGAACTAATCAGCGCCTCGGCCGTGTCGAAGGCCTTTGCCGTCGTAAATTCAGAGGTGACGAGTGACACCAGGCTGGGCGACACGTCGTACACGCCCGCGATCACCCAGCGGTCGCGCTGATCGCCCAGCACAGGCAGATGGATCGACTGCGCGACCTCTCCAAGACCTATCAGTCCGACACGAATTGGTGCCACAGGCGAACTCCCTTTGATTTCAAGTCTGATGCTGCAGGACTATGCCGCGCCGGTTACCAGCGCGACGAGCTCGTTTCCGGACGTTTCGGAAGCGCGCACGGTCGCCGCCATCTTTCCCGCCCGCATCACCCAGATCTGGTCGGACAGGCGGCGGACCTGATCGAAATTGTGGCTGACCAGGATGACTGAGACCGACTGCTCGCGCAGACGCCGGATCAGAGCCTCGACATTGGCGGTCTCCTGCACGCCGAGTGCTGCCGTCGGTTCGTCCATCACCACCAGCTTGGCGCCGGAGCCGACAGCGCGGCAGATCGAGATCGCCTGCCGCTGGCCGCCCGACAAGCGCCGCACACGCTGGTTGATCGACGGCACGTTGATCGACAGCCGCGACAGCATGGAACGGGCCTCGCGCTTCATCGCCTTGCGATCGAGGAAAGCGAACGGCCCGATGCGGCGCACGATCTCGCGGTTGAGGAACAGGTTCTGCGCGACCGTCAATTCGTCGATCAGCGCCAGGTTCTGGTGCACGGTCTCGATGCCGGCCTTGCGTGCCTCGTCGGGGTTGGCGAAGGGCCGCGCCCGGCCGTCGAAGAACAAATTGCCGGTGTCCGGCTGATGCACGCCGACCAGGCTGCGGATCAGCGTCGACTTGCCGGCGCCATTGTCGCCGATGACGGCGGTGACCTCGCCGCGACGGGCCTGGAAGGCGACGTCGGTGAAGGCGCGGATGCCGCCGAAATGCTTGCTCAGCCCTTCGCAGGCGATGATCGCCTCAGCGGCGGGGATGTGATGGGGCGCGCTCATTTCTGATACCGCATGATCAGGGCCGCCAGCACCACGATGGCGCCCACGGCAAGCGGTTGGTAGAAGGCCGAGACGTTGAGCAAGGTCAGGCCGTTGACGAGTGCTGTGAGCATCAGCGCGCCGATCGCCGGTCCCAGAATGCTGGCGCGGCCGCCGAACAGGCTGACGCCGCCCAGCACCACCGCCGCCACCGAGTTCAAGAGCAGGCTGGTGTTGATCTGCGGTTCGGCCGAGCCGATGCGGGCGACCAGAAGAATGGCCGCGATGCCGGCGCAGAAGCCCGAGATTGTATAGGCGGCGATCTTGACCCGGTTGGTGCGGATGCCCAGCGCGCCGGCACTTTCGGTCTGGCCGCCGGTCGCCAGCAGATGCACGCCGAAGCGTGTGTGGTAGAGTGCGATATGCGCGACGATGACGGCTGCGATTGCTACCCAGACCGGATAACCGAACGGTCCGAGCGAGCCGGAAGCGAGCCTGAGCAGGAAGGTCGAGCCGACCATGGTCGGTTCGCCGCCCGACAGGATGAGGCCAAGGCCGGTGATGCCTGACAGCGTGCCGAGCGTCACCACGAAGTCGGGGATCTTGCCTGCGGTGATGATCAGCCCGTTGAGGAAACCGACGGCGCTGGTGGCGAGAACCGCGAGCCCGCAGGCGACGAAGATGCCGTAGCCGGCGGCGTTGACGAGGCCGAGGATGATGGCGCCGAGCATGACGGCTGCCGCCAGCGACAGGTCGATGCCCGAGGTGGCGATGACGAAGGTCTGGCCGATCGACAGCACCACCAGGATCGCCGCCGCCAACAGCAGCGCCTGCAGATTGGCGACGCTGAGAAAGACCGGCTGGGCGATGCCGAAGACGATGACGAGGCCGACCAGGCCGACGACGGATGCCCAGTCGGCCCAGAAGGACGGATCGAGGAGGAGAGCCGCCAGGGAGGGACGGCTCTCCTCAGCACCCGCCGAATGGGCGGCGGGTGCGTTGTCTGCTGGTGTGCTCACTTCAGCATCTCGCGGAAGGGATCGGGATAGTCGCCGCCGGGCCGCGGGAAGTTCTTCAGCGAGGCTTCGGCATTGTCCTTGTTGATCAACAGCACCGGCGCCGGCACGTTGGCCGGCAGTTCCTTGCCCTTGGCGGCCACTGCACAGGCCTCGAGGCCCATGGCGCCGACAACATAGGGATATTGGGCGACGGTGGCGGTGAGTTCGCCTGCCGCAATCGACTTGAGCGCGTCGACGATGCCGTCGAGGCCGATCACCTTGACGTCCTTGCCCGAGGTCCGCACGGCGCGCTCGACGCCGAGCGCCATGATGTCGTTGGCGGCGAAGAAGCCGGCGAGATCCGGGTGCGCGGCGAGAATATCGGTGGCGGCGGTCAGCGCCTTTTCGCGATCCCAGTCGGCGCTGACCATCACCACGATGTCGAGTTTGCCTTCCACCGCCTGCTTGAAGCCCTTGATGCGGGCGTTGGAGCCGACATCGCCGATGATGCCGGCGACCAGCGCGACCTTGGAGCCCTTCGGCACCAGCTTCAGCATCTCTTCGCCGGCCAGCGCGCCGGCGGCGACATTGTCGGTGCCGATATAGGTCGAGACGGCAAAGCCGGCGGCCTTGGCCTGTTCGGGGTCTATGGTCGAGTCGATGTTGACGATCGGCTTCTTCTTCTGGGCGACCGGCACCAGCGCCTGGACGAGATTGGAGACGCTGATCGGGTTGACCAGGTAGCAATCGAAATCCTGCATGGCCATGGCGGTCAGGCGGTCGGCCTGGCCGGTGGCGTCACCCATATTGGCGGCGGCCTGGACGCTGACATTCACGCCGTTTGCCTTGGCCTGTTCCTCGATGCCCTTCTGCATGGTCTGGAAGAACGGATTGTCGAGGCCTTTGACGATGGCCGCGACTTTCGCCGTATCCTCGGCATGGGCGGGCGCTGCGACGATGGCTGCAAGCATGCCTGCGCCAAGCAGGTTCGTGCCAAGCTTCAGGCAATTGAACATACGCATGGTTTTTCCTCCTCCTGATTGTTTTATGGGCTGCATCAATGTCGCTGTCCGGTGACTGCAATGTTAGACGGCGCGCAAGCGGCCCCGGCGCCTGGCGCGATGGTCCCGCCAACAGATTGCTGCCCGCTTTGGAATGTGCGGACTGCAGCCGAGGTTTGGGCACTTTTCGATGTCAGGCATTGCTCCTCCCAGAGCGCCGGCCGATGCCAATCCGGCGTTTGCGCATGTTTTATAAAAAATTGACACGCGTCAAGATTTAAAAGTGGTGCGTACCGATTTTGACGATGCACCCTGGGGGCATGACTGTCCTACCGGCATGCGCTACAACCAAGGCGCGAAAAAATGTGCCGGGCTAGGGAACCACTTGGGGATAGCGGCGTTAGTCGCTACTTTTGCGCAAGAGGAGGTTTCGGGTGGGGCGTTTCGAGAACCTGGAAGAACCAACGGGTACATTTCCGATTTTCGACGCAATCACGGAATTGCCGGCAAGGGTCGAAGGGGGCGTATGCACCGGGCTTTATCGGCAGGAAGTGCCGCAGGAGCTGCTTGCAGCGGTTGAAACGGTCCAACCCGGCCATTTTTCGCTGCTGCCTTCATTGGCGGCTTTGAACGACTGCCAGGTCGATAAAGACGATCTGCTGGCGTGAGCAAAGCCGCCCGCGATCGCATCAAAAAACATACCGTATGGGAAAATCACGCACGTTGTCGAAAGCGGCGGTGAGGCATGGAAAGCAAGGAGAGGTTGCAGTGCGTCGGGAGGTGAAGCATGTCTGATCAGGACGAGCTGATCCGGGCTGCCATCGGACGGCTGCTCGCCGAGAAGACAGGCGCCGCCGTCATATCGATGAGAGAGAGCATTACCGAGCTTCTGGCGCTGACCGGTGCCGCGCTGGACGACAGACTGCAGGACCTGCTGCTGGAAATGGCCGAAGTCCGTGGCATGATGGTTGCTCTCGACTTCTGAGCAATATCGGCTGAGGTCGATGCGCATCAGTCCGCTACGCCCGCAACGCCTTCACCGGCAGTTCAACACACTTACTGCGCCGGCTTCAATGCTGAACCAAGCACCCGGGGTTAAAGATCGAGCGAAACCGCGCCCTTAGGGTGGCTGCAGCATGCCAGGACATAGCCGGCCGACTTCTCTTCAGGGGCCAGCCCGCCGAGATCCTCCATGGCGACTTCGCCGGACAGCTTGGCGATGCGGCATGTGCCGCAAACTCCCTGCTGGCAGGCGGTTGGGACGTAGACGCCACATTGGCGCGCCGCCTCCAGCAGCGTCTCTCCGGGCAAGCAGTTATGCACGATCCCGGAGCGGACGAAACGGACCGAAGATGGTATTGTCGGGGCCGGTTCCAACTGGGGGCTGCTGCCGCCGCCGAAGCTCTCCTGGTGGTACCGTGACGGAGCCACGCCAATCGCATCCAGGCAGGCACGTGCGGCTTTCATGTACGCTTCAGGGCCACAGGCAAAAATAGTGCGGTTGTGGAGATCGGGAACGAGGGTCAGCAGCATCTGACTGTCTATTCTGCCAGTCGGCCCCCTCCAGGTGGGATCTTCCTGGCTACAAACGCACGTTACTTTTACGTTGGGAAAGCGAGAGGCAAGTGCGTCCAATTCCCGTCGAAAGACTATATCACCAGGCGTTCTGGCACTATGAACGAATGAGATATCCTGGTCGGCCGCGCGGTCGGTAAGCGCACGCAGCATGGACATCACCGGCGTTATCCCGCTGCCGCCCGAAAGGAAGAGCGGCTTTTCATAGGGTAGGTCATCGAGATTGAATGAGCCGAGCGGCCCTTCGATCTCGATCTCGTCGCCCGCCCCCAAATTGTCGTGGAGCCAATTCGAAACCAGGCCGCCCGGTGTTCGCTTCACCGTGATCTGCAGGTCGAGCGGTCGCGTCGGTGGTGACGAAACAGAGTAGGAGCGCGTCACCGCGGCACCCTCGATCTTGAGGTGCACGAGTACATACTGGCCCGCGCTGAAGCAGAACATCCGATCCGTCGGGGATGTGAAAACGAAAGTTTTCACATCGGGCGTTTCCTCGATTACACGACGGCAGAGTACAAGCTGCGATGTGGTTTGTGCCCATTGCCGATGATGCCTCATCGGCAGGAGGTCGGGGGCCCCCAAGGAAACGTGTGCGTTCATCATTCATCTCGGTTCGAAGTCGAACCCAAGATGCCAGTTCCAGGCCCCCCGCAACAGAAGCATCCCTCCCGAGTTATGATCGATTATTTCGATTACATATCCAGTGACATCACGGCAACGTGAAGGGCGCGGATTCCCTTGCGAATGATCGGTTCGTGTTTGCGGCGCGCCAGGATGGCCGTATGGACCGGCTGATGCAGCGTCGGAGCGCCTTCGACGATGAACGATGGGCGTTCGAGGGCGAACCTGCGCGCATCGTCACTTCTCATATAGCAGGTGCCGCCCGTGCGCCGTAGCATCATCTCCGCCAAGGTTTCCGATCCCATGGAAAGGCGACAGATCGCCAACTCGCCGAGCAATTCGGCATGGGCCTTCTCCAGCAGGACCGTATAGCCCGGACGAATGTAGGTTTCGGGATCGACCTCGGAGAGGGTTCTGGCCACCGTGGAAACCATCACATATTCCTCAACCATCAAATGCTCATAGGAGATTTCGGGTAGGTATCGCGGGGCATAAAGCACTGCGATATCGAGATTTCCCATGCTCAGGTCGCTGACCATCTGGTTTGAATAATCCGACTCGACATGGATCGACGATTTGGGAAGAGCCTGACACAGCGTCTCCACCCAACCCGGCAAAACCGAGCGGGTCATCCCGACCTGCGCGGCGACGCGCAAGGTGCCTTCGAAACGATTGAACGCCCGGACATCGTGGCGAGCCTGCGACCATGTGGACAGCAAGGATCTTGCATAAGCTTCGAACCGGCGCCCTGCGGCGGTCGGCTCCGCCCCGGCGCGTCCGCGCTGGAACAGTTCGGACCCGATTGCGCTCTCGAGGTTCTTGATGCGGGTGCTGATCGTCGACTGGGTCAATCCTAGCCGATCCGCGGTGCGATTGAAGTTTCTCGATTCGATGATGTCGAGAAAGGTCTCGATGTGATCAAGTTGCATGAAATCTCCAATCGAAAAACTCGATCATATTCCACGTATCATAAGCTTGATCAAACAATACTCAAGGCGGAAGCTGCAGCAGATCAACGGCCGGCAGCGCCGCCGGGACGAGATACGGATACGGAGCGGAAGAAGTGTTCATAGTCGACTGCGACTGTCATAATTACTGGTCAAGCGCCACCGTGTTGGAGCCCTATCTCTCCGGCTTGTGGAAAGACATGTTCATCGAGGGCGAGAAAACAGGTCCCGTTGGCGCCTTTCCGCATGGCCATCGGCCCTGGTTCCACCCGCAGGACTTCTCCCGCAAGGACATCCGTCCGAAAACGGAAGCCGACAACTATCTCATCATGAAAGAGAAGCACCTCGACAAATACAAAGTCGACGTGGCGATCCTGACCGGCGATGAGCCTATCGAGGCGTCGACCCTGGCTAACCCTTACTATGCCAGCGCTCTGGTCAGCGCGTACAACGATTATCAGATCGATCAGTGGTTGCCGAAAGACGATCGTTTCATGGGCTCGATCATCATCGCGCCACAGGATCCGAAGCTCGCTGCCGCCGAGATTCGCCGTCTTGGCAGTCATCCGCGCATGGTCCAGGTTCTCGCCTCCCAGGGGTCCGTCAAGCCGTATGGCGACCCGTTTTACCACCCGATCTACGAAGCCTGCGCGGAAGTGGGGTTGCCATTCGCCATTCATCTGGGCGGGCATGGCGGCGTGAATTCAACTGCCATTGCTCCCGCCCCGACAACATTCTTCTGGGAAACGCATGCCATTCTGCACATGTCGGCGATGTCGCACGTGGCAAGCATGATCGCCCATGGCGTCTTCGAGAAATGGCCGGACCTCTACTTCGTGATCATCGAATGCGGCGTCGCCTGGGTTCCGTCGGTCCTTTGGCGCCTGGACGCCGACTACAAAGCGCTGCGCAAGGAGACGCCATGGCTGAAGATGCTGCCGTCTGAATATTGCCGGCGCAACATCCGCTTTTCCACGCAGCCGCTGGAGCAGCCTGCAAACATCCAACATCTCTGGTCCACGCTCGAAGCGATGGACGGAGAAAACACGCTGATGTTTGCATCGGACTATCCGCACTGGGATTACGACGATGCCAACACGCTGCAAATCCCTCCTGCCTGGAGGAGCAAGATCATGGGACTGAACGCGCTGGAAGTCTACAAACGCATCCCCCGCGCGCAAGCCGCGAATGCCGCCTGAGGAAGCATACGATGCCCGAGAAGACATATATCTGCCGCGTCGACGAGATCGAAACAGGGTCTCCGTTCATCGCCAAGATCCGCAGCCTTTCGGTCGGGATTTTCCGCATCGGAGATTCATTCCACGCGCTGCTGAATGTCTGTCCGCACCGTGGCGCTCCGCTTTGCGAGGGGCCGCAATGCGGCACAACCGCGCCCGTTGAACAGGCGCAATTCATCTATCATCGCGAAAACGAGATCGTTCGATGCGCCTGGCACGGCTGGGAGTTCGACATCAAGTCAGGCGCGGCCTTGGTCGATCCGTCCGTTCGCGCGCGCACATTTCCAGTCACCGTCGAAGCCGGTGGCATCTACGTGACGGCCTGATTGGCGCAAGCCGATTGGGATTGGAAAAATTCGAAGGAAAGGTGGCGGGAGCCGATAAGCAGATTTGTTCGCCGGTGCTTGACGAGAAATAACGCGGAGAACTCCGCAATGGGAGAGTCAAATGTCAGAATCTGAATACAAGCTTGGTATCGCGCAAAGCCTGATCGGAGGCGGCAAGGTTTCCCGTCGCGATTTCATTCATCTTGGGCTGGCCGCGGGCCTGACCGTTGCCGCCGCCGACCGGCTGTTCGTGAGCACGGCGCGGGCCGAACCGATGCAGGGCGGCTTCGCCAAGCTCGGCATGGCTCATGGCGCGACGACGGATTCGATCGATCCGGCCGGCTACCCCGACACGTTCACACAAACCGCATTTTCGGGCTCGCTGTCCAACAGCCTCACTGAGGTCGACGCCAAAGGCAATGTCCAACCGGACCTCGCCGAGAGCTTTGAAACTTCGGATGGGGCCAAAACCTGGGCCTTCAAGCTGCGCAAAGGCGCAACCTTTCACAACGGCAAGACCGTGACGGCGGATGACGTCGTGACCTCCTTGCAATATCACATGGGCAAGGACACCAAATCGGCGGCGAAATCGCTGTTGGACTCCGTCGCCGACATCAAGGCGGATGGCCCGGAAACGGTGGTTTTCACGCTCAAGAGCGGCAACGCCGATTTCCCTTACATTATGAGTGACTACCATCTGGTCATCATGCCGGCCAAGGATGGCAAGGCGGATTGGGCTTCAGGCGTTCGCACCGGTGCTTTCGTCGTCGAGAATTTCCAGCCCGGCGTTTCGGCCAAGCTCAAGCGCAATCCAAACTACTTCAAGAACGGCAAGCCCTATCTCGATGAGGTGGAGTTCATCGCCATCACGGATCTTGCCGCTCGCATGGCGGCGCTGTCGACGGGGGAGGTGGACTATATCGGCCGCGCCGACCTGAAGACCCTCGGCATGTTGAAACGCAATCCCAAGGTGGAGATCGTCGAAGTCACTGGTTATGGGCACTATACCTTGCCGATGAATGTCACGATGGCGCCATTTGATAATCCAGACGTGCGAATGGCATTGAAATGGGCGATCAATCGCCAAGAAATCGTCGACAAGATCTTTCTTGGCCACGCCACTGTGGCCAACGACAACCCGATCGCGCCGGCCATCAAATTCGCCAAGGATCCGCAACCGCAACACAGCTTCGATCCGGAAAAAGCCAAGCACTACCTGAAAAAGGCCGGAATGGAGAACCTGAAGGTGGACCTCTCGGTCGCCGATGCCGCTTTTGCCGGCGCCGTGGACGCGGCTTCGCTCATTCGCGAAACGGCAGCCCAATGCGGCATCGACGTCAATGTCGTGCGTGAGGCCGAGGACGCTTATTGGGACAATGTCTGGCTGAAGAAACCCTGGTGCGCTTCCTATTGGAGCGGTCGGGCGACGGCCGACTGGATGTTCACGCAAGCCTTCGCCGCCGACTCCAGTTGGAATGAATCCTTCTGGAAAAATCCCCATTTCAACGAACTACTTGTCCAGGCGCGCGCCGAGACGGACGAGGCCAAGCGAGCGGCGATGTATGCCGAGATGCAGCAGTTAACCCACGATGACGGCGGCAGCATCGTGCTGGTCTTCAACAATTTCGTCAGCGCCCAATCCAAAAAGCTCGCACACGGTGATGTGGCGCCCAACTGGGAGAACGATGGACTGAAAATGGCCGAACGCTGGTGGATCGCCACGGCATGAGATGGCGGGCCGGAGCCGCGATGGTTTTGAGGCTCCGGCCAGCTGGCTCCGAGTGCAGGGCTGCCGCCCAAAGGGAAACGCCACGCACATGAACCCCGTCGCAAGAACGGTCCTGCAGCGCCTTGGCCTCGGCCTGGTCACTTTGTTCATCGTGTCCATCATTATCTTCTCTGCGATCGCGATGCTTCCAGGCGACTTCGCCAAGGCCACGCTCGGGCAATCGGCGACGCCCGAAACGGTCGCCGCGTTCCAGCGGGAAATCGGCATCGATCGCCCGCCTGTCGAGCGCTACTTCGTTTGGGTCGCCCAGATGCTCCATGGCGATTTCGGCTCTTCGTTTGCGAGCCGCACCGGATATCGGCGTACCGTGGCCGAGATCATCGCACCACGCCTCTACAACACGATGTTCCTTGCAGCGGTGACTGCGCTGATAGCTGTTCCTCTGGCCTTGGGGCTTGGCATTCTGGCTGCGCTGTACCGCAACGGCTGGTTCGACCGGCTGGTGAATGTCGCGACACTGACAACCATTTCATTCCCGGAATTTTTCGTCGCCTATATGCTCGCCTACCTGGTGATCTCGCGCGACACGTTCATCGGATCCGATTTCGCTCAAACGCTGCCTCATTGGCTCACTGTCTTGCTGAACTGGATGCTCAATGCGGTTCCCAAATTTCCGACATTGTCGAATGTGAACGGTCAGACGCCATTTTGGGAGCATCTCTGGAAAGTCGCCCTGCCGGCAATCACGCTTACGCTCGTAATCGTGGCCCACATGATGCGCATGACCCGAGCGGCCATCATCAACATGCTGGCAAGCCCCTACATCGATATGGCGCGCCTCAAGGGAATGTCCCCGATGGTGATCGTGCTGAGGCATGCCCTGCCCAATGCCTGGGCTCCGATCGTCACTGTGGTGGCGTTCAACCTGGCGTATCTCATCGTCGGAGTGGTCGTGGTCGAGGTCGTTTTCGTCTACCCCGGCATCGGCCAGCTGATGGTTGACGCGGTGAAATCCAGGGATGTTCCGGTTGTCCAGGCCTGCGCCCTGATTTTCGCCGCGACTTACATCCTTCTCAACCTGCTAGCCGACATTATTTCCATCGCCACCAATCCCAGGCTCTTGCACCCGCGATGACCAGATCCGAATCTGTCGCGGCGGTTCAAAGGCTGAGGCGCTCGCGTGCCACCCGGGCGAAAACTGCGCTGAAGAAGGCACCGTTCAGCGCATGGTTCGGCATCGTCGTGATCCTCGGCTACGTCTTTGTTGCGGTCTTCGCGCACTGGATAGCCCCATATGGCGAGACGCAGGTTTTCAGCGAAGCCTTCGCGCCGTGGAGCCAGGAGTTCAAATTGGGAACCGATCAGCTCGGCCGCGACATGCTCACCCGCTTGATCTACGGTGCGCGCAACACCATCGCTATCGCGGTCGCGACCACGTTGCTGTCCTTCGCGGTCGGCGTCTCGCTCGGCCTTCTTGCCGCATTGTACAGGGGGTGGCTCGACCAGATCTTGTCGCGTGCGGTGGACGTGCTGATGTCAATCCCGAGTCTGATCTTCGCGCTGGTGCTGCTGACGATCTTCGGCTCGTCGATCACGAGCCTGATTGTCATCATTGCGCTTCTGGATTCCACCCGGGTCTTTCGGCTTTCTCGCGCCGTCGGGCTTAACGTGGCGGTGATGGAATATGTCGAGGTGGCACGATTACGCGGCGAGGGACCGAAATGGATCATCGCCAGGGAAATCCTTCCCAATGTCATGCCGCCACTGGTCGCCGAGTTCGGCTTGCGATTCTGCTTCGTGTTCCTGACAGTCGCGGCGCTGTCGTTTCTCGGCGTCGGTATTCAGCCGCCGACGGCCGATTGGGGATCAATGGTGCGCGAGAACGCGACCCTAATCACCTACGGCGATGTCACCCCGCTACTTCCGGCCGGCGCGATTGCTCTCCTTACCGTGTCCGTGAATTTCGTGGTGGACTGGTTCCTGCAAGCAACAAGCGGGTTGCGGGATGAAAAGTAGCGGCCCAGGCCCACGCGAAAAAGGAAAGGATCTGCTTCAAATCCGCAATCTGCATGTGGAGGGGTTCTCGGATGAGCGGTGGCATCCCATTGTCCACGGGGTCGATCTGACGCTGAAGCGGGGCCAGGTTCTTGGGCTGATCGGAGAGTCAGGCGCCGGCAAGTCCACCATTGGCCTTGCCGCAATGGGTTATGCCAAGCCGGGCTGCCGGATCATGCAAGGCTCGGTCCTGTTCGACGGGATTGATCTTCTGGCAGTCAATGAAAAAGGGCGCCGTCGCCTCAGGGGCTCCCGCATTGCCTATGTCGCGCAAAGCGCGGCTGCCTCTTTCAATCCGGCACATCGGCTCTTAGAACAAACCGTCGAAACCGCGGTGGCGCATGGAATTGCCGGCCGGGAAGAGGCGAACCGGAGCGCCGTCGATCTTTATCGACGCCTTCAGCTCCCAGAACCGGAAACCATAGGCTTTCGTTATCCTCATCAGGTCTCCGGCGGGCAGTTGCAACGGGCAATGACAGCGATGGCAATGGCTTGTCGTCCGGACCTCATAATATTCGACGAGCCAACAACGGCGCTCGACGTGACCACGCAGGTTGAAGTTCTAGCTTCCATTCGCAACATCGTGGAGGAATTCAGCACCGCTGCAATCTACGTGACGCATGACCTGGCGGTGGTGGCGCAAATGGCGGATCGTATCATGGTTCTGCGCCACGGACGTACCGTGGAGGAGGCTGATACACGCCAGATGCTGGCCTCGCCCAGCCAGGAATATACAAAAACGCTCTGGGCCGTACGCAAGCTCGCCAAGCCCGAAGTTCCAGCCGATGACTATCTGCTGACGATAGACAACGTTACCGCGGCCTATGCAGGAAAGGTCAAGGTGCTCCAGGATGTCTCCATCAAGGTTCCGCGCGGAAGAACCGTGGCTGTGGTCGGCGAATCCGGTTCGGGGAAATCGACGCTCGCTCGAGTCGTCACCGGCCTTTTGCCGCCAATTTCAGGTTCGATTTCTTTTGCCGGCCAGCTTCTTTCCACGGGCCTGAAGACGCGGCCGAAGGAGGTCCTGCGCCGCATCCAGATGATTTATCAAATGCCCGACAACGCCCTGAATCCGCGCCAAACGGTCGAAGAAGTCATAGCTCGGCCGCTCGAATTCTACCTCGGCCTTAAGGGCGCGCGGAGGGATCGCCGGATCGGCGAACTTATGCACATGGTCGAGATGAGCGAGGATTTTCTGGAACGCCTGCCTGGCGAGCTGTCGGGTGGCCAAAAACAGCGCGTCTGCATTGCCCGGGCGTTGGCTGCCGATCCGGAGCTTATCATCTGCGACGAGATCACGTCCGCGCTCGACCAGATCGTCCAAGAGGAAATTCTCAAGCTTCTCATACGTCTCCAACGTGAACTCGGAATGAGCTACATCTTCATTACCCATGACATTGCTACCGTGCGCGCGATAGCCGACGAAATCGTCGTCATGCACCGCGGCAAAGTCGTCGAGCAGGGATTGAAGAGCGAAGTTCTCACGCCACCGCACGCGGCCTATACCGAACGGCTTTTGTCCTCTGTTCCGGAAATGAATCCGGACTGGCTGACAAGGCTGCTGGCCAGCCGGAAGATCTGACGGATCGGCTATCGTCAGCGCCCGGCATGTTCCTCACTGTCAGCTTCCTGGAGCGCTAACGCTGCTCGATCAGCGTCTTCGCCGCATCTTTCCCCACCGAGAGGATGCGATCGGACAATTCCGTTCCGCCCACGGCGCGGGCCATTTGCAGCGTGCCGAGGAGCGTTGCGAAGACAGCCAGCGCCACGCCCTCCGGATCCTTGGCCTGCGGTAGCGCTTGCGCCAACTGGCGCACCAAAGCCAGCAGGTGGTTTGTATAGGCTTCACGCGTCTCAGGCGGCTGACGGGCGAGCTCCGGCAGCAGCGCGGCTGACGCGCAGCCCTTTCCGGGATTGTCCCGGTGCTCGGCCGACAGATACGTGCCGATGGCCATCTCCACGCCCGAAGCCAATGCTTCCGCCAGTTGCTGCGCCTGAAGCTCCATCGCCGCCGCCACGCTTTCGCGGACAAGCTGCGCCTTGGATTGAAAGTGCGGATAGAAGGCGCCGTTCGTCAGCCCGGCGTCGCTCATGATGGTCGCCAGTCCGGACGCGGCGATGCCGTCGCCGCGAAAGCGTTCCGCAGCGACCTCCAGGATCCGTCCGCGCGAGGCGTCCTTCCGGCCCTTTTCGTAGCGCATGGCTGCTATTCCTTTCTGCTATTGCATTATGAGTGTAATCTGATATTACGACTGTAATTCAACGGGCGCAAAAAAGCTAGCCCTCATGATTTTGGAGCACGAAATGAATGCGAATTCCGAAAAAACCGCTGTTGTGACGGGAGCCTCTTCGGGCATTGGCCGCGCCAGTGCCGAGGCTCTGGCAAAGGCGGGGTTCACAGTCTTCGGAACCAGCCGGCGCCAGGCCGACAACGGCCCGGACGGGGTGACCATGCTGGTTTGCGACGTGACCGACGGTGAGGCCGTTGCCGCACTCGTTTCGACGGTGCTGTCGCAGACCGGCCGGATCGACCTCTTGGTCAACAATGCCGGCGTCGGCCAGCTTGGAGGCGCCGAGGAATTCTCGATTGCACAGGTGCAGGCCTTGTTCGACGTCAATCTGTTCGGCGTCATCCGCATGACCAATGCGGTGCTGCCGTCGATGCGGCGGCGTGGCGAGGGGCGCATCGTCAATATCGGCTCTGTGCTGGGACTGGTGCCGGCGCCGTATTCAGCGCATTATTCGGCGGTCAAGCACGCGCTCGAGGGCTATTCGGAATCGCTCGACCACGAGGTTCGTGCCTTCAATATCCGCGTCTCGGTCATCGAGCCGGCATTCGTTCGCACTGTCTTCGACCAGAACGGGATCCAACCGGATTCGTCGTTGCAGGAATACGATCAGGCTCGAGCTACGCTGGAAGCGCTGCTTCGCGATGTGATGCCCGTAGCCGATCGGCCGGAGGTGGTGGCGCAGGTGGTCGTCAAAGCAGCGACCGATGCCCGTCCGCAACGGCGCTACACCGCCGGCAGGGCAGCGCACCAAGTCAGCCTGCTGCGTCGCTTTGCTCCCGCGGGGATATTCGACAAGAGCCTGCGCAAACAGTTCCGCCTGCCGGTTTGAACAACAGCGAGCAGAGGATTTTACGCACATGCGACTGGCAACGACAACACGATTGGCCAGCCCCCGCAAGGCGGAGGTGCCAAGCATGACACATGGGTTCAAGCGGTCGCCCCACTTACGGGCATCGTTCCAGGACACGCCAACGCACTCCGCCGATGTCGGCGGCACGGCATTCGTCTATCGGCAGCTCGGACCAAGGACGGGCGTGCCGGTAATCCTGCTGAACCATCTCGGCGCTCAACTGGACAATTTCGATCCACGCATCGTCGATGGCCTCGCCGCGACCCGGTGGGTGATTGCCTTCGACAACAGGGGCGTTGGTGCTTCAGGCGGCAAAACGCCGTCACGCATCGCCGAGATGGCACGGGATGCGGTCGCCTTTGTCCGGGCGCTGGATCTCTTCGGTTTCTCACTCGGCGGCTTCGTGGCGCAGGAGATCGTGCTGACCGAGCCCAGGCTTGTGCGCAAGCTCATCCTGGCCGGCACCGGGCCGGCCGGCGGCCAAGGCATCGACAAGATGACGCCACTGACGATCGTGGACATGATCAAGGGTGCGCTGACTTTTCGGGATCCGAAATACTATCTGTTTTTCACCAGAACGGTGAACGGGCGCCGCGCCGCGAAGGCGTTCCTGCAGCGGCTGACAGAGCGCAAGGCCGACCGCGACAGGCCGATATCGCTTAGCGCGTTCGGCGCGCAACTCCGGGCGGTGAAGGCTTATGGACTACAGGCGCCGCAAGATTTGAGCGCCATCCGCGTCCCTGCGCTGATCGCAAATGGCGATCACGACAGGATGGTGCCGAGCGTCAATACCCACGATCTCGCCCGCCGCATTCCGGGGGCGCAATTGGTGATCTATGCGGATGCCGGCCATGGCGGGGTGTTCCAGAACCACGCGAATTTCGTTCCGAAAGCATTGGCCTTTCTCGAGGCCTGACACCTCTCACCGGGCGGCTTTCGTCCCGAACATCAACAATCTCTCAGAAAGTCACTGCCATGAAGGCATTCGTCGTCGACAAATACAGCAAGAACGGCACGCTGCGGCTGGCCGAAATGCCGGAGCCGAAACTCGGGGACAGTGATGTGCTGGTCGAGGTCCACGCCGCGGCGGTGAACCTGCTCGATTCCAAGGTCAAAACCGGAGAGTTCAAGCTGATCCTGCCCTATCGCCGGCCGTTCATCCTGGGTCACGACGTGGCCGGGAGGGTTGTCCGCGTGGGATCGAAAGTCCGCAAGTTCAAACTCGGCGACGACGTCTATGCGCGGCCGCGCGATGGCCGGATCGGGACGTTCGCCGAGTTCATAGCCATGGATGAAGCCGACGTGGCCCTGAAGCCCGGGAACCTCAGCATGGAGGAGGCGGCCTCGATCCCGCTGGTCGGCCTGACCGCCTGGCAGGCGCTCATCGAAAGGGCCAACCTGAAGAGGGGACAGAAGGTCTTCATTCAAGCCGGATCCGGCGGCGTGGGGACATTCGCCATCCAACTGGCAAAGCATCTCGGCGCGACCGTTGCGACCACCGCCAGCGCGGCGAGTGCCGGCCTGGTCAAGGGGCTCGGCGCCGATGTCGTCGTCGACTACAGGAAAGACGATTTCGAAAAAGTGCTGTCGGGCTACGACGTCGTCTTGAACAGCCAGGACACAAAGACACTTGGAAAGTCACTGAATGTTTTGAAACCGGGGGGCAAGCTCATCTCCATCTCCGGCCCACCGGATCCCGACTTCGCCAGGGAAAAAGGACTGAACATGGTGCTGAAGCTGGTGCTTCGCCTGCTGAGCCGCGGTATTCGAGCGAGAGCCAAGCGCCGTGGCGTGACGTTCTCGTTTCTCTTCATGTGGGCGCAGGGCGAGCAGTTGAGCAAGATCGCATCGCTCATCGAAGCCGGCGCGATCCGCCCGGTCGTCGATCGGGTCTTTCCCTTCGAGGCGACCAACGAGGCGCTGGCCTATGTCGAAACAGGACGCGCCAAGGGCAAGGTCGTCATCAAGGTCCGATAGCAACTCAGCTGCGATCGAGGTCAGCCGCGCCGGGCTGCATCGATCGCCGCGACGTCGATCTTCGTCATCTCCATCATTGCATCAAAGGCGCGTTTGGCTTCCTCGCCGCCGGCCGCCATGGCCTCGGTCAACGTGCGCGGCGTGATTTGCCAGGACACGCCCCATTTGTCCTTGCACCAGCCGCACGCGCTCTCCTGGCCGCCATTGCCGACGATGGCATTCCAGTAGCGGTCGGTTTCCTGCTGATCGTCGGTGGCGATCTGGAACGAGAAGGCCTCGCTCTGCTTGAATGTGGAGCCGCCGTTCAATCCGATGCAGGGAATGCCGGCAACGGTAAATTCGACCGTCAACACGTCGCCTTTCTTGCCGGACGGAAAGTCGCTCGGCGCACGGTGAACGGCGCCCACCATGGTGTCGGGAAAGGTCTCCGCGTAGAAGCGCGCCGCAGCCTCGGCGTCCTTGTCGAACCAGAGGCAAATCGTGTTCTTTGGCATCTTTGGCATTGCGTGTTCCTTTCGGCGTTGGAATTGGCGGAGGTCAACCCAGGAGATTGCGTGCCGTGCGCATGAAGATCCTCGACCCGATCGGGATCAGGTCGTCGGGAAAGTCATAGTCGGGATTGTGCAAGGCAGGATGCCGCTCGCCTGCACCGAGGAAGAACATCGCCGATTTGGCACTACGGCCGAACAGGCCGAAATCTTCCGAGGCGCGCATCGGCAGGGCTTCTTCGCCGTGCGCGACGCCCTCTTCATCGAGCGCGCGCCGCAGATGCTCCACCGCGTCCGGCGCGTTGACGCTGGCGACGAAGATCTCGTGATAGTCCCAGCGGGCGGAAAGGCGATGCTCGCCCGCGATCCTGGCGACCAGTGCTTCGGCAGCAGCGCAAAGGTTCGCCATGCGCTCGTCACGCCGGGTGCGCAGCGTGGCCCACACCTCGGCGTGAGCCGGCGAGATGCCGAACACGGCTTCGCCCATCGCGGCATGGGTGACCGTCAGCATGGAGAAGTCGTCATCGGCGAAGGTCCCGCGCCCGAGCGCCGGCAGCGCCGGCATCAGCTCACTGACCGCCAGCATCGGCGAAATGCCGGTCTCCGGCATGGACGAATGGGCGGTCTTGCCCTCCAGCACGATGCGCATGCCGCGTGAAGCACAGTTGACCACGCCGGCTTTGAGCCGCACCTCGCCAAATGGCACGCCGGGCAGGTTGTGCAATGAGAAAGCGAAATCCGGAGCAATCTCGCCGAAGCGCGGATCGGCGACGACGCCTGCCGCGCCATTGCCGGTTTCCTCCGCCGGCTGGAACATCAGCACGACGCGGCCGCTTGCAGGCCTTTCGCGCCCCAACTGACGGCCGAGGGATGCCAGGATCGCGGTGTGTCCGTCATGGCCGCACATATGCGACTTGCCCGGCACGCGCGACGAATGCGGTACGCCTGAAAGTTCTTCGATAGGCAAGGCATCGAGTTCCGAACGGAACAGCACCGTCGGCCCCGCTTTGCCGCTGTCATATATGGCCGCGACGCCGTGCCCGCCGAGTTGTGTCAGCACCTTGTCCGGCCCCGTATCGGCGAGGAAGGCGACAACCTCCTTTGCCGTCTTTTCCTCTTCATTCGAGATTTCCGGGGCCTGGTGCAGCTGGCGTCGCCACGCGGTCAACTCGATGATGTCTCGGTTGGTCAGAGTCATGCTTTTTCAGCCTCCGCTGCATTCTTCATTGACACGTCCAGTCACAGGGGATGTCGATGATGAATTGCTAGCGACAAAGGGCAGTTCCCGCCACAGTCCAAGTCTCACGCTTCGGCAGGCCAGAAACGACCCGTTCTTCCGGCCCCAGCCTATTGATTGATTTCGGGTTCGACGAGCTTTGCCAGGTTTCTGAGCGACTCCTGCCAGCCGAGATAGCAGGCCTCGACCGGAATGACGTCCGGAATGCCGGCTTGGGTGATATCGATTTCGGTGCCGACCGACACTTTTTTCAAGGTCACGGTGACCCGTATCTCGCCGGGCAGGTTGGGATCGTCGAACCTGTCGGTGTAGAGCAGGCGCTCGCCCGGGACGAGTTCGAGGTACTCGCCGCCGAAGGAATGGCTGTCGCCGGTGGTGAAATTGCGGAACGACATCTTGAACGTGCCGCCGACCTTTGCCTCGAAACTATGGACCGTGCAGGTGAAGCCGTTTGGCGGAAGCCACTTGGCCAGCGCGTCCGCTTCAACGAAGGCGCGATAGACCTTTTCCGGGCTGGTCGTCAGGACGCGGTGCAAACGTACGGTGCCGGGCATAGCTGGATCCTTTCATGAATGCCTGTTCGATACCCCAAGGACGGACGAAGCCTGGCCAGTCCGACATTGGTTTGCGAATTTTTTGACAGCGTGCGGCCTGTGTACGCCGCGGGCCTGCCGTTCGACCAGCGCTTATCAACACCAGGCTCGGGCGAGGCGGCTCTGGAGCTGGCGTCATCTGCTAAATTGAGCTCCTGAGCCATCTTGTTGTTCAGGCGCGGTTTTCCCGATTGGCGCGAACAGGCAGCGCGTCCCGGCCAATGCTTCGAACGCCGCTAAATAGGGCAGCGCGTCTTTGCCGTCCATGTGCCGATCATTCGAATTTGCATCTGATCAGAGTTGATTTCCTATCAGGCCGTTAACGCGGCCATGCTGTTAATCAGCATTTGCTAATGAGTCTTTCGAACCCGAGGCAAGCAATGACCAAGAATCTCGGCAATGCACGTCATACGCCGGCGAAGGACCTGCAGGTCTCCCTTCTAGGCAAAGCCGCGCCGGCACTGTTTCCGCTGGTCGTAGCGGCGCTGGGCTACATGGTTGGCAAGCAGTTCTTCGGCATCTAGGCGCGCAGTTCCGTTCTCCCAAACGTTTCGGCGGACCGACCATTTCAACGCGCGGGCCGCCGTTTGCATTGCAGCGACTTGTTGCGGGCATAAACGTCAAACATGCACCTCGCCAAAGGACAGTTCGCCGTCGTCATCGGCCGTGAAAAAGACGATGGCAAGCAACCCGACATAGAATGCGGCCACGATAACCACGATCGCCACACCGGGAACGGGGCCAAGGGCGGCGCTGTCCACGGCTTGGCGAAGCGAGCCGGCAAAGCCGGTCCTGACGCCCACGGTTTGAAGGCTGGGTGTGGATATCTTGAGCACCCAGGCCAGCAACAGGATCAGGAACAGGTAGATGTAATTTCGCCGCAGCCGACGGGCTAGCGCGACGCGCTGCGACAGCAGGAATTTCGGCGCGCGCAGGCCTTCGCCGACGATGAGCAGCCAGTCCGAGGCGAAGTCGGGCTGTGGGGAAAAGATCTGGGCGAAATAGTGGCGTTCGAACTGGCGTACGCGCGCCCGATAGAAATCGAAGAACCGATAGCGGCGCGCCTCGATCCACAGCAGCAGCAGGATCAGCAGCATGGCGAACAGCAGCACGCCGTGATGCGCACTGGCCGTCGAGAGTGATACCGAAAGCAGCGCCGCCACCACCGTGATTGCCCAGTTGGTCGTCAGGTCGAGCCGGTCGCGCCATCCCGCCATGCGAGCGATCTCGGCGCGATGGAAATGGGATAGCGTGTTGACGCGCTCCGCCGATGAGAGGACGGGACCAACGGGCTTTGCCGACGCGTCGTTCATGGCATCCTCCGGCAAGGAACAGAACAGTTTGCCGGCAACATCGTTCCAAGACGCGTCACGCAAGAGCGGCATCGGCCACTCGTGATCTATCTCGGCTGCACGGCCCTTGAGAATCCTTCAGCCTTCAGCAACATGGCGGTAGGACTGGGAGCGCGAAGATGAGCAAGGCCATTTCCACCGCATCATCGAGGGTCCCGCGCAACACGCCGATGGCGCTGACCGAGGCGTTGGTCGCGCGCACCATGCGTGCTGTCGAGGATGCCGGGCCGACGCCGGGCATGGTTCACATGACCGATGCCGACTATACGCGCATCCGCGACGAGGTGCTGGCCGGCGCTCCGGCCGGGTCGCTGAAACTATTTGCCTATGGCTCGCTGTTGTGGAAGCCCGCCGGCGAGGTGACGGGCGGAGAACGCGCGGTGGCCAGCGGTTGGCATCGTTCGTTCTGCTTCACGGTGCAGCGTTTTCGCGGCACGGTCGAGCAGCCCGGCCTGATGATGGCGCTCGATCGCGGCGGCCAGTGCCAGGGCATGGTGTTCGAGATCGCGGAACCGGTGGCGGCTAACCTCGAAGCGCTCCTGCGCCGCGAAATGACCATCCTGCCCGCCGTCAACGTGCCGCGCTGGCTGCAGGTCAGGACCGAAGGCGGCCCATGTCGCGCGCTTGGCTTCGTCGTCGATCCCGCCAATCCGCGTTATGCCGGCAACCTCGACAAGCAGGCGATCGCGGCGACGCTGGTGACAGCCGTTGGTCATTGGGGCTCGGGCGCGCAATATCTTTTCGAGACGATCCGCCACCTCGAAGCCTGCGGCATCCGCGACCGCAATTTGTGGCGGCTGCAGGAACTGGTGGCCGAAGAAATCGGGCTAACATCACAACTCACCCGTCCCTGAGCCATACCAGCATCTCGCCGGGCTCGCGGTTGTCCCAGGCGAAATAGGGAATGGCGGTCAGGCGTGTCTCGGCGGTGGCCGGCGGCTCGGGCCTGTACAGCCCGTCCTGCCACCCGTCGGCGGCATCGGCAAGTGCCGCGGTCGACAGCGTTACCACACCGCCGAGAAGTTCCGGCCGGTGCTGCGCTTCGATGGTGGCCGTCCGCGGCAGCGTCAGGCGATGCGGCTGGCTGTCATTGTCTGATGCCTCGACGCAATAGATCAGCGGGCCGCGCGACAGCGCGACTCGGCCGGCATCCTGGCGCACCTGCGGGTTGGCATAGAGCCGCTCGATCGGCATTTCGAGATCGAGCCGGACATCATCGCCCTTCTTCCATGTCCGCTTGATCGCGGCGTAGCCGTCGCTGGTGATCTCAGCCAGCTTGATGGCCTCGCCGTTCACCTTCAACTGGGCACTGGCGCTCCAGGCGGGAATGCGCAAGTGCAAGGTGAATTCGACCGGCGCCTGCGGTTCAAGCGTGATCTCGACGGCGCCGTCCCAGGGATACCTGCTCGCCTGTGTCAGGCTGACCGGGACGCCCGATATGTCGAAACGGGCGGTCGAGTCGCCATAGAGGTGGATGGCCAACGCATCGTCGGCCAGGCTGTAGAAATAGCTGCCGATCGAGGCGACCATGCGACCGATATTGGGTGGGCAGCACGGGCAGCGGTGCCATTTCCACCTGTTGTGCTTGCCCCGGCTTTCCAATGGATTCTCGTAGAAAAACAGCGAGCCGTCGAGCGACAGGCCCGAGATCGAACCGTTGTAGAGGGCGCGTTCCATCATGTCCGCGTAGCGGGCGTTCGGCCCCATGCCAAGCATGCGGCTGGCCCAGAACACCAGGCCGACCGCGGCGCAGGTCTCGGCATAGGCGCTTTCGTTGGGCAGGTCGTAGTCGCTGGTGAACCCCTCATTGTGCGCCGACGGTCCCAGTCCGCCGGTGACGTAGAGGCTCTTGGTGGTGAGATCGTCCCACAGAAGGTCGAGTGCTGCTCGCAGCGTATCATCGCCATATTCGGTCGCGATGTCGGCCATGCCGGAATAGAGGTACATCGCCCTGACAGCATGGCCGACAACCTTGTGCTGTTCTCGCACCGGGATGTGCGATTGGCTGTATTCATAGGTCTTGAAATGATAGGCCTTCGGGTCGGCGCCGCGGGCGCGGGCCTCCTCGTCGAAATAATGCGGCTGCTGCCCGCGCTGGTCGATGAAGTATCTGGCCAGCTCCATGTATTTCCGCTCGCCTGTCACCCGCGCCAGCTTGACCAGCGCCAGCTCGATCTCCTCATGTCCGCAATAGCCCTTCTTCTTGCCGGGCTCGGGGCCGAGCACCGACGCGATATGGTCGGCATAGCGGCACATGATGTCGAGCAGCTTGCGTTTTCCCGTCGCCTGGTAATAGGCGACCGCGCCCTCGATCAGGTGGCCGGCGCAATAGAGCTCGTGGCAGTCGCGCAGATTGGTCCAGCGCTTGCCGGGCTGGATGCGCTGATACCAGCTCGAGAGATAGCCGTCCTCCTGCTGCAGCTTGCCATACATGTCGATGACGGCATCGATCTTCTTCTCCAGTTCGGGGTTCTTGCGCCGGTAAAGCGAATAGGCCGCGGTCTCGATCGTCTTGCCGAGATCGGAATCCCAGAACATCTGCGTGGTCACCGTCGATCCAGTGAATTCCGCGCCCTGGCGGTCGGCTTCGTCGGGGGAGGGCGAGTGGAAGGGGATGACTATGCCGGGCGAGGGGCGGTCCGGATCGATCTGCTCCAGCATGCGGGCCTCGACGCAGCGCTCGTAGAGGATGTCGGCGGTGCGTGTGGCGACAGCGTCGGCGCGGTCGCCCCAGAAGCCGTGCACGTCGACCTGCGGCACCGGCAGCGGGCGGAAGGCGAGCTTCGGTTTTCCTTTTGCGGATGGCGATGCGGTCATGAACTTACTCCATTCTATTTGACGGCCCCGGCCATCAGGCCGCGGATGTAGAAGCGCTGCAGCGCCAGGAAGAGGATGAGGCACGGCACCATCATCACGGTGACGCCCGCCTGCACCGCGCCCCAGTCGATGGCGCCAAAGCGGCCCGACTGCAGTGCGGTCATCATCACCGGCAGCGTGAACTTGGATTGGTCGGTCATCAGCACGAGGGCGGCGAGGAATTCGTTCCAGGCGCCGAGGAAGGCAAACAGGGCGATGGTGACGACGCCCGGCCAGACCAGCGGCAGCATCACCTTCAAAAGCATTGTGAGATTGCTGGCACCGTCCATGCGGGCGGCCTCCTCGATTTCGCGCGGCACGGCGTCGAAGGCGTTGCGCATCATGAAGATCGAGAACGGCAGTTGCAGCGTCACATAGACGCCGACCAGGCCGGTCAGGGTGTTGTGCAGGCCAAGCTTGGTCAGCACCAGGAAGATCGGCGTCAGGATCGACTGGAACGGGATCATGATCGTCGACAGGATGAGGATAAAGAACAGGTCCTTGAACGGAAACCGAAACCGCGAAAAGCCGTAGCCGGCCAGCACGCTGACGGCGACCGACAGCACGACCGTCATCAGCGAGACATAGATGCTGTTTTGCGCAGAGGCCCACAGCCCGTCGCCGAAGCTGTTGAGCGTGGCATAGTTCTCCAGCGAGAACCCCGACGTCGGCCAGGGCGGCAGCGGCGGCAGGCGTGCTTCGGCCGCCGGCTTGAACGCCGACAGCACCGCCCAAACAATCGGCGCGGCGAACAGCACCGAGGCGACGATGCCGGTAGAATGCTCTGCGACGCGGCTCAGGAGCCGGCGGCTACGGGAGGCTGCCTGCGCCATCAGTCGAGACCCTCCGGCTTGCGCAACAACCATAGCTGGACGAGGCTGAGCGCCACCAGGATGACCAGCAGCACCATGGAAAGTGCCGCGCCATAGCCGAGCTTGAACGACACGAAGGACTGGTTGAAGATCCAGTAGACCGCCGTCAGCGTCTGGTTGCGCGGGCCGCCGCGCAGGATGATGTAGAATTGGTCGAAGGCGAGGATCGAGCCGGCGACCGACAGGATCAGCGCCAGCGCCAGCGTGCGGCGCATCAGCGGCAGGGTGATCGCCCTGAACCTGGCGAAAGGCCCGGCACCGTCGATGACGGCCGCCTCCTGCAGGTCCTGCGGGATCGATTGCAGGCCGGCCATCAGGATGATCATGGTGAAACCGGCGACCTTCCAGACGACCATGGCGATGATCGACCAGAAGGCCGGCTGGAAGGTGGCCAGAAGGTTGAACTTCCTGTCGATCAGTCCGAGGTCGTAAGCGGCCGGGCTGAACAGGCCGGAATCGACATTCAGCAACCACGACCAGAGCAGGCTGGCCGAGGCGAAACCGACAACCGCCGGCATGAAGAACATGGTGCGGTAGAGATTGGTCAGCGGCCGCGGCCGTTCGACGAACAGCGCCAGCGGAAAGGCCACCACGAAGATCGCGATGGTGACGATCACCGTGTAGAAGGCGGTGAAGCGCAGCGCGTTCCAGAACCTGGTGTCGCGCAGGATGGCGACGTAATTGCCGAGGCCGATAAAGCTGTGCTCGCCCATCAGCGGCCAGTTGTGCAGCGACATCCACGCCGTCATGCCGAGCGGGATCAGGAAAAAGACGACGACCAGCGCGACAGCCGGCGCGACATAGAGCAGGCCGATCCATTGTTGGCGGCTGGCGACCCTGCGGGCGCGGGGCGGGGCAGGGGTTGCTGCGGTGATGGTCATGGCTGTTCCCTTGGCGCTGCGTCCCCCTCCCCCTTGAGGGGAGGGTCCGGCCGTGGGCCGGGGGTGGGGTCCTCTGCGGAGCGCGCGACATCAAGAAACGTCGAGCACTGCGGTGGCGACCCCACCCGGACCTGCGGTCCGACCTCCCCTCAAGGGGGAGGTGAGGTTGGGCTATTTCTGCGGCGCCTGGTCGATGATCGACTGCATCGTCTCTTGTGCGTTGGCTATGGCGCCGTCGACATCGTCGCCGAAGAAGACCTCGTTGATCATCTGCGTCCACGGCCCGTTGGCGGAGTTGATCAGGTCGTTGAACACCACCGAATAGGGCGTCTTGCCCTTGGTCATGGCCTCGGCGGCGACCTGGTAGCGCGGATCGAGATCCTTCAGCGCTTCCTTGGCGATGTCGCCGCGCACCGGCAGGCTGCCGTATTTGGCGAGGATGGTCTGGCCTTCGAGCGAATAGGCGAAGTCGAGGAACTCCTTCACCACGGGCAGTTTCGTGGTGCCCTTGGTGACGACGAAATTGTCGCCGCCGGCAAAGGACGACCAGCCGCTGTCCTTGCCCGGCAGGAAGGTGACGCCGTAGTCGATATCGGGATACTGGGTGTTGAGCGCGCCGATGGCGAAGGCGCCGGACGGCGAGATGCCGATATTGCCGGCGGCAAATGCCGCAAAGAAGTTGGCGCCGGTATCGGTCTGCCCGCCCGCCGGCACCAGATCCTTCTTGACCATCGAGCGGTAGAGATCAATGGCGCCGCGCAGCTGCGGGCTGTCCAGCGTCGCCTTCGAGCCGTCTTCGCTCAGGATGTCGCCGCCAGACGCCCAGATCAGCGGTGTGAAGGTGAAGATGTTGCAGCCGCCGCAATTGCCGGAGAAGTAGAAGCCCTTGATGTTGCCGCCGAGCGCGTTGACCTTCTCGGCATCGGCCGCGATCTCGGCCCAGTTGGCCGGACCTTTTTCGGGGTCGAGGCCGGCCTGCTTGAACAGCTTCTTGTTCCAGATCAGCACCGAGGCGTCGGCGGAGAAGGGCAGGCCATAGATGTGATCCTTGTAGGTGCCGGTCTTCACATGCGCCGGCGACAGGCTGGCAAAATAGGGCAGGGACTTTGCCCAGTCGGTAATGTCCTCCAATTGGCCGGCTGCGGCGAAGGAGGGCGTGTAGATCAAGTCGAGCGACAGCGCGTCGGGCGCCGTGCCGCCGGCGGCCGCGGCGCCGTATTTCGGGATGATCTCGGCATTGGGAATGATGTCGAGTTTGACCTGGTTGGTGTGCGCCTTGTTGTAGGCATCGACGATCCTCGGCATGAAATTCGAGCCGTCGGCGCGCACCCAGATGTTGGCCGTCTCGGCGGCGGCAGTGCCGAGACCGCCACCCAGAACGGCAGCGGCCAGGGTCAGTTTGGCAATCAGGTTCCTCATGTTCTCCTCCTCCAAGGTTGGCCGCGGTCCGCGGCTTGGCGCCGATTGCGCGGCGCTTCGTTTTCAGCCACCCGGCGGATGGCCGCATGACTGCCGCACCACCAGCCGGCACGGCAGTTTTCGAATGCCCGGCGCGGCGGGCTTGCCGCCGACCAGCGAAAGCAGGGTCAACCCGGCCTCGCGCCCGAGCGCGACAAGGTTCATGTCGACAGAGGTCAGCGGCGGGCGCGTCGCCTCGGCCACGATCTCCCAATTGTCGAAACCGATGACGCCGACATCACTGGGGACGTCGAGGCCGCGTTCGCGCAGCGCATCGATGACGCCGCGCGCGATCTGGTCGTTGCCGCAGAAGACCGCGTCCGGCCTTTCGCTTTTGCCGTCGAACAGTTGCGCAACCGCCTGGTGACCCCAGGCTTCCGACCAGGAGCCGAGCAGCGGCTCGCTGACCGTCAGGCCGTTTTCGACGAGCACGTCGCGGTAAGCCTGGACGCGCGCGTGCACCACGGCAAAGCTCGCCGGCCCGGTGACGTGGGCGATGCGCTTGCGGCCCAGCCGGCAGAAATGCTCGACGGCCAGCCGGGCGCCGCCAACATCGTCCGAGACGAAGGCGACGGCGTCGGGATCTGGCTGCGTGAAGGCATAGATCACCGGGACGCGCAGATTGGAGAGGTCGACGGGCAGATGGCGATCGATGCGCTTGCCGGTGGCGATGATGCCATCAACGCGCTTGTCGAGCATGGCGTCGACATGCATCTGGCCCAGCCGCGGATCCTCCTCGACATTGCACAGGAACACCGAGACGCCATTGTCGACCAGCGCGTCCGAAATGCCCGACATCAGCGGCAGCGAGAAGCGGCCATAGGTATCGTTGGTGAGCAGGCCGACGGTGAAGCTGCGCCGCCGGAGCAGGCTTTGCGCCAGGCTGTTGGGCCGGAAGCCAAGCCGCCGGGCGGTCTCGCGAATGCGCTCGCGCGTCTCGGCTGTCATCCGGCCCTGGCCATTGAGTGCCTTGGATGCGGTGGCGACACTGACTCCGGCCTGGGCGGCCACGTCACGCAAGGTGACTGGCTTGGAAAAGACCGGAACAGGCAGATCGTCCGATGGCATCGCGCCGAGATCCTTGGTTGGGAAAAGGTTTTCTCTTACCGAGCCGGATGAGGCCCGGCTGGTGGCCGAGCCCAACGACAATTGCTTGGGAAAACCTTTTCTCAGATGAAGCTAAGCCAGATCGAATCGCTGTTCAAGGGGAAAGTTGGTTGGCCTCCGCTCCTCTCCTCCGAAATGCAACCCGGGGTATAAAGCAGCCTCGGAAGCGCGTAGCTCAGGGGAAGAACGTCAGTCGCAGTGCTGGAGGCCCTCGGTCGAGACGGGGCGGGCTGCCGCTTGGGCGTGAGGGATCGCAACTCTGTGCCGGAAGCTAGGCCCGGCAAGGTTGGCTGGCGAACACTCTGAAACTCGATCCCGAAAATTCTGAACAATCCCCTCGGGATTAACCTTTCCGTAAATATTTGGCCGCTACTTCGACAGCCATGGCCTCGTGGCGGAGCGGCTACGCTGGAGACGGCAAATCTCTGAAGCCTCGGTTCGATCCCGAGGCGAGGCCTCCAGAATTTGGCGTCCCAATCTGCCCCGAGCGCAGTCAGGTCCCACGAATAGATTGTGTGTTGCGAAGGCAGTACGGACCGGCCGTCAAAGCAGTCCTGTCTTGAATTTGGCATGCAGGCGCTCGCGAAAAGAGTGCTATGGAAGGGAGGCGAGCGTTGTTGCTTCGCTTTTTCCTGACATTCGAGGCCTTTCGTGCGTGAACCGTCGCTGCTGCCCGTTTTTGGAAAACTTGGCCTCAAGACCCCTGTCGCCTTGGCGGCGGCACCAATCTCGCCGGCAGGTGTGCCGCACCTGCGGAAGCTTCTGGCTGCGCATGGCGGCATGGTGCTGAAACTGTCGGTCGTCGCCTGGACGGTGCTGATCCTGGGCGCCGTGTTTTTCAGGATGCAAGGCTGACCGGCATGGCCAACCGCTACACGGTGCGCATGGAGCTTCCCCAGAGTTGGAGCATCATCGATGTCTTCACCGGCCAGCCTGCGGTTGTCCGGCAAAAGGTGATGGTCGGGATGGGGCCGCGCGAGGCCGAGGACATGGTCGTGCAGATGAATGTCCGCGACGTCAAACGCCGCGAAAGGGCCGAGCGCAAGACCTGATCGCGGTCAGCGCCAACTCGCCGGCATTTCAGCCGAAATCGGCCGCCGTCAGCACATACATGCTCTTGCGGGTGCGGTCGTAGGCCTTCGACGCCACCTCGCGGATGGCGCTGCTCTCGGTGTCGAATGTCTGGAGATAACCGGCTTCATCGGCAGCAGTGCCCGGCCGCATCTTGGCCATGGCGTCGGCAGCGACGGAAAATGAGATCTGGAACATGCCGTCATGGCCGACGAAACGAATGCGCTGGCCCGCTTCGTCATAGCTGCGGCTGGGGTTGGGGAAGGTGAGGCTCATGTCTTGGCCTCCGTGGCTTTCTTGGTCGCCCGCTTCTTCTTCGGCGTAGGATTGAGGGCCTCGGCGACACGATCGGCCTCTTCCTTGGCCAGCCGAAGCTCCCTCAGCCTTGCCGTCTTGATCTCCCTGGCTCTTGCCTCGGACATATATTCGGCGGTCGCCTTGTTTTTCTCCGCTGTCTTCTTCTGCTTGTCGACAAAGCGGGCTTCAGCTTTTTCCATGATCGTCTGATTGCCTTCGGCCATCGAAGAAATCTCCCTTGTGCCTGAAATCGTGAAAGTGAACTTGTCCGATAAATAGGCACTCGATCGGCAAAATTCAATCTTTTGAATTATTTGACATTCTGCGGATATCACGAAACGGCCAGCTGAAATAATACTTTTGAATATTTAATTTGCCCCGCGAATAATTTTTGGCACTCCTATCTATCGAGTGCCAACGCGTCTATAGAGGAGGGGCGTGGCCGCCTGTGCCGGCCCCAGAAAGAAAGTTCCCATGAAATTTCGGCCACTCCACGACCGCGTCGTCATTCGTCGCGCCGAAGGCGATATCAAATCCAAGGGCGGGATCATCATCCCCGACACTGCCAAGGAAAAGCCGCAGGAGGGCGAAGTCATCGCCATCGGCCCTGGCGCACGCGACGAAAACGGCACGCTTGTTCCGCTCGACGTCAAGGCCGGCGACTTCATCCTGTTCGGCAAATGGTCGGGCACCGAGGTCAAGATCGACGGCGAGGACCTTCTGATCATGAAGGAAGCCGACATCATGGGCGTTATCGACAAGAGCGAGACGGCCGCAACCGACAAGACCGTGGCCGCCAAGAAAGCTGCCTGACCTCATTTTCTCCGAACGAACTGGATAAAAATCATGTCTGCCAAGGAAATCAAATTCTCCACCGACGCGCGCGACCGCATGCTGCGCGGCGTCGAGATCCTCACCAATGCGGTGAAGGTCACGCTCGGCCCCAAGGGCCGCAACGTCATCATCGACAAGGCCTATGGCGCGCCGCGCATCACCAAGGACGGCGTCACCGTCGCCAAGGAAATCGAGCTTGCCGACAAGTTCGAGAACATGGGCGCCCAGATGGTGCGCGAAGTGGCCTCGAAGACCAACGACCTCGCCGGTGACGGCACCACCACCGCCACGGTGCTGGCCGCCTCGATCCTGCGCGAAGGCGCCAAGCTGGTCGCCGCCGGCATGAACCCCATGGATTTGAAGCGCGGCATCGACCAGGCGGTTTCCGCCGTGGTCAAGGAAATCCAGGCGCGCGCCAAGAAGGTCAAGTCGTCGGCCGAGATCGCACAGGTCGGCACCATCGCCGCCAATGGCGATGCCAGCGTCGGCGAGATGATCGCCAAAGCGATGGACAAGGTCGGCAATGACGGCGTCATCACCGTCGAGGAAGCCAAGACCGCCGAGACCGAACTCGACGTCGTCGAAGGCATGCAGTTCGACCGCGGCTATCTCTCGCCCTATTTCGTCACCAATGCCGACAAGATGCGCGTCGAGCTGGAAGAGCCCTACATCCTCATCCACGAGAAGAAGCTCGGCAATCTGCAGGCGATGCTGCCGATCCTCGAAGCGGTGGTGCAGAGCGGCAGGCCGCTGCTGATCATCTCCGAGGACGTCGAGGGCGAGGCTCTGGCGACGCTGGTCGTCAACAAGCTGCGCGGCGGCCTCAAGGTCGCGGCCGTCAAGGCGCCGGGCTTCGGCGATCGCCGCAAGGCAATGCTGGAAGACATCGCCGTGCTGACATCAGGCCAGATGATCTCGGAAGACCTCGGCATCAAGCTCGAAAACGTCACCATCGAGATGCTCGGCCGCGCCAAGCGTGTGCTGATCGAGAAGGACACCACCACGATCATCGACGGGGCCGGCACCAAGGCGACCATCCAGGCGCGCGTCGCCCAGATCAAGGGCCAGATCGAGGAGACGACCTCCGACTACGACAAGGAAAAGCTGCAGGAGCGGCTGGCCAAGCTCTCCGGCGGCGTTGCCGTCATCCGCGTCGGCGGCGTCACCGAGTCGGAAGTCAAGGAAAAGAAGGACCGCATCGACGATGCGCTGAACGCCACCCGCGCGGCGGTTGAAGAAGGCATCGTGCCCGGCGGCGGCGTGGCTCTGCTGCGTGCCCGCTCGGTGCTTGGCGGCCTGACCGGCGCCAATGCCGATGTCACGGCCGGCATTACGATCGTGCTGCGGGCGCTTGAAGCGCCGATCCGCCAGATCGCCGAGAATTCCGGCGTCGAGGGCTCCATCGTCGTCGGCAAGCTCACCGACAGCAAGGACCACAATCAGGGTTTTGACGCCCAGAACGAGGTCTATGTTGACATGATCAAGGCAGGCATCGTCGATCCGGCGAAAGTGGTGCGTACCGCACTGCAGGATGCCGGTTCGATCGCAGCCCTCCTGATCACCGCCGAAGCGATGATCACCGACATCCCGGCCAAGGATGCCGCGCCTGCGGGTGGCGGCGGTGGCGGCATGGGCGGCTACTAAAACCCAGGACTTGTTCGACCTGTTTGAGATGTGAATGGCGGCCCCCGATCGGGGCCGTCATGATTCTCAAGATGATCCATCGCAAAGTTTACGCATAGCTGCCTTGCCGACCGGCTCAGCGCCGGGAGGCAATCCTTATCTTGCGGCTTTCGGAGGGGACGCAATCCACGCTAGACTGTCCAGGCGGCCGTCTGGTTGCGGAGCTCGCCGGACTTTGGCAAGCGATCGGACGAACCGCCACCCCCTATACGGAGACACGTTCATGTTTGCGGCCAAGGCCATCGACACCTCAGACAAGGCCGCGTTCTACCGCGACCTCGCCACTCAGCTTAAGGCGCTGCTCGACGGCGAGCGCGATTCGATCGCCAACGCCGCCAACACCGCAGCACTCATCTTCCAGATGGTGCCGGACCTCAACTGGGCCGGGTTCTATTTCCTGCAATCGGACGAGGAAATGGTGCTCGGGCCGTTCCAGGGCAAGCCGGCCTGCGTGCGCATCGCCGTCGGCAAGGGCGTGTGCGGAACGGCGGTCGAACTCGGCACCTCGATGCTGATCAAGGACGTGCATGATTTTCCCGGCCACATCGCCTGCGATGCGGACTCGCGCTCGGAACTGGTGGTGCTGCTCGAGGACGATGAAGGCGTCTTCGGCGTGCTCGATCTCGACAGCCCGCTGCCAGGCCGCTTCGACAAGGCCGACCAGGCCGGCATCGAGACGCTGGCGGCGATCTATGCCGCGTCGAGTTCGTTCGAGGACTGAGGCCCGGTTTAGACTAGGTGAATTTCACCAGCATCAGGCTGAAGCAGCCGATGAACAGGAAGGCCGAGAAGGCGAGCGCCAGCGGGAGCAGGCCGCGCGAGCGCAGCTGCGAGATGTCGGCCTGCAGGCCCATGGCGGCCAGCCCCATGGTCAGCATGATGGTGGTGGCGAGCGCCATTGCCGACTTCACCTCGGCTGGCACCGTGACGAGGCTGTTCAGCGCTACGATTGCGACAAAGGCGGCGACGAACCACGGCATGGGCGGCCGCGCCGCTACCTCACTGCTGCTCCTGCGGCGCGCCATCAGGCCGAGCGCGACGACCATCGGCGCCAGCATGGCGACGCGGGTCAGCTTGGCGACGGTAGCGATCTCGCCGGACTGGGTGCCGTTCTGGAAGCCAGCGCCGATGACTTGCGCCACTTCATGGATCGAGGCGCCGGCCCACAGGCCGAAAGCGTGCTGGTCGAGGCCGAGCAGGGGCGCCATGATCGGGAAGCCGAGCATGGCGACGGTGCCGAACAAGGTGATCGAGGCGACGGCGTAGGTGACGTCCTCGTCGCGCGCATCGGTGACGATATTGGTGGCGACGATCGCCGAGGCGCCGCAGATCGAGGTGCCGGCGGCGATCAGCTGCGCCAGCTTGGCGTCGACGCCGATCAGCCGACCGAGCGTGATGGTGAAAACGAAGGTGGCGCCAAGCGTCGCCGCGACAATGCCGACGCCGCCGGCGCCGATCGAGATCACCTGGCCCAGCGTCAGCTGGAAGCCGAGCAGAACGATGGCGAAGCGCAGCAGGCGCTTTTGCGAGAATGCGATCCCGGCTTTGGCGTGCACCGGTGTGCCCAGCACGTTGGAGTAGATCATGCCGGCAACGACGGCCAGGATCATTGGGCTGAACAAGGCGAAGCCGGAGACGTTGCGGGCCGAGAAGGCGACGGCAGTGATCATCGCGACGAGCACGACGCCGGGTACGATGCCATTCCAATTAAGGGATTTTCGCCGTTGTGTCAGGTCGGCAGGAAACGTCCTTTTCGGAATATCGTTCGCGAAGTGGGAAACGGAAGACAATGCAATGCTCCAAGCGGGTGTGCTGGGAGAATGTCATTCCCAAACCGATCTTTCCAACGAATTATTCTCGTTAGAATGATCGATTTTTACGAACGATTTCCGGCGAACTCTTCCAAGCCTTGCCAATGCGTCGAGCCCAGGAACGTTCGAATCGGCTGACTAAAGCAATTCTTGCCACTGCCGCGCGCCATGGACGACGCGCACAATCTCCGCGCCATTCTCGATCTGGCGATAGAGGATCAGGTAGTTTCCCAGGGGGAAGGTGCGCAAGCCCGCTCGGACTTCCGGTCGAGCAACACCCATTCCCGGCATGTCGGCGATGCGCTGGCACTGGCCATGGATTTCGTCGTACCAACGCAACGCCGCAGCGGGACTGTCCTCGGCGATATAGAGCGCGATGACCTCAATGTCCGCTTCGGCTTCGGGCCGTAAGCGCAGCGTCATCGCAACTCGCGCTCGGCGATCCTCGCATCGAGCTTGCTTTTGATCCGCGCGAAGGCTTCGCGTCCGTCGACAGCGTTGCCGCTTGCGATGCCTTCGTCCCAAAGCCGGCCCAACTCGTCGACAGCCTGTTCGCGTTGCGTGCGGCGAAACTTCCACTCGCGCAACGCCTCACGCATGACTTCGCTTGCCGAGGCGTATTCGCCCGCCGCGACGACCTCGCGCATCATGGTTGCCATTTCAGGGGTGAGGGCAACGCTGACCTTCTCGACATTCGACATCCGCATAGTCTCCTGCGCATGCAAGGTAGGCAAGTTTACCACCAGCTGCAAGGGCGATGGATGGCTCGCATGCTTGACGATGCTGCCAACCGGAGGATGCGATGCCGCAGCCGTCAAAGCTGCGCTTCGATCGCCGCCTTGTCGATCACCGACCAGACGTTCCTGATCCTGTCGTCGAGGAATTCATAGAAGACGTTCTCGCTGAAGGACACCTTCCTGCCGTTGATGGGCAGGCCGAAGAAGGTTCCCTTCGGCGTGCAGTTGAACTGGAGCCGGCTGGCAATGAACGGCGGTTCGGCGATCAGCAGCTGGATGTCGAAATAGAGGTCCGGGATTTCCCGGAAATCGCGCTCCAGCATTTCCTGGTAACCCGACAGTCCGACGCGGTCGCCATTGTAGTGCACTTCTTCATGAACGAAGCGATGCAGCTTCTGCCAGTCCTGATTGTTGAGGCAGGCGATGTAGCCTCGATAGAGGTCGGTCACGGTCACGGCGATGGCTCCGGATTTCGTCATATCTGCTCGATCCGGAAGATAGAACGACGGCGGGCGCAGTCCAGATGGAGAGCCTGTTCCCGAATCCGGATGGGGCTCTATCTGCTCGTTTTGAGCTGATCTTTTCCGGAACCCGGTTTCCTGTTCTAGCCTCGGTAGCGCAGCGCGTCGACCAGCAGCGAGAAGGCCGTCGTCGCTTGCCGGCGGCTGGGGTAATAGAGGTGATAGCCGGGGAAAGGCGCGCACCAGTCGGCGAGCACCCGCACCAGTCGGCCGTCGGCCAACTGAGCCGTCAACTGTTCCTCCGGCAGATAGGCAAGACCGAGGCCGGCGAGCACCGCGTTCATGCGCAGCGCGGACGTATTGAACACCAACTGGCCCTCGACCCGCACCTTCAGCTCG
Organism: Mesorhizobium sp. WSM4808; assembly: GCF_055811675.1. Classification (NCBI taxonomy): domain Bacteria; kingdom Pseudomonadati; phylum Pseudomonadota; class Alphaproteobacteria; order Hyphomicrobiales; family Phyllobacteriaceae; genus Mesorhizobium; species Mesorhizobium sp. WSM4808. Next base: position 240,424 of record NZ_JBVVQX010000012.1, read on the forward strand.
CGCCCGGCCTTCTCGAACTCCCAGGCGTAGAGCCCGCCATAGGTCGGCAGCCGCAGATTGATGCAATTGTGGGTGGTCAGGTCCTGCGGCGTGCGCGGCTTAGGCCGGGTGGCGAAATAGGCTGGCGAGCCGACCACCGCCATGCGCATGTCGGGAGCGATGCGCACCGCGATCATGTCGCGCGCCACCTGTTCGCCCAGCCGCACGCCGGCGTCGTAGCGCTCGGCGACGATGTCGGTCAGGCTGTAGTCGACGATGATCTCGACTTTGATGTCGGGATAGTCGGGCAGGAATTTCGCCAGCGCAGGCCACAGGATCGCATCGGCGGCATGCTCACCGGCGGTGATGCGGATGGTGCCGGCGGGTTTGTCGCGCAAGTCGCTGAGTGCGGCGATCTCGGCCTCGATCTCATCGAGCCGCGGCCCCACGGTGCGAGCCAGCCGCTCGCCGGCTTCGGTGGGCGATACACTGCGCGTGGTGCGGGTCAGGAGCCGTACGCCCAGCCGCTCCTCCAGCGCCCGCACCGTGTGGCTGAGCGCCGATTGGGAAACCCCGAGCTTGGCCGCCGCCCTGGTGAAGCTTTCCTCGCGCGCGACGGCGAGGAAGGCGGTTAGCTCATTCAGATTGTCTCGCGGCATTCATGAGCCCTTTTCATAAGATCATGCTGGATATAGCGCCTAATCGGCACCAATCGCAGACCCTAGATAGGCGTCATCACACCGGGCGCCTCTACCGGCCGCCTCTGAAGACCGGCGGTCGTGTCACGCCTGTTGCCAGGAAGGGACAAACCATGGACATCACGCGAAACGGCTCTCAAGCCTCGGCCAGAGGATCGACCGACTATTTCACCGGCGCGGTGCGCATCGACGCGCCCTTCAAGGGCAGCGAGCCCGCCCGGGTCGGCGGCGCCACCGTGACTTTCGAGCCCGGCGCGCGCACCGCTTGGCACACGCATCCCCTTGGCCAGACGCTGATCGTCCTCTCGGGCGCCGGCCTGGTGCAGCGCGAGGGCGGCCCGATCGAACCGATCCTGCCCGGCGACATCGTCTGGTTCGCGCCCGGAGAGAAGCATTGGCATGGCGCCGCGCCGACCACCGCGATGAGCCACATCGCTGTCGCCGAAGCGCTCGACGGCAAGGTCGTCGACTGGCTGGAGCATGTCAGCGACGAACAATACGGGGTTTGACCAAGTATCGGCGCGTGGCGCCGAGTTCAACGCCCGAACTCTTCGAAGGAGACCACCATGACCAATGTTCCAAGGCTGAAAAGCCCATTCTCCGATATCGCTCCCGCGCTTGGCAGATACACAGACGAGGTGTTGTTCGGCGACGTTTGGGAGCGCCCCGGCCTATCGCCGCGGGACCGCAGCCTCGTCACCGTCACCAGCCTGATTTCGGGCTACCGGATAAATGAGATGCCTTTCCACATGAAGCGCGCGCTCGACAATGGGGTCACCCGCGACGAACTCATCGAAACCATTACGCATCTCGCCTTCTACGCCGGATGGCCAACGGCAGCCACGGCTCTGGGCATTGCCCGCAAGGTCTTCGAACAAGCCGACGCCGAGAAGAAGGGATAACGACAATGCAGAAGCGCACACTTGGAAACAGCGGTCTCGACGTTTCGGCCATCGGGCTCGGCTGCATGGGGATGAGCCAGTCATACGGGAAGCCGATGGAGACGGCGGATGCAGTCCACCTGATCAGGGCGGCGTTCGAAAGTGGCATCACCTTCTTCGACACCGCGGAGGTCTATGGACCGTTCACGAACGAGGAGGTCGTCGGCGAGGCGCTGCAGCCGATCCGCGACCAGGTGGTGATCGCCACCAAATTCGGCATCGACATCGCCGGGACAGCCGGACATGATGGCATGGACAGCCGGCCGCAGCATATTCGTGACGTCGTCGAGGCCTCGCTCAGGCGGCTGAGGACCGACCACATAGACCTCCTATACCAGCACCGCGTCGATCCGGTCGTGCCGATCGAAGAGGTGGCGGGCGCTGTGAAGGACTTGATCAGCCAAGGCAAGGTGAAGCATTTCGGTCTCTCCGAGGCGGGCGTGCGCACGATCCGGCGTGCGCATGCGGTACAGCCGGTCGCCGCGGTCCAGAGCGAATATTCGCTCTGGTGGCGTGAACCGGAAGAGGCGATCCTGCCGGTGCTTGAAGAACTGGGGATCGGCTTCGTGCCCTTCAGCCCGCTGGGCAAGGGGTTCCTCACCGGCGCCATCGATGCCAGCACGACGTTCGACAGCAGCGACTTCCGCAACACCGTGCCGCGTTTTGCGGAAAACGCCCGCAAGGCGAACCAGGCGCTGGTCGACGCGATCGGCGTGATCGCAGTCCAGAAGAAGGCGACCTCAGCACAGGTCGCTCTCGCCTGGCTGCTGGCGCAGAAGACGTGGATCGTTCCGATCCCCGGCACCACCAAGCTCAATCGCCTCGAAGAGAACATCGCGTCGGCCACCATCGCGCTGACGGCGAACGATCTTGCCGACATCGAGAACGCGGTCTCGGCGATTGCCGTACAGGGAGCGCGCTATTCTCCGCAACAGGAAGCAAGGATCGATCGCTAGAGCCATGCGCAGGAGAGCCATATGCGTCAACCGGTCTCAAGACGAGGTGCACTGATGACCATGCTTGCACTGCCTCTGGGCGCCGGATTGAGTCCCGGATCGAGCCGGCCCGCCAGTGCGTCGAGCGCGCGGCGAACGGGCGGCGCCAAAGTGCTGGTGGCCTACTACACCCGCACCGGCAACACGCGGGTTATCGCGCGCCAGATCAGCAGGACTCTGCGAGCGGATATTTTCGAGATCGCGACCGTCGATCCCTACCCGGAAGACTACAAGCAGCAGGTTGCGGTGGCGGAGCAGCAGCGGGAGTCCGGTTTCGAACCGGCGCTGGCCGCCACGGTGCCTGATATCGGAACCTACGAGACGGTGTTCCTCGGATTTCCGATCTGGGGCATGACCGCGCCTTCGGTGATCCGCTCCTTCCTGTCGAAACACGATCTGTCCGGCAAGACCTTGGTGCCGTTCATCACCCATGGCGGCTACGGAACAGGGCAGAGCCTGAAAGTCCTCGCAGATCATGCACCAGGGGCTCGGCTCATCGAGGGTTTTTCCAAGCAGTGCGACCAGGAACGCCAGACGCTTGAAGAGGTCACCGGCTGGCTCGGTCGGGTCGAATTGCCCGGCTGAGCCGCCAACGCGACCGCCCAGGCTGCCGGGGGCAGCGAAGCCAAAGATCAGAAGGAAAAGAATCATGGCCGAGAACATCAGGGACAAAGTCGTCGTCATCACTGGCGCCAGCAGCGGGCTGGGCGAAGCCGCCGCACGGCTTCTGGCCAGGGAGGGCGCGAAACTGGTGCTGGGCGCACGCCGCCTCGACCGGTTGCAGGCGCTGGCCGGCGCGCTTTCACTTGGCGAGGGCGCCATCCTTCAGACCGACGTCACCGATGTCGGCCAGGTCCGGCGTCTGGTCGACCATGCGGTCAAGACGCACGGCCGCGTCGACGTCGTCATCAACAATGCCGGCCTGATGCCGCACTCGCCACTGGAGCGCGGCAAGGTCGAGGACTGGGACCGCATGATCGACGTCAACATCAAGGGCGTGCTCTACGGCATTGCCGCGGCACTGCCGCACATGAAGACGCAGAAAAGCGGCCACATCATCAACGTGTCGTCGGTCGCCGGCCACAAGGTCGGGCCGGGCGGAGCGGTCTATGCCGCGACCAAGCACGCGGTGCGCATCATCTCGGAAGGTCTGCGCCAGGAAGTGAAACCCTACAACGTCCGCACCACCATCATCTCGCCCGGTGCCGTGGCGACCGAACTGCCCGGCAGCGTCACCGAGCCCGATGTCGCCGAGGGCGTACGCGCACTCTACGACCGGGTGGCCATTCCGGCCGATTCTTTTGCCAGGACGGTGGTGTTCGCCATGAGCCAGCCCGACGAGGTCGACATCAACGAGATATTGTTCCGGCCGACGGCGCAGGAATACTAGAAGCCGTTGTAGGTGTCTTGACGCGCCGCGCTTCCTGTTCCAGCTTGGCGCCATGTTCGTCCTCGCGCCCACCAACACCAAGCGACGCCGCACCTGCACAATGCGGAGCGGCAGACTGATTGCGCGACGACAAAGACCGGCAGGATAGACCCGGTTCGTTCGTTTCCAGCCCCGCCCGCGACACGCCGGCGGGGTTTTTCATGTCTGGAGCACTTTGATGACCAACAATTTTTCCATCCGGCTTCGGCCGGCCGTGCCCGCTGACGCCGCCGCGATCCGGGATATCGTTCGTGCCGCCTATGCCAAATGGGTGCCGGTCATCGGCCGCGAGCCGCTGCCTATGCGCGCCGACTATGACAAGGCCGTTGCCGAGCATCCGTTCGATCTCGCCGTCGAGGATGATCGGATCGTCGGGATGATCGAAACCGTGCTGGCCGAGGACCACCTGTGGATCGAGAATGTCTGCGTGGCACCGGATGCGCAGGGCAGGGGGATTGGCCGGCTGTTGCTGGAGCTTGCCGAGCGTAAGGCGATCGAAGCAGGACGTGCCGAGCTTCGTCTGCTGACCAATGGCGCGTTCGCGGCGAATGTGTCGCTGTACAAGAGGCAGGGCTATATCGTGGACCGGGAAGAGCCGTTCATGAACGGTATGAAGAAGCTGGCGGGATCACCGGCGATCTGAGGGAGGGGTTCGACAATGGCCATCTGCGTCAGGCTCAAACAACTCCCAGGGTTTTACGCGGTTGCCCGGCTGGCGGCGGGCGAGACCATCCCCGGTTGGGCGGACGGGCCAGGCTTCGTCAGCATCACAAGGACTGACGACGAGCTTTCGATCGTTTGCCTGCAGGATCGTGTGCCGGATAGTGTCAGGCAGGACGGTGACTGGGTGGCCTTCAAGCTTCATGGGCCGTTTGCCTTCGACGAAACCGGTATCGTGCTGTCGGTCATCAGGCCGTTGTCGGAAAACGGGTTGGGCATCTTCGTGGTGTCCACTTTCGATGGCGACCATCTGTTGGTGAAAGCGACGGATCAGGCCGCGGCGAGGCGGTTTCTGCTCGAGGCCGGGCATATCCTGTTGTAGTCCATCCTCACCAAGCCGGTTGCTGGCCCAACCGCTCTGGCTCAATCACTGCCGCACTGGCTCAACCACTTCGGGGGTTGCGTTTGACAGCGGCGTTTGTGCATCGTTATCTCCAGCCAGATATGACGGCCCGGCGCGACGATGCGGCCAAGGAGAAAACCATGTCACACAATCTGCAGTTCTATATCGATGGCGCGTGGGTCGATCCTGTTGTGCCCAACGCTTTCGATGTCATCGATCCCTCGAATGAGGATGCCTTCGCGCAGATTTCGCTCGGCTCCAAGGCCGATGTCGACAAAGCGGTCGCCGCCGCCAGGCACGCCTTCGACAGCTTTGGTTTCACCGAGGTTGGCGAGCGGCTCGACCTCTTGAACCGCATCGTCGCCGTCTACAAGAAGCGCAGCGCCGATCTTGCTGTCGCTGTGTCGCGCGAAATGGGCGCGCCGCGCCAGATGGCGTTGGACAGCCAGGTCGGCATCGGTCTTGCGCATCTGCAGAAGATGGCCGACGTGCTGAAGAGTTTCGAATTCCGCCACGTCAAGGGCAACCATCTCGTGGTCAAGGAGCCGATCGGCGTCGTCGGGCTGATCACGCCGTGGAACTGGCCGCTCAACCAGATCACCTGCAAGGTCGGTCCGGCGCTGGCCGCCGGCTGCACCATGGTGCTCAAGCCCTCCGAGATCGCGCCGCTCGATGCCATCATCTTCGCCGAAATCCTCGACGAGGCCGGCGTGCCGAAGGGCGTCTTCAACCTCGTCAATGGCGACGGTCCGGGTGTCGGCCAGGCGCTGTCCAGCCACCCCGACATCGACATGATGTCGTTCACCGGTTCGACCCGCGCCGGCATACTGGTGGCCAAGGCCGCCGCCGATACGGTCAAGCGCGTGCATCAGGAGCTTGGCGGCAAGTCGGCCAACATCCTGTTCGGGGATGTCGACCTCGCAAGCGCCGTCAGCAAGGGCGTCGCCGGCTGCTTCAGCAACAGCGGCCAGTCCTGCAACGCGCCGACGCGCATGTTCGTGCCGCGCGACCGTCATGACGAGGCAGCCGGCTATGCCAAGGCGGCTGCGGAAAAGTTCACCGTCGGCCCCGCCGACGGCGCCGGCACCAAGCTCGGCCCGGTCGTCAGCCAGGTCCAGTTCGACAAGATCCAGGACCTGATCCAGGCCGGCATCGATGAAGGTGCGACGCTGGTCGCCGGCGGCCCCGGCCGTCCGGCCGAACTCAACCGCGGCTATTACGTCAGGCCGACGGTGTTCGCCGACGTCACCCACGACATGCGCATCGCGCGCGAGGAGATCTTTGGGCCGGTGCTGGCGATCATGCCCTACGACAGCGTCGACGAAGTGGTCGAGACCGCCAACGACACCGTCTACGGTCTCGCCTCCTACATCCAGGCCAAGGACATGAAGAAGGCGCGCGAAGTCGCGGCGCGCATGCGCACCGGCAATGTCTACATCAACTATCCCCAGTGGGACGCCGGCCTGCCGTTCGGCGGCTACAAGCAGTCCGGCAATGGCCGCGAATATGCCGAATACGGGCTCGAGGATTTTTTGGAGATCAAGGGCATCGCGGGGTATGAGGCGGCGGAGTAAAACTGGTCAGGGCGCGCCACGATATGTGGCGCGCTGTCCGTCCGGTATCGCCGAGGTCAGCGCCGCCCCTCATTGCCCTGCCGGGCATTTCTCCCCGTATAGTGACGGGGAGAAAGACGCCGTTGTCCGAACCGGATAGATAGGTAACAGAATGGACTGATTAGATGGGTGACAGTTTTCTTGTCCGCCGGGAGGACCGG
>NZ_JBVVQX010000013.1:0-168322 GCF_055811675.1 Mesorhizobium sp. WSM4808
CCCCCCCGCCGGGCCCGGCCCCCCCCGCCCCGGGGCGCGCGGCCCACGCCGCCCCCCCCAAAACCCCCCCCCTGCGCCCCGCCCGCCCCCCCCCCCCCCCTCCCCCGGGGGCCCGCCCCCCCCCCCCCCCCCACGGTTCATAGGCCAGCCTACATGCCGAGCGAGGCTTTGTAGAGCTTGATCTGGTTGTCGCGGCCGATCTGATCGGTCAGCTTCTCCCAGGCCGCCGCGATGGCGTCGGCGCCTTCCTGCGCCTTCATCTTGCCGGCGAAAGTGTTGGCCAGGATGTCCTCGGCGGCGCTGTAGTATTGGAAGATGCCGGGGATGCGTGGCTCGATCGCCGCGTTCGGATGGTTGTAGCTGTCTGATTCCGACTTGAGGTAGGAGGTGATGAAGGCCTCGTCGTAGCCGGCCGCCACCCATTCGGGAATGTCGAAATGCGAGTTGCGGTAGGGCTGGAAGCCCGACGGATACATCGCCGTCCAGATCGACAGGTCCTTGCCGCCGAGATGGGCGGCGGCGGACCATGCCGCCTTCTTCTTCTTTTCGTCGGCATCGACGCGGGCCATCACATAGACGCCCCAGCCGAGATAGGCGCAGTTGGGCGCATAGTTCGGGCCGCTGGCAAGCTTGTCCCAGGCGCCGGTCTTCGCATTGTAGACATCGTCGGAGCCCGGCAGGATCGAGAAGCCGGTGACGTCGCCGACGACGGAAGAGTCGTTGGTCTTGACGTTTGAGCCGACGTCGCCCCACCAGGTGACCATCGAGCCGGTGCCGGCCAGGAACTGCTGGAAGGCGGTCGTGTTCGGATCGGCATTGATCTGGTCGGCGGGTTCGGACGGCAGCGCGTCGATGACGTCCTGGATGGCGCGCACCCAGGCCGGATTGTTGACGCGCGGCTTCATCGTGTCGGCGTCGAACAGCCAGGCCTTGTCGTCGGGGTGCTTGGCATAAGCGGTGGCGCGGCTGCCAAGGAAATAGAAGCCGAAGCCGCCCCAGGGCTTTGGCGCGTCCAGATAGCCATAGACGTCCTGGTCCTTGAGCTTCTTGCCCTTGAGGAACTTGGTCACTGCCTGAACCTGCTGCCAGGTCTTCGGCACGCCCCATTCACCTTCACCACCGCCGTCCTTCCAGGCCTTGGCGAGGTCGGCATCGGCGAACACGTCGGTGCGGTAGTTGAAGTTGTGCGCGTCGCCGTCGACGGTCACGCGGTATTGCTTGCCGTCCCAGGTGCCGACCGGCGGCTTCAGGTAGCTGACCAGATCGTCGAAATCGATCTGGGTCTTGACCCAGTCGGGCATTTCCGACGTCAGGCCCTTGCCGCAGACATCGCCTTCGAACGGCGCGCCCATTTCGATGATGTCGAAATCGACGGTGCCGGTCGCGATCGACTGCTGCAGGCGGGCGTTGTAATCGGCCTGCGCCAGGTCGATCCAGTTGATCTTGGCGCCGGTGTAGGTCTCCCACGGCTTCAGGAAGCCGCGGAACAGCACATTGTGCAGGTTCTGGTTGTTGAGACCCATGAAGGTCAGCTCGACGCCGGCGAATTCGCCTTCCTTGACATTGGCCTTGGTCGCCTCGAGGCAGAGTTCCCCGACCTTCTGGAAATCGGCGTCCGTCGGCTGGCCTTTGCCGACGCCTGGGATCTGCAGGATTTTTGTGCGCAATTCGCTTGCCGCTGAGGCCGGGCGCGTCAAGGCGCCAAGTCCGGCGCCGGATGCGGCTGCGATCGCGGCCATGCTGGCCGCGCCCTTCAATATGTCGCGCCTTGTGGCGCCGGCTCGAACCAGTTTGTCGTAAAGACCCGTTCTCATCGCCTATTTCCTCCCAGAACATCAGTGTGAATAAATCGGCCAACTGTCGGACGCCGGAGCGCCAACGATGCTCCCGTTTCGGAAACGAATTAGGCAGGACCCCACCCTGCGTCGATTGAATTTCCCTGCGGATCGGGTACCGACATTTTGACCAGCGCCAGCCACTATTCTCACAACCAAACGCCGTGTCAACGAGAACGGGTTTTTATCTATAAGGGACCGACTTGCCCTGACAGGTCGCGTTGGTTAGCTTCTGCGCCTACGGCTAATGGAGCCGATGGGGGAGACATGGCGCAAGTCGCGATCAGCAAGGTGGCCAAGGCCTTTGGAACGGTCAAGGTTCTGCACGAAGTCAGCGTCGATATCGCAGACGGACAGTTCGTGGTGCTGGTTGGCCCTTCGGGTTGCGGTAAGTCCACATTGCTCAGGATGGTGGCTGGGCTGGAGACCGTCTCCGCCGGTACGATCGCCATCGGCGACCGCGTCGTCAATCATCTGCCGCCGGCCAAGCGCGACATCGCCATGGTGTTCCAGAACTATGCGCTCTATCCGCACAAAACGGTCGAGCAGAACATGGCCTTCGCGCTCAAGCTCAGGAAAACCGATCCGGCCTTGGTCGCCGAGCGGGTCAAGCGCGCCGCCGATATCCTCGACCTCAATCCCTATCTGAAGCGCTATCCCCGCCAGCTTTCCGGCGGCCAGCGACAGCGCGTGGCCATGGGCCGTGCCATCGTGCGCAATCCGCAGGTCTTCCTGTTCGACGAGCCGCTGTCCAATCTCGACGCCAAGCTGCGCGTGCAGATGCGCACCGAGATCAAGGAACTGCACCAGAGGCTGAAGACCACCACCATCTATGTCACCCACGACCAGATCGAGGCCATGACCATGGCCGACAAGATAGTCGTCATGCGCGACGGCCGCATCGAGCAGGTCGGCGCGCCGCTGGAGCTGTTCGACAGACCGGCCAACCTGTTTGTCGCCGGCTTCATCGGCTCGCCGTCGATGAACCTGCTCAAGGGCACCATGCGCAAAGGCGACAAGCCCGGTGTCGACATCGCGGGCACGCTGTTCCCGATCGCATCGGGCAACGCCGCACAGGACGGGCAAGCCGTCGTTTATGGCGTGCGACCGGAGCATCTCGAAATCCATCCCGACGGCGTGCCGGCGAAGATTTCGGTGGTCGAGCCGACCGGCTCGGAAACGCTGGTGTTCCTGCGCTTCGGCGAAGGCGAGATGGTGGCGCTGTTTCGCGAGCGTCACGACTTCAAGCCGGGCGATACGTTGAAGCTGAAGCCACGACTCGACCAGATCCATCTTTTCGACGCAGAGACCGGCAAGCGTCTCTGATCCCAACTCACGAGGAATACCATGCTCAAAGGCATCAACCCGCTGCTCAATGCCGACGTGCTGCAGGCATTGCGGGCAATGGGGCATGGCGATGATCTGATCATCGCCGACACCAATTTTCCGTCCGATTCGGTGGCGCGCCAGACCGCGCTCGGCCGCGTGCTGCGCATCGATGCCTCGGCGGTGCAAGTGGTCAAGGCGGTGCTGTCGCTCTACCCGCTCGATACATTCGTCGACGATTCGGCCGCGCGCATGGAAATCGTCGGCAAGCCCGACGAGATTCCGCCCGTGCAAAGCGAAGTGCAGAAGGAGGTCGACAACGCCGAGGGCAAGTCGTGGCCGATGATCGCGGTCGAGCGCTATGCCTTCTACGAGCGCGCCAAACAGGCCTATTGCGTCATCCAGACAGGTGAGCGCCGCTTCTACGGCTGCTTCGCCTTCCGCAAGGGCGTCGTGCCGCCGGATGCGCAGTAGCGGCATGGCTTCGGGCAAGCCGGTCGTCATGAAGCCTGTCGTCATATTGGGTGTGTTCGTCGCCGACACCGCCTACAGGGCGCAGCGGCAGCCGCGCATGGGCGAAACCATCCTCGGCACATCCTTCACGCTGGGGCCGGGCGGCAAGGGTTCGAACCAGGCCGTGGCCGCCGGTAAGCTCGGCGCCGACGTCACCTTCCTCACCCGCCTCGGCGTCGATCCCTTCGCCGACATGGCGAGGCAGACCTGGGCGCAGGCGGGCGTGAAAAATGCCGTCATCGATACGCCGGAAAGCTACACCGGTGCGGCCTACATCTTCGTCGAGGAGACCACCGGCAACAACGCCATCATCGTCAGCCCCGGTGCTGCCATGCTGATCTCTCCAGCCGATATCGAAGCCAATGCTGCATTGATCAGCAATGCCGGCGTCTTTGTCACCCAACTCGAACAGCCGATCGAAGCAGCCATGCGGGCGCTGGAGATCGCGCGTGGGGCAGGGGTGACGACGATCCTCAACCCGGCCCCCGCGGCAAAGCTTCCCGACCGCATCTACACGCTGTGCGACTATCTCACGCCCAACGAGACCGAGACGGAGGAACTGACCGGGATGAAGGTGTCCTCGGTCGACGAGGCGCGAGCCGCCGCGGACAGTCTGCTGAAAAAGGGGGTCGGCACGGTCATCGTCACGCTCGGCGACAAGGGCGCGCTTTTGCACTCGAAGGAGCGCTCCGACCATCTTCCAGCCGTCAGCGCCGGCCCGGTGGTCGAAACCACGGGGGCAGGCGATGCCTTCAATGGCGGGCTTGCCGCAGCACTTTCGAGGGGCGTGGAGCCGCTGCAGGCGGTGCGCTTCGCCTGCGCCGTCGCCGGTATCTCCGTGACGCGACCGGGGACTGCACCGTCGATGCCGACATTGCAGGAGGTCGAGGCACTGCTGGCGAGGGGGTGATCTTGCAGGGCCAAGCGTAGGCAAGGGCTGAAAGGACCTGAGTGACCTCAGGTCTCTTGGACCTCAGGTCTCTTGCAAGACAATGTTTTTGACAATCAATGTCGACATTTCTCTGAAGCCAAGAGCTTGATACCCTTGAGAGAAATGGCGCGAGTGACGGGGCTCGAACCCGCGACCTCCGGCGTGACAGGCCGGCACTCTAACCAACTGAGCTACACCCGCGCATGGCGAACACGTGTCAGCCGTGTTCGTCGTTGGGGCGCTGGATAAGGGGTTCGCCACCGGGTGTCAAGCGTGACAGGACAGCATAACAGCAAACAGGAGAAGGTTTTTTGACAGCCGGCGTTTTGTTGGCAAAACCGGCATCCAACCAGGGCATCCTGCGCTCATTTGGCCTTGCGAAGCGGACCCTGACCGCTTAAAGGTCCGGCCCGGAGCGGGCGATTAGCTCAGTTGGTAGAGCGCTTCGTTTACACCGAAGATGTCGGCGGTTCGAGCCCGTCATCGCCCACCATTCCATTAGTCCATTCAAACTGTTGCCAAGACACGGAACCGAGTCGTTCGGTAGATGCTGCAATCACGGCGGCAGCAGCCGAAAATCATTGCCTTCCGGCAACAGCTGCCCACCATCGACAACAATGGTCGTGCCGGTGATGTAGCTGGCGTCGTCGGAGGCGAGGAACAGGAAGGCGTTGGCGACGTCGCGCGGGCTGCCAAGGCGGCCGAGCGGGATGGAGTCCTCCATGTTCTTGATGTAGGCCGCGCCGCGATGCAGCTCGATGGCTTCGGTCAGGATGTTGCCGGGCTCGACACCGTTGACGGTGATGCCGTAGCCGGAGAATTCGAGCGCGGCGGCGCGGATGAAGCCGTTGATGCCGGCCTTGCTGGCCGAATAGTGGCCGTGGCCGGGGCTGGTGACATGCGGGCCGGTGATGGACGAGGTGTAGAGCATACGGCCGAAGCCTTGCGCCTTCATCGGCACCAAGGCCGCGCGGCTGGCATTGAAGGTGCCGCGCAGGTTGACCGCCATGACGCGGTCCCAGTCGTCGGCGCTGGTGTTCTCGATCAGCTGCCAGGGATAGATGCCGGCATTCTGCACGATGATATCGAGGCGGCCATGCTGCTTCAGCGCCAGCGCCACGGCGGCCTCGGCGTCGCTCATTTGCGAGATGTCGGTGCGGATGAAGGGGGCGCCCAGTTCGTCAGCGGTGGCTTGCCCGGCCTCGGCCTCGGTGTCGGCCAGCACCAGCCTTGCGCCTTCCTCGGCAAAGCGTAGCGCAATGCCCTTGCCGATGCCGCGGGCGCTGCCGATGATCAGCGCTACCTTGTCTTGTAACCGATTGGTCATGCGAGCCGTCCTGTCATGCGAGTCTTTGGCGAATGGTTTGCTTGAAGGCGTCGAGCAGCACTGCGGCCAACACCAGCAGGCCGTGGATCACCTGGGTGAAATTGGCCGGCAGGCCCATCAAATTGATCGCCGTGTTGATGGCCGAGAGCAAAAGTACGCCGGCATACACGCCGGGGAGGGTGCCGACACCGCCTTTCAGGCTGACCCCGCCGATGACGACCGCGGCGAAGGCGTTGAACAGCAAGCCGACGCCAAGATTGGCGGTGGCGCCCGAGGTGCGGATCGCCAGCAGCCAGCCGGCAAGGCCGGCAATCGCGCCGGCAAGCACGAAGGCGATGATGAGATTACGGTTCACCCGGATGCCGGCGCGGAAGGTCGCCGTCTCGTTGCCGCCGATCATCACGAGATGCCGGCCGAATGGAGTCTTGGCCATGATCAGCGAAAAGACCACGAAACAGCCAACCGCGATCCAGGCGGTGAGCGGCAGGCCGACAAGGCGCTGGATGCCGAACCAGCGGATGGCCGGTGCAAGATCCTGCGCCGAGCGGCCGCCCGACACGACCAGCACGAGGCCGCGCACCCAGATGTAGGACGCCAGCGTGATGATGAAAGCGCTCATCTTCACCTTCACCACCAGATAGCCGTTGAAGGCGCCGATGAGGCCGCCGACTGCCAGCGCCAGCAGCAGCGAAACCGGAACCATCAGCCATTCGGGATGCAACTGCACGCCCATGCCGATGCCCGACGAGCAAAACAGGATGCCGACCGCCATGGCGCTAAGCGCTGCGACGGATTCGACCGACAGATCCATGTGGCCGGCGATGATCACCAGCGCCAGGCCGATCGACATGACGCCGAGCACGCTGGAAGCCTCGATGATGTTGGCGAAGATGCCGAGCTGAAAGTAGTTCGGGACGAAGATGGAGAAGACCACCAGCACGAACAGCAACATGAACCAGACGAGGTTGTCGAGTACGAACTCCAGGGCTTTGCGTGTGCGCGGGTTCATGGGCTGATCCGGTTGGCGCATGCCCCGCGAAATCAATTCGATTTCGTCGGGTTCGGGCGCGGATTCAAATTCGCCACGGCGTCTTTTGGACGCGGCGTTGTGAAAGGGTAGGCTCCGGGCCGTTACGGCCCGGAGCGCTTTCAATGACTATTCGACCGGCTTGACGGTGTCCGTCGGCGGCTTCTGGTTGCCCCAGAAGGCCGGGTTGTCGACGTTCTCCTTGGTGATGGCGGCACCGGGGATCTTGATGTTCGGACCCCAGGCTTCCTTGGTCACGGTCGATTTCAAGCCGAGCACGTCGTATTCACCGGGCTTGATCTCTTGCTTCTTGACGATCCTGTCCATGAACATCGCGACAGCCGCGGCCTGCGCGTAGAGCGGCTGCTCGATTTCGGCGTTGAGCCAGCCCTTGCGGATCAGGTCGAGGCCGACCGGAGCGCCGTTCGAGCTCATCAGCATGACGTCGCCCGGCTTTTTGCCGGCCGCCTCGAGCGAGGCGACGGCAGCGACCGAAAGGTGCGCGGCATGGCTGAAGATCAGGTCGATGTCCGGGTTCGCCAGCATCTGGTCGGCAACGATTGTGCCGGCATTGCTGGCTTCCCACTGCATGGCCGGAAGCGAGATGATCTTGACGTCGGGAAACGCCTTCATCTTCTCCTCGAAGCCCTTCTGGATGTCAAGCGTGTAGGGATCGCCGGGATCGCCGAGGACTTGCAGCACCTTGCCCTTCACCGAACCGTGCTTTGCCTTCAGCAGCTTCTCGGCCTGGTCGGCGGCGACGTAGCCGATCTCGACCGTTCCGGCGACAGAGGTGAAGTCGGATGGCGTCGAGGTGATCTGGCGGTCGAACTCGACCACCGGGATGCCGGCGGCCCGGGCCGCCTCGATCGACGGTTTCAGGGCATTGAAGTCGACTGCCGCCAGGATGATGGCCGCCGGCTTCAGCGCGATGACGTCGTTCATCTGCGATTGCTGGGCGTCGGTCTTGTTGTCGGCGTTCAGCGTCTTCATCTCGTAGCCGGTCTGCTTCAGGAACAGTTCCAGCGCGCTCACCGAGCCGGTCTGGAACTCGTCCAGCAGGGTCGGCACCATATAGTAGACGATACCCTTGGACTGGGCGAATGCCGGCGTGAGCGTGGCAAAGGCCAGTGCAAGGATACCGAAGACAGCAAGAAGTATTCGCTTCATGTCGTTCGCTCCTCTTAAGCCGGACCCCTCTTTTGTCCCTCAGCCTGTCGGTCCGGCACCGGCAAGCGTCTCACCGGTGATCATGTTGATCACCGCATCGGGACTTGTTTTATTGCGTGCGACATCGCCGGCCACAACGCCCTGGCGGATCACCACGATCCGGTCGGCGACCTGAAAAGCCTGCTGCATGATATGGGTGATGATGACGACGCCGATG
This sequence comes from Mesorhizobium sp. WSM4808, assembly GCF_055811675.1. Taxonomy (NCBI): domain Bacteria; kingdom Pseudomonadati; phylum Pseudomonadota; class Alphaproteobacteria; order Hyphomicrobiales; family Phyllobacteriaceae; genus Mesorhizobium; species Mesorhizobium sp. WSM4808. The sequence goes on from NZ_JBVVQX010000013.1 coordinate 8,347, forward strand.
CCCTGGTTCGCCACCTGGCGGATCATGTCGAGGCCGCGCCGTGTCTGTTCGACGCCGAGGGCGGCGAACGGTTCGTCGAGCAGCACCAGCTTGCCACCCCAGTGCACGAAACGGTTGAGCTCGATGGCTTGCCGCTGGCCGCCCGAGAGATGCTCGACATTGGCCCGCAGCGAGGGAATGCGGGTGCCGGCATTGGCCAGCGCCTTTCCAACAACGGCTTCCATGGCGTGCTCGTCGAGCACGGGAATGCCGAGAAACTTGCGTGTGATCTCACGGCCCATGAAGAAATTGGCGACCACGTCGACATTGGTGCACAGCGAGAGATCCTGATAGACGGTCTCGATGCCCGCGGCCTTGGCCTCGGCCGGTGATTTGGCAAGGAATTCCTTGCCCTCGAACAGCATGCGACCCGACGTCGGCTCCAGTCCGCCCGATATGATCTTCACCAGTGTCGATTTGCCGGCGCCGTTGTCGCCCAGCAGCGCCACGACCTCGCCCTTGCCGATCGAGAAGCTGATCCCCTTGAGCGCTTCGATCGCGCCATAGTTCTTGGTGACGTTGTCGAGCACCAGCAGGGGTTCACTCATGCCGCAATCTCCCTGCCTTTGAGAAGGTCGCGCTCGCGTTCGCGTTCGGCCGCGAACATCTGCCCGAAGCGAGGTGACAGCACCCCGGAAACCGCAAGGGCGGCGGCGCCGCGCAGCACGGAATGCTGTCCGCCGCGCGCGACCACAACCCTGGGCGTCGTGCGGTCCTTGCGGGCCGAGACGGAGTTGTGCAGGCCTCCGGCCGAACCAGCCAGCATTTCGAGCAGGTCGGTGGACGCCAGCCCGCCGAGGATGACCGTCTCCGGGTCGAACAGGTTCTCGATGACGGCGACGGCGTTGTGAAAGATCGGTGCGACTTCGGCGACCCAATCCGCCTCGCTGCCGTTCCAGCGCCGGAGTGCCTCGAGCGACAAATATCTTTCGAGACAGCCGCTGTTGCCGCACGGGCAAGCCTCGCCGCCCGGAATAACGGGAATATGCCCGATCTCGCCGGCATTTCCCCAGGCGCCGCGCAAGGCGCTGCCCTCATGAACCATGACGCCGCCAAGGCCAACGCCGAAATAGAGATAGTAATATTCGGAAAACTGGGCGCCGAGGCCGTAGAGGCGCTCGCCCATGGCGGCCGCTGCCATATCGGTTTCAAAGAAGGCCGGTAATCCGGTGGAGGCCGCCAGCCGTTCGCGCAGCGCCACATCCTTCCAGCCGGTCATGGTGGTTGGCCCGACGAAACTCATGGACTCCACGTCGAATGGGCCGGGCAGGGCCATGCCGACCCCGAGCACCCGCCCGCCAGCCCGCAGTCTGGTCAATTCCACCACCATCGCCCCGATCAGTTCGAAGGCGTGGTCCGGCGTCGCATTCGGCGCTTCGCGGTAAATGCTCTCGATCACGTCGCCGCTCAGATTGATCAAGGCGGCGCTGATACCAAGCGGAGTGATGTGGATGCCGACGGCATAGCCGCCCTCGGGGTTGATCCGCAGCGTCGCCGGCGGCAGGCCGCGCCCCTTCGGCTCTTCGCGCAGCGACAGGATGTAGTCCTGATCTTCCAGTTCGCGAACGATGGTCGATACCGTCTGGACGGTGAGGCCGACGCGCCGGGCGATCTCGCCGCGGGCGATCGGTCCATGAAGGCGGATGGACTCAAGCACGATGCGCCGATTGTACGGCCGCCCGAACTCCTGATTGGTCCCCCGCAGTGCCATGCCTTGCGCCCCTTAGGAGAGCGCAGCTTTGCATTGCTTATTTATTCAGTCAAATGGAATTCAAAAATAAATTCACGACGAAGTTTCCAGGGAAGGCCGTGGAGGGCCTATTCGGTTCAGGACCTGCCCACGCGTCGCCCTGGCCGATTGCCGCCGTGGCGAAACCCCTTCAATGGTGAGCGAACCCCGCGACCGTTGATCTGACAAAGATGGAGCAAAGATGATCGAATTGCCGTTTGCCCGCGACGAGTACCAACAGCGGCTTCGCAAGATCCGCACCGAGATGGCGAAGCGCGGTCTCGAGCTCCTTGTCGTCAACGACGTTGCCAACCAGCATTACATCACCGGCTATGATGGCTGGTCGTTCTACACGCCGCAGGTGGTGCTGGTTCCAATCGAGGAGGTCGAGCCGGTCTGGATCGGGCGCGCCATGGATGCGGCCGGCGGTCTTCTGACCGCCTGGATGAAACCGGAAAACGTGGTTGGCTTTCCGGAAGATCATGTTCAGCGCGTCGATCGCCATCCCATGGACTGGATCGCGAACTGGATCGTCTCGAAGGGCTGGGGTAGCAGACATATCGGCATCGAACTCGAAGCCTACTATCTCTCTCCGAAAGGGCATGCCCGGCTTGTCGCGGGACTGCCCAATGCGAAATGGCACGATGCCGACCTGCTGGTGAACTGGATCCGCGCGGTCAAATCGGCGCCCGAGATCGCGTATTTGCGCAAGGCGTCCATCTTGGCCGAAGCGGCCGTCACGCGGGCCTTCGAGGTGATCGCACCGGGTGTTCGCGAGTGCGATGCCATCGCCGCCATCCAGGCGGCGCAGGTTGCGGGCAGCCCGGATTTTGCCGGCGACATCACCGCTCTTCCCCCGACAATCCTCGGTGGCGAGAATGCCTCGGCGCCGCACATCATGTGGAGCGACAGGCGGTTCGGAGACAACGAGACGATTGCGCTGGAACTTGCCGGCGTCTGCCGCCGCTATGCCGCCGGCCTCGCCAGGACCATGCAGCTTGGCAAGACGCCGACAAATGTTTCGGACACGGCAAAAGCGGTGATCGAGGGCATGGATGCGGTGCTCGACGCGGTCAGGCCAGGAACATCAGCCGAAGCCGTCGAAGCCGCCTGGCGCAAGGTCATCCAGCGCTACGGACTGAAGAAGGAATCGCGCATCGGCTACTCCATCGGCGTCGCCTATCCGCCGGACTGGGGCGAGCATACGATCAGCCTCAGGCCGGGCGACAAGACCGTGCTTGAACCGGGCAATGTCGTTCATTCCATCCTCGGCATGTGGATGGATGGCTGGGGCATCGAGATCAGCGAGACCATCCTGGTCACCGAAACCGGCCATGAGACCCTGACGAAGTTCCCGCGAGAGATCCATGTCAAATCCTGAGGGTTCGGCCACGGCGGATGGTGTTGCGAAAACCGTGACGACCGATATCGACGCCGGAATTCTCGATCGGATGATCGAGGTCCGCCGCCATCTGCACCGCAATCCCGAGCTTTCGAACCAGGAGGCCGGCACGCAGCGCTATCTCAGGCAGATGCTCGTGGATCAGGGAATTGCCGACATTCGCGACGTTGCCGGCTTTGGCCTTGCCGTCGATATTGTCGGCACCGGCAAGCCGTCAAATCGAAAGATCGCCATTCGCGCCGACATCGATGCCTTGCCGATCGAGGAGGAGTCCGGCGTCGATTATGCATCGACGAATCCAGGCGTGATGCATGCCTGCGGTCACGACGCCCATGCATCGATGGCTTTCGCAGTGGCCGCGCATCTTCACCGGTCGCGGGACAGTTTTGGCGGCACCGTTCGCCTGATCTTCCAGCCGGCCGAGGAAGACGAACCGTCGGGCGGCAGGCGGGTGGTGGAAGAGGGGCTTCTGGACGACATCGACGCCGCGATCTGCGTCCACGTCGATCCCTACACGCCGTCCGGCAAGATCGCCGTCGGCTCCGGTCCATACACTCTGGCCTGTGACACGTTCGATGTGGTCGTCATCGGCTCGGCCGCGCACGCGGCAAAACCGCATGAAGGTGTCGATGCGTTGGCCGTGGCCTGCTCCCTGGTGAGCGAATTGCAGAAGATCGTTTCGCGCGAGATCGACCCGTACGACCCGCTGGTGATTTCCGTGACGGCCATCAATGGCGGCAACGCCTATAATGTCACCGCCGGCAAGGTCACGTTGAAAGGCACCATCCGCAGCGGCAGCGATGCAACCCGCGAGCGGGCCTGGCGCCGTGTTCGTACGATAGCCGAGGGTACGGCGACGAGCCACGGCGCGCGTGTCGAGGTCGACATCCACAAGGGCGAACCGGGTGTCGTCAACGATGTCGAGATGACTGAGCTGATTGCCGCCAGCGCCAAGGCCTGCATCGGTGCCGACAACGTCCTCAGCGCGCCCGGATGGACCATCGCGGACGACTTTGGCTACTACAGCGAGAAACGTCCTTCGGTCTATTTTCGGCTGGGAATCCGAAACGAGGAGATCGGATCGGTCTTTCCGCTCCATCACGCCCGGTTTCGTGTCGACGAGGCCGCGTTGAAGGTCGGTGCGATCACCCTGGTTGCGGCAGCGACGGCGTTTCTGTCGATGGAAGCGCCTTAGTCAGCCATCATGATGGTCATCGGCGCATGGGGCAGGAGCCCAGGATCGCTTACAGATACTGCGCGACCTTCTTGCCGACCGTGAGGAAGCGCAAGGGATCGATCGCTTCGCCATTGTGGCGGACTTCGTAGTGCAGATGCGGGCCGGTCGAGCGGCCGCTGCTGCCGGTCTTGCCGATGACGGCGCCGGCGTCCAGTTTCTCGCCGACGGTGACGTCGATCTCGCTGAGATGCCCGTAGCGTGTCGCAAAGCCATTGCCGTGGTCGACTTCCACCATGCGGCCATAGCCGCCGTTCCAGCCGGCCTTGGTGACGGTGCCGGGTGCGGTGACCTTGGCGGCCATGCCGATCGGGGCCCTGAAATCCATGCCGGAATGCAGTGCCGCGGTGCCGAGGATCGGGTCGGTGCGCACGCCGAACGGGCTGGTGACGGAGTGGCCTGGTGCGGGGTTGGTCAGCGGCAGCTGGCGCGCTTCCTTCTTGAGATGGTCGAGGGCGTCAAGCGCTTCGTCCAACTCTTTGACCTTGCTGTCGAACATCATCGAACTGTCGAGCGGGATCAGCGGTCCGCCGACATCGCTGTCGCCCTTGCCAAAGTCGCTGTCGACGGGCAGTCCGGCCGCCTCGAGCGCCTGGGTAATGGCATCGGCGCTCTTGTAGGCATTGTCGGCAAGCGTGCTGATGCGGGTCAACTGGTCGCTCTCTATGGATTTCAGCGACTGGTTGATCGAGACGAAGAGCTTGTCGGCACGATCGGCGGCTGAATCGTTGGGCAGCGGATCGGAGCGGGTCGACCACAGCGAGAACGGCCTTGTGTCGCCGGCGCCGGGACCGGCGCTCAGGCTGGCGACCGCATAGTTCCGCGCGGGCTCCTTGATACTGCCGGTCACTTCGGCGCGTTTGTCCGGCTTCGCAACCGCTGCCGGATCTTCGGCCGGCGCTGCCCCGACCTCGCTCTCGGCGCGTTCGAGCAGCGGGCCAAGGCGGCCGTGACGCTGGCTCAACTGGCTCTGCCGTTCAAGCAGTTCGCTGACCTTGGTTTCCATCAGCTGCTGGTCGAGCAACTGCCGGCTGGTGATGCGGTCGACCTGGGCGCGAAGCGCCGAAATGCGATCTTCATAAGCTTGCTGCATGCGCGCCTGGCGCGCCGTGGTGGCGCCTATCAGATCGTCGCGCAGCACCAGATAGGAGGTGGCCATGAGGTAGCCGACGGCAATGGCGGCGAGCGCCGAGCCGATAAAGGCCGCCAGCCACGGTCGGATCGTGAAATGCCTGATCTCGTTGCCCCGGGCGATGATGACCGTATGGGGCTCCTTACGCCTGCCGAAGACTGCGGACTGACCGGTTGCGTTCACGGGACCAAGCTTTCGTTTACGACACCACGACAGCTTGACTACACATTATTAAGGTTAACAAAGGCTTGCAGCGCCGGCTTGCCCGCAGCGAACGCCCGCCAGGCGTGCATATGGTTGTAAGGGAAACCGGGCCAACCTCGCCGACAAAACCTCAAAGCGCGCGAACGGCCTCGAGCACCTCTTCCGCATGGCCCTTGACGCGGACCTTGCGCCAAATCCTGGCGATCCGCCCGTCGCGGCCGATCAGGAACGTCGCGCGCTCGACGCCCATATACTTGCGGCCATACATCGATTTCTCGACCCACAGATGGTAGGCTTCGATCACCTTGCGCTCCTCATCGGCGGCGAGGTCGATGGTGAGATTGTACTTGGACTTGAACTTGTCGTGCTTCTTGACGGGGTCGGGCGACAGGCCGAGCACCACGGCGCCGGCCTTCTCGAAGTCCGGCTTCAGCTGCGAGAAGCTGATCGCCTCCTGCGTGCAGCTTGTTGTGTCGTCCTGCGGATAGAAATACAGCACGATGGGCTTGCCGGACGATGCGGCAAGGCTGACTGATCCGCCGCCGTCCCGCGGCAGGTCGAATTGCGGCGCGAGATCGCCTACGTCGAGGTCAGCCATACCGATGCCCTTGTTTGAGGTTACGCGCGAAGCCACACCGATATAGTGTCGGACGGGGATTCGTCCACGATCGAGTTCGTACAACGGAAAATTGCGTGGATCAGGAGCGACCGCAGCACGAGAAGATCCGGTTCAGGCGTGATGAGATCACCGACCTGGGGACCTTTCCGTCCGCCTGCCGTGTGCCGCCGCTCGGTCAGGCTTCGATCGGACGCGGTTTTCGCATCCTGTCGCGACTGTTCGCCGGTCTGGTCGCTTTCGTGCTGCTGGCCGCCGTGCTCGTTTATCTGATTGGCGCCTCCGGCATCGGATCCGACCGGCTTCGCACCGAGGCGGAAACGGCGCTCGAGAAACTGGCGGGCGTCGATGTCAATGTCGCGGTCGGGCCTGCCCGCATCACGCTCGACGGTTCGAGTTTCATCGCGCTTCAGGTCAGCGACGTCAGCTTGAAGACATCAGATGGCAAGCCGATGGCCGATGCCGGCCGCGTGCGCTTCGGCGTGCGTCTGTTCCCGCTGCTGTGGGGAGATGTGCGGCTGACCAGCGCCAGGATCTCGGATGCCCGCATCGTCGTGGCGGCGATGCCGTCAGGCGGCAACTGGACCGCCGGCCTGCGCAATGCGGACGGGCTCATCGATCCGGAGAAGCTGTCGGCCGCGGTGTTCGGAAACATCAACCACGCACTCGATGCCGTGCGGGAGGATTCGCTGCGCCGGATCGATCTTCGCAACGTCGAATTCGTGCTGCCCGAAACCGGAGCGATCAAGCTCGTCAAGATCACCGACGCCACCGTCGTGCAGTCGGGCCCGGGCGGCATGCAGTTCTCGTCCACGGCGGACATTGACGGCAGGACGGCTACCGTTGCCGCTTCCGCCTCCCGCGATATCGCGGCGCACCGCGTCACGGCACTGGATGCGAGCGTCGATCTGGCCGATACCGGCGACATGGCGGCCGCTGCCGGCAAGCTGGGAACCGTCGCGCTGAAGCTGACGGGATCGGAAGGGTTCGGCGCGAACGCATCGCGGCTGACGGCCGCTTTGTCGTCGACGGGTTCTGTCCTCGATCTCGGCACGCGAGGACTGCTGCCGGCGGACGTCGATATCAATGCGACGCTGGTTGCGGGCAGCAACAAGATCCAGGTCGACAGATTGCTGCTGAAGACTGGCCGCTCGACATTCGATTTCGCCGGTTCGATCGGGCCGAAGCCGGCAAGCGGAGCGGTGGGTGAAGAACCCTCCTATCGGTACGACCTGACCAGCGACGGGTCGTCGCTTGCGCCTTCGGAGTCGCCCGAGCCGGCGCTCACCTTCCTCGCCCGGATTGCCGGGGTCTACAATACGGTGAGCCACAAATTGGTCGCCGAGCAGATCGCGCTTCGGTCCGCCGGCTCCGGCGAGATGCTTGGCACCGCCGCCGTGGCGTTCGTCGACGGCAAAGTGCCGGGGATCAATCTGGCGTTCAACATCCACGACATGCAGGTCTCTCACGTCAAGCAGCTGTGGCCGTGGTTTTCGGCGCGCAATGCCCGGCTCTGGGTGCTGGCCAATCTGTTCGGCGGCCGTGTCGTCGACGCCAACCTTCAGTTCCAGGTGGTGCCGGGCCGCCTGGGCAACGGCGTGCCGCTTTCGGCCGATGAGGTGTTCGGCCGCTTCCAGATCGAGGGATCGCGCTTCGACACCGCCGGCCGCATCCCGCCGATACGCGACGCGGTCGGCGTCGTCGGTTTCCACGGCAACGATGTCGATATCTCCCTGTCCTCGGGCACCGTCTACATGCCTAGCGGCCGCACCGTGGCGGCCAGCAACGGCACGCTGACGGTCAAGGCGGCCAACCGCCCGCCGGTCGTCGGCGCGCTCGATATCGACGTCGACGGCGAAGCGTCGGCCGTCGCCGAACTCGCATCCTACGAGCCGATCAACGCCATGCGCCATGTCGGCATCCTGCCGGAAGACCTGTCGGGCAGCGTCACCGGCCACGTCAAGGCGGATATTCCGCTGCAGTCCGGTGTCGACTCCTCGAAGCTCGATTGGCTGGTGTCGCTCGACTACAGCGGCATGTCCTTGGCCAAGCCTTTCGAGGGCCAGATCGTGACGGATGCCGACGGTTCGATCACGGTCGATCCGGAGAAGGCGGTGATCTCCGCCAAGGCATTGCTGAACGGCGTTCCGGCCGAACTCGATCTGGTCGAGCCGCTCAGGGATGACGGGCCGGCGCGCAGCCGCAAGGTGGCTCTGGTGCTTGACGACAAGATCCGCGCCGCCGCCATGCCCGGCCTGAAGCCGCTGCTTGCCGGAACGGTGAAGGTGGCGATCGACAAGAACGGTAGCGGCGACCAGAACGTCTCGGCCGACCTGACCAACGCCAAGCTGGACATTCCCTGGGCCGGCTGGAGCAAGGGGGCAGGGGTTCCTGCCAATGTCACCTTCGTCATGACCAAGTCCGGCGACACCACGACGCTGTCCGATTTCGACCTCGACGGAAAGACGTTCTCCGTCGACGGCAGCATCGTGCTGGTCAATGGCGCCTTGTCGTCGGCGCGGTTCAGCAAGGTTACCTTGAACAGGGGCGACGACGTTGCCGTGTCGGTGAAGCGGTCCGGCAAGGGCTATGCGGTCGACATATCGGGCAACGCGCTCGATGCCCGCTCGCTCATCAAGCAGTTCACTTCGGACGTCGACACGGCTACCAAGACCACCGGTTCCGATGCCATTTCCGTTAGCGCCGATGTCGACCGGCTGACCGGTTTCCACGACGAGCAATTGTCCAATCTGAAGCTTGACTACAGCGCGGCCGGCTCGCGGGTGAACGGGTTGAAGGTCAGCGCCACGGCAAGTTCGGGTGCGGCCATATCAATCAGCAACACCGCCGGCGCCGGCCGGCGCGCGCTCAACATGCAGTCTGCGGACGCCGGCGCCATTCTGAGATTCCTCAACATCTACGAACATATGGAAGGCGGCGTGATCACGCTCGCACTGGCCGGGCCGAGCGACGGATCGCTCAAGGGCAAGGTCGACACCAGCAACTTTTTCGTCGTCAACGAACCGAAACTCGCCTCCATCGTCTCGACCACGCCGGCCGGCGACAACCGCAGCCTCAATCAGGCGGTCAAAGGCAAGCTGGATACGTCGCGGGTGAAGTTCGAACGCGGTTACGCCGAGATCGACAAGGGCAGCGGCTATCTGAAACTGGCCAATGGCGTGCTGCGCGGACCGCGCATCGGCACGACGTTCCAGGGCATGCTCTACGATCAGAACAACAACATGGACATGACCGGCACGTTCATGCCGGTCTATGGCCTCAATCGCATCTTCGGCGAATTGCCCATCGTTGGCGCGCTGCTCGGCAATGGCCGCGACCGTGGCCTGATCGGCGTCACCTACCGGCTCAAAGGCAATGCCAACAAGCCGCTGCTGGACATCAATCCGCTGTCGGTGATCGCGCCCGGAATATTCAGGTCGATTTTTGAGTATCGGTGAGTGGCGCGGATCATGGTCGCCAGGAAATTGATTGCATTGGGTGCTGGTGCCGCACTCTTGGTCATCGCCGGCGGTCACTCAACGCGTCCAATTTCTGCTTTGCGCAGCGCAGGTTCCTGTCGGAAGAGGAGCTCTTGGCGGCTGCCGTTGCGGATATTCCAAAGCTTGTCGAACTTACTCAGGAGAGAGGAAGGTCTCTTCTGAGGTATGCAGACAAGTCTACCGATTTTTCCAATGTCACAATCGTCAACTACAAAGACGCTTCTGATTTTATGCAGAATAACCCAAACTGCTGTCGCATTGGTCGCTTTGACGGACCGCGTGAGCCTCTCTTCCCGCCGGATTGGTGGACCGTAGTGTCAGGCTATGCAGCAAAAATTGTCACCGTGAATTTCAAGCTGCGTTTCCTGACCCCGACGGGCAAAGAATCTTTCCAAAATGATCCTTTTTACGTCTGGATAGATTCTTGTGGGAAAATCAAACCGTACGCCTAGCAGGCGGCCGGCATGGATCGAGTTCTGCTCAAACCGGCCGTACCAGAATATGTTTTTTCTTTCCCAGAGAAAGCTTTACGACGTTTTCCGGACTCAAATCCCGAGGGGTCACCAGGCGGCGCTCGTCGCTCACCGGCTCGTCGTTCAGGCGCACGGCACCGCCCTGCACATGGCGCCGCGCTTCGCCGTTCGATGCCGCCAGTCCGGCGGTGACCAGCAGCGACAGAATGCCGACGCCGGTTTCAAGCGCCGTTTTGTCGACTTCGACGGTCGGCAGCGATTCCGCGAGCGCACCTTCCTCGAACGTCTTGCGCGCCGTATCGCCGGCTTGCTCGGCTGCTGCACGGCCGTGCAGCAGGGCGGTGATCTCGGTGGCGAGGATCTTCTTGGCCTCATTGATCTCGGATCCGCCGAGCCGCCCGAGCCGCGCCACCTCGTCCAGCGGCAGCGTCGTGTAGAGCTTGAGGAAGCGCGCGACGTCGGCATCCTCGGTGTTGCGCCAATACTGCCAGAATTCGTAGGGGCTCAGCATCTCCGCATCGAGCCAGACCGCGCCCGAGGCGGACTTGCCCATCTTGGCGCCAGACGACGTGGTGAGCAGCGGCGTGGTCAGCGCATAGAGTTGCGCGTCCTCCATGCGGCGGCCGAGATCGATGCCGTTGATGATGTTGCCCCACTGGTCGGAGCCGCCCATCTGCAGGCGGCAGCCGAGACGCTTGTAGAGCTCGACGAAATCATAGGCTTGCAGGATCATGTAGTTGAATTCGAGGAACGACAGCGACTGCTCGCGATCGAGCCGCAGCTTGACGGAATCGAACGCCAGCATGCGGTTGACGGAAAAGTGACGGCCGACATCGCGCAGGAAATTGACGTAGTTGATCTCCATCAGCCAGTCGGCGTTGTTGACCATGATGGCGTCGTTCGGACCGCTTCCGAATTTGAGGTAGGGCGTGAAGTTGCGGCGGATGCCGGCTAGATTGTCTTCGATGTCCTGCGGGGTCAAAAGCTTGCGCGCCTCGTCCTTGAAAGAGGGGTCGCCGATCATCGAGGTGCCGCCGCCCATCAGCGCGATCGGCCGATGACCGGTCTGCTGCAGCCAGTGCAGCATCATGATCTGGATCAGCGAGCCGGCGTGCAGGCTTTTGGCGGTGGCGTCGAAGCCGATATAGGCCGTCACCGTTTCCTTGGCGAAGATATTGTCGAGACCGGCATCATCCGAAGTCTGGTGGATGAAACCGCGCTCGCTCATCGTGCGCAGGAAATCCGATTTGAAGGCAGGCATTTTTTCTTTCCCGAAAGCGCCCGGCCAGCGTGGCTCGGGTGTGCATGAACGCGGGCGTTTAGCATCCAAGCGCGATCAGCAAAAGTGGTTTCCGGTTTTGCGCCTGATCGCGCGTCGACAAAGGTCCAGCGATCAGCAAAAGTGGTTTCCGGTTTTGCGACTGATCGTGCGCCAGACAAAGGTCCAGCGATCAGCAAAAGTGGTTTCCTGTTTTGGTGCCCGCGCGGATGGCATTGCGAATCCTTGCTTCGTCGTTTGGGCTGGCGTATTGAGGCGCCGCGCAGGGCAGGGCCTGAGGCGCCGCGACGGGGCCATCCCGCAGATCAGATCCGGAAGCTCCGCGATGAACAGGAACTATCTTTTTCTCTTTCTGTTCAGCGTGCTGATGACGTTCAGCGGACTGGCGAGCCTTCCACCCGTCGACCGGGACGAATCCCGTTTTGTCCAGGCCACCAAGCAGATGGTCGAAACCTCCGACTATGTCGACATCCGTTTTCAGGATGCCTCGCGCTACAAGAAGCCGATCGGCATCTATTGGCTGCAATCGGCGGCCGTGGCGCTGAGCGGCGAGGGGGCGGCGGCGCCGATCTGGGTCTACCGCCTAGTCTCCATGCTCGGCATTGCCCTGGCCGTAGTCGGCATTGCCTGGACAGGCACCAAGCTGTTCGGGGCCAATGCCGGTCTCGCCGCCGGCCTGATAATGGCGGCTATCTTCGCCACCGCCTTCGAGGGCCGTGACGCCAAGACCGACGCCATGCTGCTGGCCTGCTGCGTGGCGGCGCAAGGCGCGCTCGCCCAGATCTATCTGGCATCGCGCCGCAACGAACCGGTCGCCGCCCATCTGCCGTGGATTTTCTGGGCCGCTCAAGGCCTTGGAATCCTTATCAAGGGGCCGGTGGCTCCGCTCCTGTCGGTGCTGACGGTCGCCGCCCTGTTTGCCTTCGAGCGCGACTGGCGCTGGCTCCTGAAGCTGAAGCTTGTGCGCGGTGTCGCCCTGGTGCTGCTCATCGTGCTGCCCTGGGTCGCCCTCATCACCTGGAAGAGCGGCGGCGCCTTCCTCAGCGATGCCGTCGGCAAGGACATGATGGCCAAGGTCGCCTCGGGCGAGGAATCGCACGGCCTGCCGCCGGGCTTCTACATGCTGACCTATTCCTTGTTCATGTGGCCGTTCGGTCTGATCGCGGTCGGCGCCGGGCTGCAGGCCCTCAACCGTCTGCGCGACGATCCCCGGCTGCGTTTCTGCCTCGCCTGGTACATTCCGTTCTGGCTGGTTTTCGAGCTGATCCCGACCAAGCTGCCGCACTATGTCCTGCCGGCCTATCCCGGCATGGCGCTGCTGATCGGCTGGCTGTTGACCTTGCCGCCGCAGGAGGCGAATGCGCCGCTCAGGCGCTGGCAGGATTGGTTGTGGTGGTCGACCGCATTCGGTCTTGCCGTGGTCAGCCTTGGCCTGGCGGCGGTCTGCGTCGGAGCGCCGATCTATCTCACCGGCGCCTTCTCCTGGTGGAGCATCCCGGCCGCCGCGGCGGCGCTGGCAGCAGGATATTTCGCTTTTTCCCGACAACTGCAAGTGCCGCTCTTGCGCATCGGCGCCATCGCCGTCTGCGCGGGCATCACCTATGGGTTGTTGTTCGGCGTCATCGCGCCTTCGCTGAAATCGATCTGGCTGAGCCCGGCGATCGAGGCGGCGTTCCAGGCCAACAGGCCTTGCGCCACCACGGTGCTCGCTTCGGCGGAATATCACGAGCCGAGCCTGGTGTTCCTGGTCGGCACCAAGACCGTCCTGACCGATGTCGATGGCGTCGCCAAGCATCTGCTCGGCGATCCTGCCTGCGCGCTGGCTCTGGCGCAGGTCGGCGACGAGCAGAAACTGAATGGGTTGCTAGCGGCGCAAGGCAAGTCGGCGAACCGCGTTGCCGAGGTCGACGGCCTCAACTATTCGTCGGGAGACAAGCTGTCGCTCGGCCTCTATCGTGTAACCCAGTGACGGCTCGCCGATGCCCATGACGGCGACAATGGGATCGAATTTCCTATGCTGGTGAAATCACGCCCGCCCGTTTCGAGCCTGCTCCTTGGGATAGGGCGCCGGTCGCTCGACAATTTTCGCGATACGATGCAGATCGCCAAAAGCCGCCTTGCCACCCGCCCGGCCAGATACCCGAACGTTTTGTGGTCGGTCTGGGTGCTGGTCTGGGTTTTGCTGACGGCGGCAGCGTTTGTTCGTCTCGACACCCCGGCCGGAATGCTTCACGGCAAGTGGTCGGCGGGATTTGCCCGGACTGCCGACTTTTTCACCCAGTTCGGCCTGGGTGGCTGGTATCTCATTCCCTCAGTGCTTCTGCTTGTCGCCGCGAACCTGACGGATTGGCGAAGCCTCTCCCGGCGCTCGCTGATGCTGCTCTACAACTGGACCTGCCTGGCTTTTCTGGTGCTGTGCGCCACCGGCCTGTCGGGGATCGCCGTCAATGTGCTGAAATATGCCATTGGCCGGGCTCGCCCCCTCTATTACGAGGACTTTGGCGTGCTGACCCTGCACCCCTTCGCTTTCGATGCGCGCTTCGCCGGCTTTCCGTCCGGCCATGGTACGACGATGGGCGCGGTGTTCGGGGTCGCTTTGCTGTTGTTTCCGCGGCGCTGGTACATCGCCCTGGCGACCACCGCCTGCATCGCCTCGACCCGTATCTTCGTTGGCGCGCACTATCCCAGCGACACCGTCGCCGGCTTCGGCCTTGGCTGCGGCTTCGCGCTCGCCTGCGGGCTGGTCTTTGCCCGGCTCGGCTTCATTTTCCGGCCGATGCCGTCGGGACTGCCGGTCCGCAAGAGAACGTTTCGGCTGATCGGACCGACAAGGAAGGCTGCCTGAGCATTCGAAGTTCAGTTGCCGTCCAGTCCGCCATAGGATCTGACCAGGCCGGCCATGCCGGGCGACTGGTGGTCTTCGCTTTCCAGCCCCTGTGCAACGCCGACGCGATCGGCGACCGGCCGGTTCTGGCTGACCTTCCACTTGCCGTGGATTTCGCTGATCTCGATTTCCAGCCCGATAATGCCCTTGATCTGCGACTGGATGAAGGGCTCCGGCGCATCGGTCACCGCCCAGGGTGCGGCGCGGGCGCCTTCCTGGGAGACGGTCAGATCGGCGATCTGCTGCGCCAGCCAGTCCTGATCATCCATCACCTTGACGGTGCCGCGAACCTGCACGATGGCGTAATTCCACGTCGGCACCACCTTGCCGGTCTCGCGCTTGGTCTCGTACCAGGACGGCGTCACATAGGCATCGCTGCCCTGGAAGACGATCAGCACGGGGGATGCCGGGTTGTCGGCCAACAGGCGCCATTGCGGGTTGGCCCGCGCCAGATGGGCGCGCAGCCTGCCGTTAGGCCCGATTTCCGCGTCGAGCAGGAACGGGACAGCGTTGGCGACCGGCCCATCGGGCCCGTTGGAAACCAACAGGCCCAGCGGATGCGTCCGGATCAGCCCGTGCAGGATTTCCGGCCGCGTTTCCCTGAAATGAGGAGGTTCGTACATCGCCGTCCGTTCTTGCCTTGTTTATCTCAGCCGCTTCGGACGCGGATCCGACAATTCGCCGGCCAGCCGGCGGTCGAGATAGTCGGCGCATTCCTCGAGCAGCAGGTCGGCATCGTTGGCGAAGAAATGGTTGGCGCCGGGCAAGGTCTTTTGCGTGATGGTGATGCCCTTCTGCGTGTGCAGCTTGTCGACCAGACCCTGCACATCCTTCGGCGGCGCCACCTTGTCGGCATCGCCATGGATGATCAGGCCCGATGACGGGCAGGGCGCCAGGAACGAGAAATCATAGGTGTTGGGCTGCGGCGCGATCGAAATGAAGCCTTCGATCTCCGGCCGGCGCATCAGAAGCTGCATGCCGATCCAGGAGCCGAAGGAGTAGCCGGCGACCCAGCAGCTCTTGGAATCGGGATGCAGCGACTGCACCCAGTCCAAAGCGGCGGCGGCGTCCGACAGCTCGCCGGTGCCATGGTCGAATTCGCCCTGACTGCGGCCGATGCCGCGGAAATTGAAGCGAAGCGTGGTGAAATCCCGCTTCTGGAACATGTAGAAGAGGTCGTAGACGATCTTGTTGTTCATCGTGCCGCCGAATTGCGGGTGCGGGTGCAGGACGATGGCAATCGGCGCGCTCTTTTCCTTGGAAGGCTGATAGCGACCCTCCAGGCGGCCGGCAGGACCGGTGAAAATGACCTCAGGCATAAAATACTCCACTTGGTAATACGAACGCGCGGTGCCTGGAACGTTTCCTCTGGCCTTGACGCAGGGCGAGCGTCTTCTTAGAAGCTAGTTTAGAATTGTTCAAAACTGAGTGGCAAGACATCGAGCCCGGCCACCCGCGCCGCAAGCCGCGTAAATAGGACGGCTCGCCTTGGAATTTCAAGGAAATAACGCCATACGACAGCGGAATGGCTTCTGACGGGATTTGACGGACGAAAATGGCCGGAATACGCGCCTATCTCGACTACAATGCCAGTGCGCCGCTGCTTGCCGTGGCCCGCGAGGCTATGGTTGCGGCCCTTGACGTCGCGGCCAATCCGTCATCGGTTCACGCCGAGGGGCGCGCGGCCCGCCGCCTGATCGAGACCGCCAGGCGTGACGTGGCGGCGCTAGTCAACGCCAAAGCGGAGCATGTCGTGTTCACCTCCGGTGCCACGGAAGCAGCCTCGACGCTGCTGTCACCCGACTGGCAGATGGGGCGCGGCACGGTGCGTATGAGCCGGCTTTACGTGTCGGAGGCCGATCATCCCTGCCTGTTGAACGGCGGACGGTTCCCCGCAGCGCAGGTGACGCGGATCGGCGTCGACGCCAACGGCATCGCCGACCTCGGCGCCTTGGCGTCGGCGCTCGGCGGTCACGACAAGAGCGAAGGCCTGCCGCTGGTCGCCATCCACGCCGCCAACAACGAAACCGGCGTCATCCAGCCGATCGATCGCATCGCCGGGATCGTCAAGGCGGCGGGCGGTATCCTTACAGTCGACGCCGTGCAGGCCGCTGGGCGTGTTTCCATCGATCTATCAGCGGGTTACGCCGATTATCTGATTCTGTCGTCGCACAAGATCGGTGGTCCCAAGGGCGTCGGCGCCATCGTCGCCGCCTCTGACCTGATGATGCCGAAGCCGTTGATCAATGGCGGCGGCCAGGAGAAGGGCCATCGCGGCGGCACCGAAAACCTCGCTGCCATTGCCGGTTTTGGCGCGGCCGCCCGCGAGGCCCTGGCCGGATTGCCGGCCATGGATGCGGTGCGCCAGCGCCGCGACGAGATCGAGGCCATCGTCAAATCGCTGGTGCCGGACGCGGAAATCTTCGGAACCGGTGCGCCAAGGCTTGCCAATACGGCATTCTTCGCTATTGCGGGCGTCAAAGCCGAAACCGCGCAGATCGCCTTCGATCTGGCCGGTGTAGCGCTGTCGGCCGGCTCTGCCTGTTCGTCTGGCAAGGTCGGACCGAGCCATGTGCTGAAAGCCATGGGGTACGGCGACAGTCTCGGCGCCTTGCGGGTGTCGATCGGACCGGCGACCGGCGCGGAAGACATCGAGCTGTTTCGCGTCGCACTGGCGGGAATTACCGCACGTAGGGCGGATAGAGAACGGGCCGCGTAGCGGTTGGACGAATTTGGGCCTTTCGGCCTGGTAGAGCCGTGCGTTTCATGCTGGCCGGGTGAATTCCCGGTCGAAGCGCACTATATTAAACTTACGCTGCCGCGAGCACCTCTTCGGGGTTCGTTTTTGGCGGTGCCATAGTTTGAAAACTGTCGGGCCTTGACCCCGGCGTGGATGGAGAACGCATATGCCTGCTGTGCAGGACACGATCGATCGGGTCCGAAAGATCGACGTCGACCAATACAAATACGGATTCCAGACCGAAATCGCGATGGACAAGGCCCCCAAGGGCCTCAGCGAAGACATCATCCGTTTCATTTCGGACAAGAAGGACGAACCGTCCTGGATGCTGGAATGGCGTCTGGAAGCGTATCGCCGCTGGCTGACGCTTGACGAGCCGACCTGGGCGCGCGTCCACTATCCGAAGATCGATTTCCAGGACATCTATTTCTACGCGGCGCCCAAGAGCACGCCCGGCCCGACCTCGCTCAGCGATGTCGATCCCGAACTGTTGAAAGTCTACGAAAAGCTTGGCATTCCGCTGCGGGAGCAGGAAATCCTTGCCGGCGTGCAGAAGACCGACGCCTCGGAGCTCGAGGAAGTCAGCGATAACGTCTACAAATCGGGCCGCGTCGCTGTCGACGCCGTGTTCGATTCCGTCTCCGTCGTCACCACCTTCAAGAAGGAACTGGCGCAGGCCGGCGTCATCTTCTGCTCGATCTCGGAAGCCATCCGCGAGCATCCGGAGCTGGTGAAGAAATATCTTGGTTCGGTCGTGCCGACCTCCGACAATTACTACG
Organism: Mesorhizobium sp. WSM4808; assembly: GCF_055811675.1. Lineage (NCBI taxonomy): Bacteria > Pseudomonadati > Pseudomonadota > Alphaproteobacteria > Hyphomicrobiales > Phyllobacteriaceae > Mesorhizobium > Mesorhizobium sp. WSM4808. Next base: position 26,358 of record NZ_JBVVQX010000013.1, read on the forward strand.
CCACGCTGAATTCGGCTGTGTTCACCGACGGCTCGTTCGTCTTCGTGCCCAAGGGCGTGCGCTGCCCGATGGAGCTGTCGACCTATTTCCGCATGAACGAGAAGAACACCGGCCAGTTCGAGCGCACGCTGATCATCGCCGAGGAGGGGGCTTACGTCTCCTATCTCGAGGGCTGCACGGCGCCGCAGCGCGACGAGAACCAGTTGCATGCCGCCGTCGTCGAACTGGTGGCGCTCGACGATGCCGAGATCAAATATTCGACGGTGCAGAACTGGTACCCCGGCGACGCCGAGGGCAAGGGCGGCATCTACAATTTCGTCACCAAGCGCGGCGACTGCCGTGGCGACCGCTCCAAGATTTCATGGACGCAGGTCGAAACCGGTTCGGCCATCACCTGGAAATATCCGAGCTGCATCCTGCGCGGTGACGATTCCCAAGGTGAGTTCTATTCGATCGCCGTGTCGAACGGCTACCAGCAGGTCGACAGCGGCACCAAGATGATCCATCTCGGCAAGAACACGTCGAGCCGCATCATCTCCAAGGGCATCGCGGCCGGCTTCTCGCAGAACACCTATCGCGGCCAGGTCTCGGCGCACCGCAAGGCGACCAACGCCCGCAACTTCACCAACTGCGACAGTCTGCTGATCGGCGACCAGTGCGGCGCGCACACCGTGCCCTACATGGAAGCCAAGAACTCGACGGCGCAGTTCGAGCACGAAGCGACGACGTCGAAGATTTCCGAGGACCAGAAATTCTATGTCATGCAGCGCGGTATCCCTGAAGAGGAAGCGATCGCGCTGATCGTCAACGGCTTCGTCAAGGACGTCATCCAGCAACTGCCGATGGAGTTCGCGGTCGAGGCGCAGAAGCTGATCGGGATTAGCCTTGAGGGCTCGGTCGGCTGACCGGATATATATTCAGGAAACAAAAAAATGCTTGAAATCAGAAACCTGCACGCCCGCATCGTCGACGATGGCACCGAAATCATCCGCGGCCTGAACCTGACGGTGAAAGCCGGCGAGGTCGCCGCGATCATGGGGCCGAACGGCTCGGGAAAATCGACGCTGTCCTACATCCTCGCCGGTCGCGAGGACTATGAGGTGACCGAAGGCGACATCCTCTACAACGGCCAGTCGATCCTCGAAATGGATCCGGCCGAGCGCGCCACGTCAGGCATTTTCCTCGCCTTCCAGTATCCGATGGAGATACCGGGCGTCGCGACCATGGAATTCCTGAAGGTGGCGATGAACGAGCAGCGCAAGGCGCGTGGCGAGGAGCCGCTGAAGATCCCGGAATTTTTGAAGCGCGTGAAGGAAGCCGCCGCCTCGCTCAGCATGGACATGGCGATGCTCAAGCGGCCGCTCAATGTCGGCTTCTCCGGTGGCGAGAAGAAGCGGGCAGAGATCCTGCAGATGAAGCTGCTGGAGCCGAAACTGTGCGTGCTCGACGAGACCGATTCCGGCCTCGATATCGATGCGCTGAAGATCGTGTCCGACGGCGTCAACGCGCTGCGCGCGCCGGACCGGGCGTTCCTGGTCATCACCCACTACCAGCGCCTGCTTGAGCACATCGTGCCCGATAGCGTGCACGTTCTCTACAAGGGCCAGGTCATCAAGTCCGGCGACAAGTCGCTGGCGCTTGACCTGGAAGCCAATGGCTATGCCGGCGTGATCGGCGAAGCCGCGTGAGATGCCAGAGGTAATACCGATGAACATGCACACACAACCGCAGCGGACACCGGCCGAGACAGCGTTGATCGACGCGTTCGGCGACCGGCTGTCGCTGCTGCCCGGCGACGGCGCGGTGATGCTGAAGCGCGACGACGCCATCGAGACGATCAAGCACGGCCTGCCGACGCGGCGTGTCGAATCCTGGCATTACACCGACCTGCGCCGGTTGCTGAATACCGTGCCGGACTTCGACCCAGCCGCCATGGCCAAAGCCATTGCGCCGATCGTCGACGGTTCCACCGTGGTGTCGATCCTGAACGGCAAGTCCGACGCCAAAGTGCCGGTTCTTGAAGGCGTCTCTTTCCAGCGCCTTTCGGAAAAGCTGATCGACGGCAGCGCAGCAGCTGGGCTCGACCCCTATGGCAGCGACGACGCCATCGGCGCGCTGAACACGGCTTTTGTCGCCGACGGGTATTTTGTCGACATCGCCGATGGTGTGGAACTTGAAAAGCCGGTCGAGCTGCAGAACCTGCAGGCCGGCGGCCAGACCCATGTGCGCCTGGCCGTTCGTGTCGGCGCCGGCGCCAAGGCCGTTATCGTCGAGCGCCAGACGGGTGATGGCGCTGCCTTGGGCAGCTCGGTCAGCCAGATCGTGCTCGACGAGGGCGCCGAGGTGACGTGGCTGATCGTCCAGGAGCAGCCGGAAACAGCGACGCATCTGGCGCAGTTCAAGGCCCATATCGGCAAGAATGCGAAACTGACGCTGTTCGTCATGAATGCCGGCGGCAAGCTCGTGCGCCAGGAGATCATGGTCAGGACGACTGGCGAAGGCGCCGATTTCAAGCTTCGCGGCATCAACCTCCTGGCCGGCGACACCCACACCGACGTGACCATGGTTCTCGACCATGCCGTGCCGCACACGACCTCGACGGAGATCATCCGCAATGTGGTGACGGGCAAGGCGCGCGGTGTGTTCCAGGGCCGCATCAACGTCCATCAATATGCGCAGAAGACCAACGCCAAGATGGCCTGCAACACGCTGTTGCTGTCGGACGATGGCGAGTTCTCGACCAAGCCCGAGCTTGAAATCTTCGCCGACGACGTGATTTGCGGCCACGGCGCGACGGTCACCGAAATCGACCACAACCATCTGTTCTACCTGATGGCGCGTGGCGTCGACGAGAAAAGCGCACGGGGGTTGCTGGTGAAGGCCTTCGTCGCGGAGGTGATCGAGGAACTTGACGACGAGGCGATCGTCGAAGCGCTGGAAGCGCGGCTCGACGGCTGGTTCGCGGCACACGGGTGATCTGATGAACGCACCGGGCAAGATCGGAGATTTCTACGACGTCGAAGCGATCCGCCGCGATTTCCCGATCCTGTCGCGGGAAGTCTATGGCAAGCCGCTGGTCTATCTCGACAATGGCGCCTCGGCACAGAAGCCGCAGGCGGTGCTGGACACAATCCAGCATGCCTATTCCCAGGAATACGCCAACGTCCACCGCGGCCTGCATTTTCTGTCGAACGCCGCGACCGACGCCTACGAAAAGGCCCGAGAGACGGTGCGCCGCTTCCTAAACGCGCCGAGCACCGACAACATCATCTTCACCTCGAACACGACTTCGGCCATCAACACGGTCGCCTATGGCTATGGCATGCCCAACATCGGCGAGGGCGACGAGATCGTGCTGTCGATCATGGAGCACCACTCCAACATCGTCCCGTGGCATTTCATCCGCGAGCGGCAGGGCGCCAAACTGGTCTGGGTGCCGGTCGACGATCTCGGCGTTTTCCACATCGAGGAATTCGAGAAGCGGCTGACCGAGCGCACCAAACTGGTCGCCATTACCCACATGTCGAACGCGCTTGGCACTGTGACGCCGATCAAGGAGATCGTGCGCATCGCGCATTCGCGTGGAATTCCCGTGCTGGTCGACGGCAGCCAGAGCGCTGTCCACATGCCGATCGATGTGCAGGATCTCGACTGCGACTTTTTCGTCTTCACCGGGCACAAGGTTTATGGCCCGTCGGGCATCGGCGTGCTCTACGGCAAGAAGGACATTCTCGCTGGCATGCGGCCCTTCATGGGCGGCGGCGAGATGATCGAGGAGGTGACGGAAGACATCGTCACCTACAACGAGCCGCCGCACCGCTTCGAGGCCGGCACGCCGCCGATCGTCCAGGCGATCGGGCTGGGTGCCGCGCTCGACTATATGGAAACGATCGGCCGCGAGCGCATTGCCGCCCATGAGGAAGACCTCAAGAACTACGCGCATGAGCGGCTGCGCTCCATCAATTCGCTGCGCATCTTCGGTGATGCGCCCGGCAAGGGCGCCATCATCTCGTTCGAACTGCAAGGCATTCATGCGCATGACGTGTCGATGGTGATAGACAGGCAGGGCGTTGCTGTCCGCGCCGGCACCCATTGCGCCCAGCCGCTGTTGAAACGGTTCGGCGTAACCTCCACATGCAGGGCATCGTTCGGCATGTATAATACCAGGGCCGAAGTCGACGCTTTGGCCGAGGCGCTTGAAAAAGCGCGCAAATTCTTCGGATGACGAGTTTTTTGGGTGACGACCATGGATGATGCAAGCATCGCTGCCGAGACCACTCCGGAAACCGCGCCCAATGCGCTGGTTTCGGGATCGGCCATCCCCGCCGACGAGCTGGCGCGGCTGACCGACGACATCGTCTCGGCGCTGAAGACGGTCTACGATCCGGAAATCCCGGCCGATATCTACGAGCTCGGCCTGATCTACAAGATCGACATCGAGGACAATCGCTCGGTCAAGATCGACATGACGCTGACCGCTCCGGGCTGCCCTGTCGCCGGCGAAATGCCCGGCTGGGTCGAAAATGCCGTCGGCGCCGTCGAAGGCGTGTCCGGCGTCGAGGTCAACATGACCTTCGACCCGCCGTGGTCGGCCGACCGCATGTCGGAAGAGGCGCAGGTGGCGGTGGGTTGGTACTAGCGTCGAGCCTGGCATACTTGCGCCAGGGATAAAACTTCACCATTTTAGGTGAGGAATCATTCGGCAGGCCTTGAACCTGCATGGAATGGAAGGAAAAAGAATGGGACGCTTCGCCGTCATCACCATGACCGAAAAGGCCGCCGACCGGGTGCGCGAGATTGTCGCCACCCGTGAGAATGCGCACGGCATCCGCCTCGGCATCAAGAAGGGCGGCTGCGCCGGCATGGAATATACGGTCGATCTGGTGACCGAGCCCAACACCAAGGACGACCATATCGAGCGCGACGGCGCGCATGTCTATGTCGCACCGGAAGCAGCACTTTTCCTGTTCGGCACCGAGATGGATTTCGAGCAGACGACGCTGCGCACCGGCTTCACATTCCACAATCCGAACCAGAGTTCGGCCTGCGGCTGCGGCGAATCCGTCGAACTGAAGCCGGCCGACCTGAAGGCGCTGGCAGAGGCACGCGCTTCCTGAGTTTTTCCTTCGCCCCGTTTACGGGGAGAAGGTGTCACGAAGTGACGGATGATAGGCAGCGCCGGCCTCTCCAAAGTTAGCGCCGCTCCTCATCTGCCGGCGTTCGTCGTTCGAAGGCCAAGCAATTGGCTTTTCGTCCGCTGCGCGGATCACTCCTCACCTCCCCGTAAACGGCGCGAAGAAATTCACTCCACCCACATGCCCGTCCGCTTGTGCCAGTCGGCGATCGATTCCTCGGGATAGATGTCGAAGACCTTGTCATGCTTGCCAACCACCGGCTCCACCCAGTTCGCCTTGTATTTCAGCATGAGGTGCACCTTGCTTGGCGGAATGGGTAAATCGCTGTCGATCGCCGAGGCGAAGGGATGCACCAGCTCCGGCCATGTCGGGTCGTAGAGCCAAAGGGCTGAGCCGCATTTCTTGCAGAAATTGCGCTCGCCGGTTGAGATTTCGCAATGCGGATGCTCATCGTCCTCAATGCTGGCGCGGTAAACGCCGAGCCTCCTTTTACCCCTTATGTTCAGCGTCTCGTTGTCGGCGCCGAGATTGATGGCAAACCCCCCGCCGCCCTGCTGCTTGCGGCAGATCGAGCAGTAGCACAGCATGAATGGCGCCGGCGTGTGGCTCTCCACCTCGAAACGGACGGCATTGCAGCGGCAGGAGCCTTTGAGCAGAACGGGCATAGCGGGAAACTCCGATCGACCTCACACAACCTGTCAGCATGATTTTGGTTGCGGCGATGACAAGGCCAAACGCCGGTGACATGATCGCGGCATGGACAATGAACGCATCGCCGAACTGTTCGAGGGCCTCGGCCCTGTCAGCATCCGAAAACTGTTCGGCGGCAAGGGCATCTATTTCGACGGTGTCATCGTCGCCATCGTGCTGCGTGGCGAATTGCTGTTGAAGGCCGACGAGCAAAGCGTGCCCGAGTTCGAGGCCGCCGCCTGCACGCAATGGACCTATACCGGCTCGCGCCACGGCAAGCTGGTCGCTATGCCCTACTGGAGCGTTCCAGACAGCGTTTTCGATGATCCCGACGAGATGACGATCTGGGCACGGCGGGCGTATGAGGCGGGGCGTCGGGCGGGGAAGTAGCTGTCCCGTCAGCGCGAGGCCGCCCCCTCATCCGGCCGCTTCGCGGCCACCTTCTCCCCGTTGGGGAGAAGAGGTTTGCGCCGGCGCTGGCCAACTCCTCTCCCCCCTCGGGGACCCCTCGGGGAGAGGTCGGATTGCCCCGAATTGCTCTTTGCAATTCGGTCTCGGCAATCCGGGTGAGGGGGACCTTCGCTGCGTGACCCTAAAGCGCCTTGGCAATCCTCGCCGCCAGCCGCGCATTATTCTCGACCAGCGCGATGTTCGTCTTCAGGCTCCTGCCGCCAGTCAGTTCGAGAATCTTTCCCAGCAGGAACGGCGTCACCGCCTTGCCGGTCACGTTGAGCGCCTCGGCGGCCTGCTGCGCGGCCTCGATATAGCCCGCCATCTCCTCAGCCGGGATTTCATGGTTTTCCGGCACAGGATTGGCAATCAGCATGCCGCCGGCGAGCCCCAGCGCTGCCCTCGTCTGGTAGAAATGCGCGATCTCTTCCGGCTCGTGCAAGGTCAGCGGCGCGCGGAACGGCGAATGCCTGGACCAGAAGGCCGGCATCGTCTCGCAGCCAAGGCCGACCACCGGCACGCCGCGCGTCTCCAGCACCTCCAGCGTCTTTTCGATGTCGAGGATGGCCTTGGCGCCGGCCGAGACGACAATGACCGGGGTGCGCGCCAACTCGTCGAGATCGGCGGAAATGTCAAAACTCTTTTCGGCGCCCTTGTGCACGCCGCCGATGCCGCCGGTGGCGAACACTTTTATGCCGACCATATGCGCCGCGATCATCGTGGCGGCGACCGTGGTGCCACCGGTGCGCCCTTGCGCCACGGCAAAACCGAAATCGGCGCGCGACAGCTTCATGGCGTCGCCCGTCATCGCCAGCGATTCGCGCTCGCCGTCCGAAAGCCCGATCTTGATGCGGCCGCCAACCACGGCGATCGTCGCCGGCACGGCGCCGCCATCGGTGATGATCTTTTCGACATCGGCCGCCATGGCGCCATTGTCGGGGTAGGGCATGCCATGGGTGATGATGGTGCTTTCCAGCGCCACCACCGGCCGGCCGGCAGCCAGGGCCTGCGCCACCGGCGCGTGGATGTCGATGCAGGGGCGGGCGGTCTCAGGGGTCATCAGGGTCTCCAATCCGGAATGCGGCGCGTCCGTCGGGACACAAGGCACATCGCGGCACTATGAATTCGCCGGTCTCATGCCACTTCCCTGGCATCCGGCACAAGAGCCAACGCTTCAGTGAAATCAGCCGCGGTGAACTCCGGAACGGCGTTGGCGCTTTCGATGGCAAGCGTCGCCCCGGCAATGCCTTCGCGCAGTGCTGACCGTAGCGGCAGTCCGCGCAGCAAGGCAGCGACCGTTGCGCCCGCCAGCGCATCACCGGCCCCGGTGACGTCAGCGACCTTTCGGGGATTGGGCGGCATGATCGAAAAGGCGCCTGTTTCATCGAACCCCAGCACGGGCGCCTCGCCTGCCGTGACCACGCCACTGACGAGGCCGCTGCATCGCAACCCGTCGACGACCTCGCGCTCCCTGGCATTCGCGGCGACGCCGGCCAGAACCATGGCCTCGCGCCGGTTCATGAAGACGAGCGAGAGCTCCTTCAGCACCGGTATCAACCGCACCGCCTTGGCCGGTGAGATGGCAATGGCGAAAACCGGCTTGCCCGCGGCGAGCGCGACCAGCCGTTCCAGCGCCGCCGTCGGCAGGTTGGCGTCGCAGAACACGGCATCGGCGGCCGCGATTGCTTCGCGCACCCTGGAGCGGCGAATCTGTTTGGGAAAGGCCAACTCATAGAGCGCCATGTCGGCGAAGCCGACGATCAGCTCGCCCTCGCTGTCGATCAGCGCCGTGTAACTCGGCGTCGTGCGGTCGAGGAAGACCGCCGACAGGTCGGTAATGCCTGTCTCGGCGATGGCTCGCGAAACGGTATCGGCAGCGGCATCGCCGCCGCGAACCGACATGAGCGACGCGGAGACGCCGCGCCGCACGGCGCTGCGCAAAGCGTTGAAGACGCCGCCGCCGACATCCTCGCGCATCGTGCCGGGATTGGAGGCAGCCGGCACGTAAGCGCCGGACACCTGGCCGCGCCGGTCGATATGGGCGCCGCCTATGGCCAGTATTTTCGCGGATTTCAGCATACCGGCGATATGACCTTTGTTATTCCAGCCGCACAAGCGCTAGGTGCGACGGAGCTTCGCATGCGAGGCGGCGATTCGGCAGGTCGAAACAACCGAGCCGTCTGGCCCAACGTGCGGTGCATTCCTGATTGAATCCCTGGACAAAAAAAGAACAAATCCGGATATTGCTTGTTTTTCAGTTATTTGACCCCTCTTGCCAAATGAGAACAAAAAAGGTACAAATAGGCAGGGATTACGGATTGTCCGGCCTTCATTGACGACCAAGGGGTGATGTATCATGGCTCAGAATTCTTTGCGGCTGGTAGAGGACAAGGCAGTGGACAAATCAAAGGCTCTGGATGCGGCGCTGTCGCAGATCGAGCGGGCTTTCGGCAAGGGCTCGATCATGCGGCTCGGCGCCAACGATCAGGTCGTCGAGATTGAAACGGTGCCGACCGGCTCGCTTGGCCTCGACATCGCGCTTGGCGTCGGTGGCCTGCCGCGCGGCCGCATCATCGAGATCTACGGGCCGGAAAGCTCGGGCAAGACGACGCTTGCCCTGCACACCGTTGCCGAAGCCCAGAAGAAGGGCGGCATCTGCGCTTTCGTCGATGCCGAGCACGCGCTTGACCCGGTCTATGCCCGCAAGCTTGGCGTCGATCTCGAAAACCTTCTGATCTCGCAGCCCGACACTGGGGAGCAGGCGCTGGAAATCTGCGACACGCTGGTGCGCTCCGGCGCCATCGACGTGCTGGTGGTCGATTCGGTCGCGGCGCTGACGCCACGCGCCGAAATTGAAGGTGAGATGGGCGATTCGCTGCCCGGCCTGCAGGCCCGCCTTATGAGCCAGGCGCTGCGCAAGCTGACCGCGTCGATTTCGCGCTCCAACACCATGGTCATCTTCATCAACCAGATCCGCATGAAGATCGGCGTCATGTTCGGCTCGCCTGAAACCACCACCGGCGGCAATGCGCTGAAATTCTACGCTTCGGTGCGCCTCGACATCCGCCGCATCGGCTCGATCAAGGACCGCGACGAGGTTGTCGGCAACCAGACCCGCGTCAAGGTGGTCAAGAACAAGCTGGCGCCGCCCTTCAAGGTGGTCGAATTCGACATCATGTTTGGTGAGGGCGTCTCCAAAACCGGCGAACTGGTCGATCTCGGGGTCAAGGCTGGTATTGTCGAGAAGTCTGGCGCCTGGTTTTCCTATAACTCGCAGCGTCTCGGCCAGGGCCGCGAAAATGCCAAGCTGTTCCTGCGTGACAATCCCGACACGGCACGCGAGATCGAGTTGTCGATCAGGCAGAATGCCGGGCTGATCGCCGAGAAATTCCTCGAGAATGGCGGCCCTGAGCGCGGCGATGATGACGGTTTCGAGGAAGAATCCGGCGCGATGTAACAGCTTCGTGCGCGATGCCGGCCGGAGTTCGGCCATAATCGCGTTCTATTATCTCAGGCTTATGTAATCGAGTTCCGCGTTATTGCGTTTCGAAACCGCCGGCCCAGTGCCGGCGGTTTTGCGTTTCGGCGGCGGAACCAGGCCGGGTCGAACGGCCGGCAAAGGCCGTGGATTGGACCAATTCCGTGTTGCTGGACAGGGTGAAGCGCGGCGGCTAAAAGGCCAAGTCCTAATCTTCTAAAACGCAGAGCCCATTTCCGCCGGTTTGCCGGCGGCTTTTCCAAAAAGGCAGCATCATGAGTGGCGTGAACGAAATCCGGTCGACATTTCTCGACTACTTCCGGAAGGAGGGTCACGAGATCGTCGCGTCGAGCCCACTGGTGCCGCGCAACGACCCGACGCTGATGTTCACCAACGCCGGCATGGTGCAGTTCAAGAACGTCTTCACCGGTCTGGAGAAGCGGCCCTATTCGCGCGCCGCGACCGCCCAGAAGAGCGTTCGCGCCGGCGGCAAGCACAACGATCTCGACAATGTCGGCTACACCGCGCGCCATCTGACCTTCTTCGAGATGCTCGGTAATTTCTCCTTCGGCGACTATTTCAAGGAGCGCGCCATCGAGCTTGCCTGGAACCTGATCACCAGGGAGTTCGGGCTGAACAAGGACAAGCTGCTGGTCACCGTCTATCACACGGATGACGAGGCGGCCGGCTTCTGGAAGAAGATCGCCGGTTTTTCCGACGACCGCATCATTCGCATCGCGACCTCGGACAATTTCTGGGCGATGGGCGACACCGGACCGTGCGGGCCGTGCTCTGAAATCTTCATCGACCGCGGCGAACACATCTGGGGCGGCCCTCCCGGCAGCCCGGAGGAAGATGGCGACCGTTTCCTGGAATTCTGGAACCTGGTGTTCATGCAGTATGAACAGGTGACGAAGGAGGAGCGCATCGACCTGCCGCGCCCCTCGATCGACACCGGCATGGGCCTGGAGCGCATGGCATCCATCCTGCAAGGGGTGGAAAGCGTCTTCGAGACCGATCTGTTCCGTCACCTGATCGACGCGGCCTCGTCCGCGATCGGGCAGGGCCCCGACAAGGAGACGGTCGCGTCCTACCGGGTCATCGCCGATCATCTGCGCTCGTCCTCCTTCCTGGTCGCCGATGGCGTGCTGCCTTCGAACGAAGGCCGGGGCTATGTCCTGCGCCGCATCATGCGCCGCGCCATGCGTCATGCGCAGTTGCTCGGTGCCAACGAACCGCTGATGTGGAAGCTGGTGCCGGCGCTGGTGCGCGAAATGGGCCAGGCCTATCCGGAATTGCTGCGCGGCGAACAGTTGATCACCGAGACGCTGAAGCTTGAGGAGACCAGGTTTCGAAAGACGCTGGTGCGCGGCCTCGGCCTGCTCTCCGAGGCGACGGAGACGCTGCATGCCGGCGACATGCTGGACGGCGAAACGGCCTTCAAGCTCTACGACACTTACGGCTTCCCACTTGATCTGACGCAGGACGCGCTGCGCCAGCGCAGTATCTCGGTCGATCTTGCAGGCTTCACCAATGCGATGGAGCAGCAGAAGGCCGAGGCGCGAAAGCATTGGGCAGGCTCCGGCGACGCGGCGACCGAGACCATCTGGTTCTCCGTGCGCGAGAAGGCGGGCGCCACCGAGTTCCTCGGCTATGAGACTGAAGCTGCCGAAGGCATCATCCAGGCGCTTGTCCGGGACGGCAAGGCTGTCGACAGCGCCGGCAAGGGTGACGCGGTGGCGATCGTCGTCAACCAGACCCCGTTCTATGCCGAGTCCGGCGGCCAGATGGGCGACACCGGCGTTATTTCAGGCGAGGGCTTCTCGATCGAGGTTTCCGACACGCAGAAGAAGGCCGATGGGCTATTCGTCCACATCGGCGAGGTGGCCAGCGGCACGGTCAAGACCGGTGTTGCCGTCGAGCTCAAAGTCGACCATGCGCGCCGCTCCAGGTTGCGCGCCAACCATTCCGCGACGCATCTGGTCCATGAGGCGCTGCGCGAGGTGCTGGGCAGCCATGTCGCGCAGAAGGGCTCGCTGGTCGCGCCCGAGCGCCTGCGCTTCGACATCTCGCACAACAAGCCCATTTCACCGGAGGATCTCGAAGAGGTCGAGCGCATGGCCAACGAGATCGTCGTCCAGAACGGCCCGGTGTCCACGCGCCTGATGTCGGTCGACGATGCCATTGCCGAAGGCGCCATGGCGCTGTTCGGCGAGAAATACGGCGACGAAGTGCGCGTCGTGTCGATGGGCACCGGCGTTCACGGCGCCAAGGCCAACCGGCCCTATTCGGTCGAGCTCTGCGGCGGAACGCATGTCCGGGCGACCGGCGATATCGGCCTGGTGCGTGTCGTGTCGGACAGCGCGGTCGCGGCCGGCGTGCGCCGCATCGAGGCGCTGACCGGCGAAGCCGCGCGCAAACATCTCGACGAGCAGGACCGGCGTTTGAAGGCGACGGCGGCCGTGCTCAAGATTTCGCCGGCCGATGTGCCGGCGCGCGTCGAGACGCTGCTCGAAGAGCGCAAGAAGCTTGAGAAGGAACTGACCGAGGCGCGCAAGAAGCTGGCGCTGGGCGGGGGATCGTCAGCCGATGCTCCAGCCGCCAATGAGACGGTCGCCGGTATCGGCTTCCTCGGCAAGACGGTCTCCGGTGTCTCGCCGAAGGATTTGAAGCCGCTGGCCGATGCCGGCAAGAGCTCGCTCGGCTCCGGCGTCGTCGTCTTCGTCGGCGCTGGCGAAGACAACAAGGCAAGCGTCGTGGTGGCCGTCACCGACGACCTCGTCGGCCGCTTCAGCGCCGTCGACCTTGTCCGCGTGGCCTCCGCCGCATTGGGCGGGCAGGGCGGCGGCGGGCGGCCCGACATGGCCCAGGCCGGTGGCCCCGACGCTTCCAAGGCCGATGATGCGATTGCAGCGGTGAGGGCGGCACTCGAAGCGGCGTGAGCCAGTGGGCAGTTCAAGGGGAGCCCTACCTTCCCAAGTAGCGCTGCCCCTCATCTGGCTGCCGCCACCTTCTCCCCGTAAACGGGGAGAAGGGCGCTTTCGTCGCGGCTTTCGCCAATCGCCAGCCTTGCAAAAAAAGAGGCGCCGGCGTTGCGGCCAGCCTCTTTCTCCCCGTTTTACGGGGAGAAATGCCCGGCAGGGCAATGAGGGGCGGTGCCGGCGTTGAGGAAGTTCACTCGGCCTAAGCGACCTTTTCAGTCCGCGTAAAGCTCGCACGATCGGCGACGCGTGTATACCAGTCCCGGATATCCGCGAACCGCGCCAACAGATCGCGCCCTTGCGTGACCTTGACGAAATAGGCGATGATCGGCGCGGCGTGCAGGTCCGCCAGCGTCAGTTGGTCGCCAAGCAGCCACGGACCTTGTGGCTTCAGCGATCTCAGCACCTTCAGCACCGTCTCGGCCTGAGCAAGGCCGCCGGCGATCAACGCCGAATCCGGCTCAGCCTTCTCCAGCCGCTCGACGGCAACATCCCAGACCATCGCGCGATAGCCATAGGCGTCGAGCATGCCTATGATCTGGCCCATCCTGGCGCGGCCGCGCGCGTCGGCAGGCTGCAGCGCCGGTCCGTCGAAGGCCTCGTCGATATAGCGGGCAATCGCATTGGTCTCGAACAGGCGAAACCCGTCATAACAGAAGGCCGGGATGCGGCCGAACGGATGATGCTCGAAATACCAGGCGGGAATCCCCTCGGCGGCAAAGACATCGACCGGCACAAGCTCGTAGTCGATGCCTTTTTCCGCGAGCACGAGGCGGACGATGCGTACATAGACGCTGTACTCCGCCCCGTAGACGATGGGCTTGCCCATCTTGCTTACTTGTCAGGCCATCGCCTTCTGCAGGTTCTCGTCGATCTTGTCGAGGAAACCGGTGGTCGACAGCCATGGCTGGTCGGGGCCGATCAAGAGCGACAGGTCCTTGGTCATGAAGCCTGACTCGACCGTCTGGATGCAGACCTTTTCCAGCGTTTCGGAAAAACGCTTCAGGTCGGCATTGTCGTCGAGCTTGGCGCGGTGCGCGAGGCCACGCGTCCAGGCGAAGATCGAGGCGATCGAGTTGGTCGAGGTTTCCTCGCCCTTCTGGTGCTGGCGGTAGTGGCGGGTGACGGTGCCATGCGCGGCTTCCGCTTCCACCGTCTTGCCGTCCGGCGTCATCAGCACCGAGGTCATCAGGCCGAGCGAGCCAAAACCCTGCGCCACCGTGTCGGACTGCACGTCGCCGTCATAGTTCTTGCAGGCCCAGACATAGCCGCCCGACCATTTCAGGGCGGAGGCCACCATGTCGTCGATCAGGCGGTGCTCATACCACAGCTTCTTCGACTTGAACTCGGCCTCGAACTCGGCCTCGTAGACTTCCTGGAAGATGTCCTTGAAGCGACCGTCATAGGCCTTGAGGATGGTGTTCTTGGTCGACAGATAGACCGGATAGTTGCGCAGCAAGCCGTAGTTCAGCGAGGCGCGGGCGAACTCGCGGATCGAGTCGTCGAGATTGTACATGGCCATGGCGACACCGGCGCCGGGCGCGTCGTACACATCGTGCTCTATCACCTGGCCGTCCTCGCCGACGAATTTGATGGTCAGCTTGCCCTTGCCGGGGAAGCGGAAATCGGTGGCGCGGTACTGGTCGCCGAAGGCATGGCGGCCGACGATGATCGGCTTGGTCCAGCCGGGCACCAGGCGCGGCACGTTCTTCATGATGATCGGCTCGCGGAAGATGGTGCCGCCGAGGATGTTGCGGATGGTGCCGTTCGGCGACTTCCACATCTTCTTCAGCTTGAACTCCTCGACGCGCTGTTCGTCGGGGGTGATCGTCGCGCATTTCACGCCGACGCCGTGTTTTTTGATGGCGTTGGCCGAATCGATGGTCACCTGGTCGTTGGTGGCGTCGCGGTGCTCGATGCCGAGGTCGTAATATTCAAGCTTGAGGTCGAGATAAGGGTGGATCAGCTTGTCCTTGATGAACTGCCAGATGATGCGGGTCATCTCGTCGCCGTCGAGTTCGACGACCGGGTTCGCCACCTTGATCTTCGCCATGGAAAGAATGCCTCGTTGCTGGATATGGGACGGCCTTGCCCGCGCGGCGTTGGGCCGGGAGATGTCGCCCGTATATCAAAGCGCTTTTGGCCACGCAAACGGCGATCGGTCACGAATTGGAGGCCAGAGCCGTCGTCATTTGCGAATGCTTCATTTTCCCGGCCGAATGTGGCAGGGACGCTGAAATGCCGCAAACAGCAGTTCATTGACAATCATGCCCGTCATCAAAGATCCCGATAGCATTGCAGTCGCCGGCCCGGCGATTATCCTCGTCGAGCCTCAGCTTGGCGAGAACATTGGCATGGTCGCGCGCGCCATGGCCAATTTCGGCCTGTCGGAGCTGCGCCTGGTCAACCCGCGTGATGGTTGGCCGAGCGAGAAGGCGCGCGCTGCGGCCAGCCGCGCCGATCATGTCATCGACGCTGTCACCGTCTTCGACGATCTGGCCTCGGCGCTCGCCGACCTGAACTTTGTCTTCGCCACCACGGCCAGGCAGCGCGACGGCTTCAAATCCGTGCGCGGGCCGGTTGAGGCGGGCAGGCTGCTGCGGGCGCGCCACGTGATGGGCCAGCGCACCGGCATCCTGTTCGGACGCGAACGCTTCGGCCTCTACAATGACGAGGTCGGCCTTGCCGACGAGATCGTCACTTTCCCGGTCGATCCCGATTTCTCCTCGCTCAACATCGCCCAGGCAGCACTTCTGATGTCCTACGAATGGATGAAGTCCGGCCTGGAGGACGAGACCAAGACCAATTTTTCCGGCCCGGACATGAAACCGGCAAGCAAGGAAGAATTGCACGGCCTGTTCGCCTATCTCGAAGGCGCGCTGGAAGCGCGCGGCTATTTCCGGCCGGCGCCGAAGAAGCCGAAAATGATCGACAATCTGCGCGCGGTGCTGACACGCCCCGGTTTTGCCGAACCGGAGCTGAAGGTGCTGCGCGGCATCATTTCGTCGCTCGACAGGTTTTCGCCGGCGATGCCGCGCGGCGACGGGTCCCCTGGCGACGATCCACGGCGCTTGCCCGCGGCCGCCGCGCGTGCCCGCAAGGCGGAGGCGGCACGCCTTGCCGACACCGGCAAGGACGATGACATACCGCCGCTTGGCGGAAAAGGAACCGACAATGACTGAGCGGCCGATCCTGATGTTCGATTCGGGCATCGGCGGGCTTACCGTGCTGCGCGAGGCGCGCGTGCTGATGCCCGACCGCCGCTTCATCTATGTCGCCGACGACGCTGCGTTTCCCTACGGCGCTTGGGAAGAGCCGGCGCTGAGGGCGCATATACTCGAATTGTTCGGCAAACTGCTTGAGCGCTTTGCGCCGGCCATTTCCGTCATCGCCTGCAACACCGCCTCGACGTTGGTGATCGATGCGTTGCGCGATAGATTTCCCGAGCATCCTTTCGTCGGCATGGTGCCTGCGATCAAACCGGCGGCGGAACGTACGCGCTCAGGGCTGGTTTCGGTGCTGGCGACGCCTGGCACCGTCAAGCGCCAATACACGCGCGACCTGATCAGCAAATGGGCGCAGAAATGCCATGTCCGCCTGGTCGGCAGCGACAGGCTGGCGGGACTGGCTGAGATCTACATGCGTGAGGGCTTCGTCGATGAGGAGGCCGTACGCACCGAGATCACGCCGTGCTTCGTCGAACATGATGCGCTGCGTACGGATATCGTCGTGCTCGCCTGCACACACTACCCCTTTCTGGCCAATCGCATGCGCAAGACGGCGCCCTGGCCGGTCGATTGGCTCGACCCCGCTGAAGCGATTGCGCGCCGGGCGCTGTCGCTTCTCGCCGACATCGATCCGAGCGGTCGTGGCGAGATGCTGCCTGAAGGACCCG
Organism: Mesorhizobium sp. WSM4808; assembly: GCF_055811675.1. Classification (NCBI taxonomy): domain Bacteria; kingdom Pseudomonadati; phylum Pseudomonadota; class Alphaproteobacteria; order Hyphomicrobiales; family Phyllobacteriaceae; genus Mesorhizobium; species Mesorhizobium sp. WSM4808. The sequence continues at coordinate 42,987 of NZ_JBVVQX010000013.1, forward strand.
ACCTTGCCGTCTTCACATCGGCAAGAGCCGATTTCCCGACCCGTCGCCTGATACAGGGCTTCGGGCTGGCTATGTCGTGATTGCGAAGCGGAACATCACGGCAGTCGTTGCGTTTTTCTCCAGGTTCCAACGGGAGAAAGAACCATGCCAGCCACCTCGAAAGCCCAGCAGAAAGCCGCCGGCGCGGCTCTGTCGGCCAAGCGCGGCGAGACCAAGAAGAGCGAACTCCAGGGCGCTTCCAAGGGAATGTACGAATCGATGAGCGAAAAGCAGCTCGAGGAATTCGCCGAGACGAAGCGCAAGGGCCTGCCGGAGAAGAAGTCGAAAGACTAAGGATAAGGATTAAGCATCCGGAATCAAAGAGCCCGCGGCCAAAACCGCGGGCTTTGAATCGATGTCGGCCGCCTGAGACCGGATAGGAGCCTACCAGCGCCCGCTGCAGCGCTTGATCTTGTAGCGTATGACCTTCTTGTGGCCGTGCCGCCAGATAACCTTCTTCTTGATCACGATGCGACAAGCCTGGTGATGTCGGTGTCCGTGCCAATGCCTGGCCTCCGCCGGCTCCTGTGTCAGGACCGCCATGGATCCCGCCAACACAGCGGCCCCTGTCAGGGTAAGGAAGAATTTCTTCATGCGATTGTAGCTCCTCTGCTCCGGTCCCTTCCTGATGCCGCTGGCGCAACCTCCCGCCACATCCGGCACTGTACTCAACCCAGAGACGCTATATCGTCGCCATGGCCTGCGCCAGCCACAAGCTTGACACCGGTTAAATCTCCGTTTAATCAGCGCGCCAACACCGGGCCGCAATGCCCGGTGGTTTTCTTTATGTGCGCAAGATGCGTGGAAATCCAATTCTACTATCTTGTTTGAACTGACGTGTCCCGTGGGTTTTCCGCCGCGTTGCGTGGGAAAACCCTGTCAGGTCTCGAAAACGGAGGCCAGAGGAGGGCGCGTTTCCTTCACCCGGACCATGAGGTTCCGGGTGTATTGTTTTGAAAAGGGAATGCGATGAGCAAGCGCGAATCCGCGAAGTACAAGATCGACCGCCGTCTCGGCGAAAATATCTGGGGCCGCCCGAAGTCCCCGGTCAACAAGCGTGAATACGGTCCCGGCCAGCATGGCCAGCGCCGCAAGGGCAAGCTTTCCGATTTCGGCCTGCAGCTGCGCGCCAAGCAGAAGCTGAAGGGTCACTATGGCGACGTTTCGGAAAAGCAGTTCCGCAAGGTTTATGAAGAGGCTGACCGCCGCAAGGGCGACACCTCGGAGAACCTGATCGGCCTGCTCGAATCGCGTCTCGACGCGGTCGTCTACCGCGCCAAGTTCGTGCCGACCATTTTCGCCGCCCGTCAGTTCGTCAACCACGGCCACGTCAACGTCAACGGCAAGCGTGTCAACATCGGCTCGTATCGCTGCAAGCCGGGCGATGTCGTCGAAGTGCGCGAAAAGTCGAAGCAGCTGGTCATCGTTCTGGAAGCGGTCGGTCTCGCCGAGCGCGACGTGCCGGACTACATCGAAGCCGATCACAACAAGATGGTCGCGACCTTCTCGCGCATCCCCGGCCTGGCGGACGTTCCGTTCGCCGTGCAGATGGAACCGAACCTGGTCGTCGAATTCTACTCGCGCTAAAACGAGCGCGTTCTGCGACACCAAGAAAAGGCCGCCCGTCGAGGCGGCCTTTTCTTTGTCGGTCATGTCCGCTAATCCGGCGCTCTGGGCCACTGAAAGCGACGTGCCATGAACATGCTTCCAGACATCGAACCGATCGCCGACAGCGAAGGCGGCTTCCACCCGCTGTTCGCCGACGTCCCGTCCTCGGTCGAATTCAACAAATTGCGCAAGCGGCTGCTGCGGCTGACCCGGCAGGCGATCGACGATTTCACGATGTTGAAGCCCGGCCAGCGCTGGCTCGTTGCCTTGTCTGGCGGCAAGGATTCCTACGGAATGCTCGCGGTGCTGCTCGACCTCAAATGGCGCGGGCTCTTGCCGGTCGATCTTCTGGCCTGCAATCTCGACCAGGGCCAGCCGAATTTCCCCAAACATATCCTCCCGGACTATCTCGACAGCCACGGCATTGCGCACCGGATCGTGTATCAGGACACCTATTCCGTCGTCACCGACAAGCTGCCGGCGGGCAGCACCTATTGCTCGCTCTGCTCGCGCCTAAGGCGCGGCCATCTCTACCGCATTGCGCGCGAGGAGGGGTGCTCGGCGCTGGTGCTCGGCCACCATCGTGAGGATATTCTCGAAACCTTCTTCATGAACCTCTTCCATGGCGGCCGTCTCGCCGCCATGCCGCCAAAACTGCTCAACGACGACGGCGACGTCATGGTGCTGCGGCCATTGAGCTACTGCGCCGAGGCCGATCTGGAAAAATTCGCTGCCGCCATGCAATTCCCGATCATTCCCTGCGATCTCTGCGGCAGCCAGGAAGGTCTTCAGCGCAACGCCATGAAGGCGATGCTCGAGGATCTGGAAAAGCGTATGCCGGGCCGCAAGGATACGATGCTGCGCGCGCTGTCGAACAGCAGGCCATCGCACCTGCTCGACAGGAAGCTGTTCGACTTCGCTGCCCTCAACGACACCCTCACCACAAGGCAAGACATTTCCGATGACATTTGACGACACCGCGATCGATTGGCTGGCCGGCATTCTGGCCGAGGCGGCGCTGACCGAGATCATGCCGCGCTTTCGCCGGCTGGGCGATGGCGATGTCAGGCAGAAGACCTCGGCCGCCGACCTTGTGACCGAAGCCGACGTCAATGCCGAGCGGCTGATCACCGCGCGGCTGCGCGAGCGCTATCCCCAGGCGATGATCGTCGGCGAGGAGGCCTGTTCCGACAATCCGGCACTGCTCGATGGTCTGGGCGATGCCGATCTGGCCTTCGTCATCGATCCGGTCGACGGCACTTTCAACTTCGCCTCCGGCGTGCCTTTGTTCGGCGTCATGCTGGCGGTCGTGGTCCAGGGCGAGACGGTTGCCGGCATCATCCACGATCCCGTCGGCAAGGACTGGCTGATTGGCGCCAGGGGCGCCGGCAGCCATATCCGGCATGCGCATGGCAGCCTGGAGAAGGTGCATGTCGCGGCACCCGCGCCGATCGCGCAGATGACCGGCTCCGTCTCCTGGCAATATATGGCCGAGCCGGAGCGGTCGCGGCTGGCGCGCAACCAGACGAAGATCCTGTCGCAATTCGCCTATCGCTGCGCCGCGCACGAATACCGCCTCTTGGCGAGCGGCCATGCCCACTTCGTCGTCTACAACAAGCTGATGCCGTGGGATCATCTGGCCGGCGTGCTGATCCATGCCGAGGCCGGCGGCCACGCGGCGCGTTTCGACGGCAGCACCTATCTGCCCTCGCATCTCGGCGGCGGCCTGCTTGTCGCGCCCGATCGCGAAAGCTGGCACGAATTGCGCCGCGAACTCTGGGCGGCACAGGATTGATCGCTGCGTTAGCCGAAGGAGCGGTTCACGCAAATCCGGAGGCTCTCGAATGAAACCTCGGTTCGCATTTGTCGCCGCGGCTCTTGCCGCCGCTCTGTCTACCAGTTCCCAGGAAGCAAGATCGCAGGAGCGCAGTTGTCGCAGTTCCGATCCTGTCGATACGATAAGGGAGATGTCGGACGCTATCTATGCCTGCTGGAAGCCGCCACCCGGAACCGCGGGCATGTCCCTGACACTGCGGTTCTCGCTTCGCCGCAACGGCACACTGATCGGCAAGCCTCGCGCCACATATGCCGATCTGGGAACCGATGCCCAGCGCAGCCGGGCCTTCGTGGCATCCATTCTCAGGGCACTCGATGATGCTCTGCCATTGCCCTTTTCGGACAGCATGGGTGAAGCAATCGCGGGGCGTATGCTCGCCCCTCGATTCACGGCGGCCCTTGAGGGTGCATCCTAATGCAAGTCGGTGATGTGCCCTGAAACGGGCGGGTTCTGCGGCTGGAACATCTTGCCGCGCTCGGCGATGAAGATCATCAGCAGCGCCGCGATCGACACGCTGCAGAAGCCGGCGGCCAGCGGCGTCACCGTGCCATTGAAGGCCTGGCCGATCAGCGTGCCGAGAATGCCGCCGAGAAACGTCTGCATGAAACCGAGGATCGACGACGCCGTGCCGGCCAGTTGCCCGAGCGGCTCCATGGCCAGCGCGTTGAAGTTCGCGCCGAGCGCGCCGAACGGAAGCATGGCGCAGGCAAAGAAGGTGATGAACAGCCAGAGCGGCATCTTCATTTCCAGCGAGACCACCAGCCAGGCAAGGCTGATGACCAGGAACAGCAGCAGCGCGCTCTGCGACAGGCGGCGCATGCCGATGCGGCCGACAAGGCGCGAGTTCAGAAAGTTGGAGAAGGCGAGCACGCCCGCAACCCCGGCAAAGATGACCGGGAACATCTCGCCGACTTTGAAGATGTCGACATAGATCTGCTGCGCCGAAGCGATGAAGCCGAACATGGCGCCGAAGATGAAGGTGCTGGCGAAGGCATAGCAGATCGCAATGCGGTTGGTGAGCACGATGCGAAACCCGCCGACAATGGAGTTGAGTGTCAACGGCCGGCGATGTTCGGGATGCAGCGTTTCAGGAAGGCGCAGCAGCGACCAGGCCGAGACGAGGAGCGCACCGACGGCCATGGTGACGAAGATCCAATGCCAGGTCGCAAACAGCATGATGAACTGGCCGATGCCGGGAGCAATGACCGGTATCGCCATGAACACCATGAAGATCAGCGACATCACCTCGGCCATGCGCCGGCCGTCGAACGTATCGCGCACGATCGATACGGCGATGACGCGGGTCGCGGCCGCACCAATGCCTTGCACGGCCCGGCACAGCAGAAGTGTCTCAAAGCTTGGCGCAATGGCGGCAGCCGCGGCCGCGGCGACATAGATCACCAGCCCGGCGACCAGTGGTGCGCGACGCCCGAAGCGATCCGAGATCGGCCCGAAGAACAACTGTCCGCCGCCGAAGCCCAGAATGTAGGCCGTTATGACGTACTGCCGGTGGTTTTCATTTTCGACGCCGAGCGTGGCGCCGATCTGCTGCAGCGCCGGCAGCATGATGTCGATGGCCAGCGAGTTCAGCGCCATCAGCGCCGCGCACAGGGCGATGAACTCCCAGCGCGGAATGGGCAGTTTGCTTGCCGATTGCGGCGCTGGTTTTGGCTGGTCCACGGCAAGTCCGATCTTTCAAACGAAAATGCGCCGGCGGGCCGGCGCATTGGCTCGTCCTGGTCCTGGGTTCAGGACATGAAAATTGCCGAGGTGGGGCTGCCTCGGGTGCCTAGTGCTCGATGCCCGAAAATCAACGTCGATTTTCGGGCATGCACAAAACAGAAATCAGGCGGCGCCTTTGACGCTGACACCCTTCTCGACGAGGAACGTCTGCAACTCACCGGCCTGGAACATCTCGCGGATGATATCGCAGCCGCCGACGAATTCGCCCTTGACGTAGAGCTGCGGGATCGTCGGCCAGTTGGAGTATTCCTTGATGCCCTGGCGCAGTTCGGCCGAGTCCAGGACGTTCACGCCTTTGTAGTCGGCGCCGATATAGTCGAGGATCTGGACGACCTGGCCGGAAAATCCGCATTGCGGGAAACCGGGCGTGCCCTTCATGAAAAGGACGACGTCGTTGCCCTTCACTTCATTGTCGATGTAGTCGTTGATACCGCTCATGGAATATCCTTTCCCGCCTGTGGGAGTCAGGCTCGAAACATATCCCTTCAAATAAACCCAACGATTGCTCGAAACAAGACGTTAGCCGTGCCGTGGCTGAAATGGCGCAAAGGATGAGCCGTGTTGGGCCAAGCGCTAAGGTCAGTCGGGAACGCTGGTCTGCAAGGCGAGTGCGTGCAGCACGCCGCCCATATTCCCTTTCAGCGCGTCATAGACCATCTGGTGCTGCTGCACGCGGCTTTTCCCCCGAAAGCTCTCGGCCACCACCTCGGCCGCATAATGGTCGCCGTCGCCGGCGAGATCGCGGATCGTGACCTTGGCGTCCGGAATGCCGTCCTTGATCAGTTTTTCGATGTCGTGGGCGTCCATTGCCATGGCAAAATCCTGTTTCGAGCGGCCGGTGTCAGGCCATAAGATGAGAGTCGGGCGAGCCTAAAGCCTTTCCGGTCCGGATTGAAGCCGTTCTGTCCCACCAACGGCAAGACGGCCCGACGGCTTCAGAGAAAGACTAGGCCGGTGGGCTTGCTTCATCCTCGGCAACTTCGTCGCGTGTCGAGAAAGCACGGCCAAGGCTAAAGGCCAGCACATAGAGCGGCGCGTTGAGCACGAGGCCGACAATGGGGAGATAGCTCGTCATTTGCCAAGCCGGTGAGAAGAACCCCTGGCCATAACCGTCGCAGATGAGCGACGAGCCGTACTCCCACAACGCGCCTACGACCATCGCGCTGGCAAAAAGCTTGATGCAGGTGACGATATGCCTTGCCCGTGCCGGATCCGGCGCCAGGCGGTCCCACAGAACCAGGCAGATGATCGGGACCGCGTAGATGAGATTCTGCGCGATGAGCATGGGGATGGCGCCATTGGCCGCGGCAAGGAACTCCGCGCGCGTTTCCAGCCGCATGCACACCTCGCTCGAGGTTGTCGACAGCAGGAAAAAGACGAACGGTCCCAGGAACCAGAAGAAGAACAGCGACGGCCAGAAAACGACTGCAAGCAGCGCCCGGGCAGCCAGTTTCCTGTGATTGATCATGAGTTTCCCGAAAAACCGTTCCCACTTTTCGGGATCATGCTCTCGTCAACTGGCCTGGTCCATGAAGTGGGGGAACCAGCCTTCGTGCGCCGCGGAGAGTTCGCTGACCGGGATTGCCCTGGCGTCGCCAAGCTTCAGCGCGCTGCCCCCGGTCGAGCCGATCCACGGCGCGAAGATGCCGAGTTCGCCCTGCTGCTTGCGAATGGCGTCCCATTCGTCACCATGCGGTTCGATCGACAGCGTCAGGAGATAACGGCCCTGGTCCTCGCCGAACCAGACCGGGATCGGGTCGGTGCCGACAAGCCCGGGAACGGCGGCGCCGATTCCGGACGCCATCGCCATCTCGGCAAGTGCAACGGCGACACCGCCATCGGAAACGTCATGCGCCGCTGTGACGATGCCGGATGCGATGAGCGCGCGCACATGGTCGCCGACGCGTTTTTCGTGATCGAGGTCGACCGGCGGCGGCGGGCCATCCGTGCGGCCGTGTACGTCACGCATATAGACCGATTGCCCGAGATGCGTTCCCCAGGACGCCGGTGCGCCGACCAGCAGGATCATCTGGCCCTCGGCCGCAAAGCCGGTCCGCACCATCTTCGACCAGTCGGCGATCAGCCCGACGCCGCCGATGGTCGGGGTTGGCAGGATGCCCTGGCCGTTGGTCTCGTTGTAGAGCGAGACATTGCCGGAGACGATCGGGAAGCCGAGCGCGCGGCAGGCGTCGCCGATGCCCTTCACCGCGCCGACCAACTGGCCCATGATCTCGGGCCGTTCCGGGTTGCCGAAATTGAGGTTGTCGGTGGCGGCCAGCGGCAGAGCGCCGGTGGCGGTCAAATTGCGCCAGCATTCGGCCACCGCCTGCTTGCCGCCCTCATAAGGGTCGGCCTCGCAATAGCGCGGCGTCACGTCGGAGGAGAAGGCGAGCGCCTTGGTCGCATGGCCTTCGACCCGGACCACGCCGGCATCGCCGCCTGGAAGCTGCAGCGAATTGCCCTGGATCAACGTGTCATACTGCTCCCAGACCCAGCGGCGCGAAGACAGGTCGGGCCCGCCGAGCAGCTTCAGCAGCGCGTCGGCAACGTCGGCTTGCGGAATGTCATTGGCGGCCAGCGGCGCCGGCTTTTTCGGCTCGACCCACGGCCGGTCATATTCCGGAGCCTTGTCGCCGAGATCCTTGATCGGCAGATCGGCGACCTGATCCCCCTGGTGCAGCACGCGGAAGCGCAGATCGTCGGTGGTCTTGCCGACGATGGCGAAGTCGAGCCCCCATTTGTGGAAGATCGCCTCGGCTTCCTTTTCCTTTTCCGGGCGCAGCACCATCAGCATGCGCTCCTGGCTTTCCGACAGCATCATCTCGTAGGCGCTCATGCGCTCTTCGCGCACCGGCACCTTGTCGAGATCGAGCTCGATGCCGAGGTCACCCTTGGCGCCCATTTCCACCGCCGAGCAGGTGAGGCCGGCGGCACCCATGTCCTGGATGGCGATGACTGCGCCCGAAGCCATCAGTTCGAGGCTGGCTTCCAGCAGGCACTTTTCGGTGAAGGGATCGCCGACCTGCACTGTCGGGCGCTTCTCATCGATCTTGTCGTCGAATTCGGCCGAGGCCATGGTGGCGCCGCCGACACCGTCGCGGCCAGTCTTGGCGCCGAGATAGACGACCGGCAGGCCGACACCCTTGGCTTCCGACAGGAAGATCGCATCGGTCTTGGCAAGGCCCGCCGCAAAGGCGTTGACCAGGATGTTGCCATTGTAGCGGGCGTCGAAATTGACCTCGCCGCCGACCGTCGGCACGCCGAAGGCGTTGCCATAGCCGCCGACGCCGGAAACCACGCCTGAAACGAGGTGCCGGGTCTTGGGATGGTCAGGCGAGCCGAAGCGCAGCGCATTCATCGCCGCGATCGGCCGGGCGCCCATGGTGAAGACGTCGCGCAATATGCCGCCGACGCCGGTCGCCGCGCCCTGGTAGGGCTCGATGTAGGACGGGTGGTTGTGGCTCTCCATCTTGAAGACGACGCAGTCGCCGTCGCCGATGTCGACCACGCCGGCATTCTCGCCCGGCCCCTGGATGACCTGAGGTCCAGTGGTCGGCAGCGTGCGCAACCATTTCTTCGAGGATTTGTAGGAGCAGTGCTCATTCCACATCGCCGAGAAGATGCCGAGTTCGGTGAAGCTCGGCTCGCGCCCGACAAGATCGAGGATGCGCTGATACTCGTCGGGCTTGAGCCCGTGTGAGGCAATGAGCTCAGGGGTGATCGGCACGGAATTGGAAATGGTCATGGGCGGCGATTTATATCCGGGACGTTGGGATTTTGAGTCCCGTCTTATCGCAAGCCTTGCGGCCGATACACCCATGGATTGACGAAAAACGACGGAAAACCGGACAAAGCCACGCAGCGTCAGGAGAAGCTGTCGTAGCCAGCGCGGCCTTCATCGAGAAGTCGCCGGATCGCCGCGACGCCTTCAGCGATATCCCCGCGCTGTCTCGGCTGCGAAACGCCAAAGCGGACGCCATGGAAAACCTGCTCGGAACGGCCGGCCTTGAATTCGTCCTCGTCGTCGATCAGCACGCCGTGCTCCAGGCAGGCGTTCTTGAAGGTGCCGGAAAGCCAGGGGTCGGGCAGGGTCAGCCAGACAAAGGGCACCCTGTCATGCGACTTGACCGCGAAGCCGGCCAAAGTCTCGCGCACGATGGCGATGCGGGCGCCGATTTCGGCGATGCTGCGCTTGCGTATCTCATCCGCCTGACCTGACAGCACCAGCCTTGTATTCACCTCCGCCAGCAGGAAGGGCATGCCGCCGGTCATCATCTTGTGGGCGACACGGATGCGGTGGCGGTAGGCGGGCGGGCAGGAAAGCCAGCCGCCGCGCACACCGGCTGCGACCGACTTCGACAGGCCGCCCGCGACAATGGTCCGTTCAGGCGCATACTCGGCCAGCAATGGTGTCGGATCATCGGTCAGATTGCCATAGAGGTCGTCCTCGATGAGGACGACGTTGTATTCGCGTGCGACATGGGCGATCGCCTCGCGGCGCGCCGCCGACAAGGTGGCCAGCGTCGGATTCTGAGCCGTCGGCATCAGGAAGATCATCTTGGGATGCTTTTGCGCGCAAACGCGCTCGAAATCCTGCGGATCGATGCCTTCCTCGTCCGATGCCACCAACGCGGTGCGCCTGCCGATCAGGCCGGCACTGCGGGAAATCTGCGAGTAGGTGAGGTGCTCGAAGGCAACATAGTCGCCAGGCATGGTGAGGGCCGCGATCGCCGCCATCACCGCCGCATGGGTGCCGAGCGTGGGAACGATGGTGTCGGCATTCGGGCGAAACGAATTGCGCGCCAACCAGCGCGCGCCGGCTTCGTACCATCGGTCGGGGAAGTCCCGCGTGTAGCTCGAGATCTCATGCGGATGGTCCTGCGCCGTGCGCGACAGGACTCCGGCGACAATGTCGCCCTGGCCGATATCAGGTGCTGCGGTGCTGTCGAAACGCAGCTTGCCCTTAGGCGCATCGATATAGCGCGTGCCTTCGCCGCCGACGTCCGGAGCCGGAACATCCGGCTTCGCGCGCTGGCCGAGCACATAGGTTCCACGCCCGACTTCGCCGCTCACCAGCCCACGCTCGCGCAGCAATTGATAGGCCCGGCCGACCGTGCCGACGGTGGTGCCGATGTCGTAGGCGAGGTCGCGCTGCGGCGGTAGCTTTGCGCCGGCAGCGATCACGCCCCGATCGATGTCCGTCTCGATGGAATCCGCCAGGCGCTGATACAGCGGCCCGGAGCCGGTGGTGAGATCGGGAAGCCAAGTTGTCATGGTGACAATTTTCTATATTGCACCGATAGATGAGTCAATACATACCAGTCGCGTGCAAAAAAGGGTACAATCTAGAACGTCGGCAGAAAGAAAATGATTACAATCGCGACAATGCGTCATTCGAGCGCTGCATTATCAGGCCAATCGACACGTCCATCGGCTCAGCGCGGTTTTGCCCGCCGCCTTGTGCGCGTGCTGAGGTCGCTGGCAAGATGGATCGACAACCTGCTGGATCGCCGCCGCAGCCGGTTGGCGCTGCTGGAGATGACTGACGACCAGCTCAAGGATATCGGCGTCACGCGCTGCGACGCCCACCGCGAGGGCATCAGGCCGTTCTGGGACTGACCCTGATCCCAAAAGTGGGAACCGGTTTGGGAAAGATGATGGTCCCGGGAAATGCGGACAGGAGGTCCGCACAATTCTAACGGACGCTCGATGCCCTGGTGCGTGCAACGGCATGGTCCGCAAGGACGGCGACCACGCACAGCACGAGGAAAAGTCCGGTGATGGCTGCGGCCGAGATGAGGACGCTGGTCGCGCCGTTCTTGGCGATGTCCAGGAAAGGGTAGGGCACCTCGCCGGCAAACGGCGCCCGCACCAGCGCATAGACCAGATAAGCGATGGGATAGATCACCCACCAGGAAATGTCGCTCCAGCGCGTCCTGCCGTCAGCGCCTGCGATCAGCCACCACAGCACGAACAGCACCGGCGTCACATAATGCAGCAGGACGTCGCAGAGCAGGAACAGGCCCTGCGGCTGCCAGAGCCGTGCCAGAACCGTGGCATAGACGATGAACACCAGCGCGATCGAAACCGCCACGCCCGCGCGCATTCGCGGCCCGGCGAAGGCGGGCAACCACGCATAGCCGGAGGGAGACAGCAGCGAGGTATGAACCAGCACCGCGCCGATGTTGGTCAGGATGGTGAAGAAGCTGAAGACGAAAATGATGGAGCCGAGCAGGCTGCGGCCGGCTTCCATCGACGCCGGAATGCTGATGCAGAACTGCAGGATGAGCCCGGCGAGACCGACGACCAGTCCCACAATCTGCAGGAACTGGCCCATGGGCTAGGCCGTCGCGGCGCAGGCCGGATTGCCGGCCTGCCAGCGCGCAATGTCGGAGCCGATGCGGGCGCCGAGCGGATCGTTCATCAGCGGTCCGAAGACGTCGACGCGACTAGAATTGCCTTGCGCCTGCACTACCAGCAAAGGTTTGCCGCCATAGTGCTTGGCCGGCACCAGCAGGAAACGCGGCGTGCCGCTGAACGAATTCAGCTCATTGGCCATCTGGTACGGTTTAAAGGCTGGGTCCTTGCTGGCGATCCAGCATTTGTGGGCGGCGATCGCCACTTGTTCCATGGCCAGCAGCGCCGCGCTTTTGCCCGAGGGAACAGGCGTGCTCTTTGGCGTCGACTGGCAGGATGCCAGCACAAAGCCCGCCGCGGCGACCAGCGCGATCGTCTTGCGTCTGATCAAGCGGCACCCATCTCGAGTTCGGACAGAAAAATCTTCAAACCATCGGTCATCTCGCCCCACACGCGCGACAATGCCGGGTGTTGCGAGGCGATCTGCTCATAGGCATCGAATTTGGGATAGGCGTCGAGCAGGTCGTGGCGTCCCGTCATGGCGCGGAAATTGTTGAAGATGAACCGTGTCGGCGTCAGCCAGGCATCGGCGAAACTGATGTCGTCACCGAATGCGAAGGGCCCTTGCGCCATGCGCGCCTCGATCGCCGCCAGTCCATGATGCAGGCGGGCGAACTGGGCGTCGATCTCGACATTGTTTCGCTTCGGTACGGAATGAAGCTCGAAAAGCTTCATCATCGGGGTCAGCACATCGAGATCGGTGATGCGGGCGAACATACGCACCAGCGCGCGATCCTTGGAATCGGGCGGCAGCAGCGCCGGTTCCGGAAACCGTTCCTCGAGATATTCGGCGATGACCACCGATTCGACGATCGTCTCGCCCGAGCCGGTGATCAGCACCGGGACCCGGTTCATCGGCGAAATGGCGCGAAACTCTTCCGGGATGGGAAAACCGGGCGGCGGCGCGATGATCTTGAGCGGCACATCCTTGATGTAGGCCAGTGCCCGCACGATCGACGAGTAGGGCGACAACGGCCGCGAATAGAGTTTCATGACCGTCTCTCTCCCCAATGAACCAGACTTGCTCCAAAGAGACAGGAATGTCCGGCTGTTTTCAAGCTGTTCGCTTCGATATCGTCAGGCAGCGATGCCGAGGGCGCTCTCGAACAGTCCGCGGCCGTCGGTGCCGCCATGGGCTGCTTCGATCAGGTTTTCCGGATGCGGCATCAGCCCGAGCACATTGCCTTGGCTGTTGACGATGCCGGCAATGTCGTTGATCGAGCCGTTGGGGTTGGTGCCCTCGGCATAGCGGAACACCACCTGGCCTTCGCCTTCGATACGGGCAAGCGTGTCGGCGTCGGCGAAATAATTGCCGTCATGATGCGCGACCGGCGAGCGGATGATCTGGCCCGGCTGATAGCGGCGGGTGAACATGGTGTTGGCGTTGGTGATCTCGAGCTTCACCTGCCGGCAGACGAATTTCAGCGAGGTGTTGCGCATCAAGGCGCCCGGCAAAAGGCCGGCCTCGACCAGGATCTGGAAACCGTTGCAGACGCCGATGACCGTCACGCCGGCGGCCGCTTTTTCGGCCACTGCCCGCATGACCGGCATGCGCGCAGCGATCGCGCCACAGCGCAGATAGTCGCCGAAGGAGAAGCCGCCCGGAATAGCGATCAGGTCGACATCGGGGATTTCGGTGTCGGTCTGCCACACGGTGACCGGCGGTGTTCCCGAAATCTTGGTCAGCGCCGCGATCATGTCGCGGTCGCGGTTGAGGCCAGGCAGGAGGACGACGGCTGCTTTCAATTTAGGCGATCTCCACCGCGTAGTTCTCAATCACCGTGTTCGCCAGCAGCTTGTCGCACATGGCCTTGAGGTCCGCTTCGGCCTTGGCCTTGTCGCTTTCCGCCAGCTCGACGTCGAACACCTTGCCCTGCCGCACCGTGCCGACGCCGCCGAAGCCCAGGCCGGACAGCGCGTGTTCTATCGCTTTGCCTTGCGGGTCGAGCACGCCGTTCTTGAGGGTGACGGTAATGCGGGCCTTGATCACGCTGGACATGCTCCTGTTCTGAGTATCGGGAGGCAAGCCGCGATCAGTGCGGCTTGCCTTTGAGGCCGTCGGTCGAGGCGACAAGCACCGGGCCGGTTGGGCGCGGCGGTTCGTTCTCGTTCATGATGCCGAGGCGGCGGGCAACTTCCTGGTAAGCCTCGACGAGGCCGCCCATGTCGCGGCGGAAACGGTCCTTGTCGAGCTTGTCCTGCGTCGCCACGTCCCACAGGCGGCAGGAATCCGGCGAGATCTCGTCGGCAACGACAATGCGCATCATGTCGCCTTCGAACAGCCGGCCGCATTCGATCTTGAAGTCGACGAGCTGGATGCCGACGCCCATGAACAAGCCAGAGAGGAAGTCGTTGACGCGGATGGCCAGCGCCATGACGTCGTCGATCTCCTGCGGGCTCGCCCAGCCGAACGCGGTGATGTGCTCTTCCGACACCATCGGATCGTCGAGCGCGTCGGCCTTGTAATAGAATTCGATGATCGAGCGCGGCAGAACGGTGCCTTCCTCGATGCCGAGCCGCTTGGACAGCGAACCGGCGGCGACATTGCGCACCACCACTTCGAGCGGAATAATCTCGACTTCCTTGATCAGCTGCTCGCGCATGTTCAGCCGGCGGATGAAATGGGTCGGAATGCCCATGCGGTTCAAATGGTTGAAGATGTACTCGGAAATGCGGTTGTTGAGGACGCCCTTGCCGTCGATGACCTCGTGCTTCTTCTTGTTGAACGCGGTGGCGTCATCCTTGAAGAACTGGATAAGCGTGCCCGGTTCGGGTCCCTCATAGAGTATCTTGGCCTTGCCTTCATAAATGCGGCGGCGATTTTTCATCTGGATTTTTCTCTGGGGTTCCGGACAGGGCGGTATCAGACCATTTCCTGTCCGTCTGCCTGAAATAGTGCGGCTACGGTAGGGTTCAATGCCGGGTCTATCCCAATCACATCGTTTGCTCAATCGGCAAATCCTTCCAATCAACCGCTTTCGGGACTGAAATGCCGCAGCGCAGCATTCGATGAAGCGTATTGACCGACCCGCGACCTTTTGGTTTGTGCTTTGGCAACGCACATATTCACCGCCAACGAATCGAATTTGACCGGAGGGACGCCATGAGCAGCATGAAAGACCGCGAAGAGGGCTTTGAGCGTAAATTCGCATTCGACGAGGAGCTTCGGTTCAAGGCCTCGGCGCGCCGCAACAAGGCGCTCGGCCTGTGGGCCGCCGAAAAGCTCGGAAAATCCGGCGCTGATGCCGACGCCTATGCCAAGGAAGTGGTTATCTCCGACATCGAGGAAGCCGGCGACCACGACGTGTTCCGCAAGATCCGCGGGGATTTCGACGCGGCCGGCGTCGAGCAGTCGGACCACCAGATCCGCCGCACCATGGACGAACTGATGGCGCAGGCGATCGAGCAGATCAAGAACACCTGATCCGGGCCATGCGCTGATGCCGGCCATACGCTGGACCAATCGACCGCCCGGCCTATCCGGGCGGTTTTTCTTTGCCTTTGTCGCGGTTTCCGGCTGAAACTGCCGGAGTTAACAAGGAAAGTATCCATGTCCCTGAAGTCCCGCCTCGCGGCCGACGAAACGCTGTTCACCGCATGGTCCGGCGTGCCGGATGCCTTGACCGTCGAGATCGTCGCCAAGCAGGGCTTTGATGCCGTCACGCTCGACATGCAGCATGGCGGCCATCACGAAGACAGCGTGCTGCGTGGCCTGGTGCCGGTGCTCGCTGCCGGCAAGCCGGCGCTGGTGCGCATTCCCGTTGGCCGTTTCGACATGGCAAGCCGCGCGCTCGATTTCGGCGCCGAGGCAGTCATCGCGCCGATGGTGAATTCGGTTGCCGATGCAAAACTGTTCGCCGCCGCCATGAAATACCCGCCGCTCGGCGAGCGCTCCTGGGGTCCGACCTACGCTTTTCCACGCCACGGCCAAGGCGACCAGGCCGACTGGCTGCGCGACACCAACCAGCGCACGATGGCCTTCGCCATGGTCGAGACGCGTGCCGCCCTCGATGCGCTCGATGGCATCCTCGACACGCCCGGCATCGACGGCATCTTCCTCGGCCCGTCGGATTTCTCGATCGCCTGGAGCAATGGTGCGACCGTCAATTCGACGCTGGAAAGCATGATGGAGACGGTGGCATCGGTGGCCGAGCGCACCCGCAAGGCCGGCAAACATGCGGCGATCTACGTTGTCGAGCCGGCAATTGCCGGCCGGGTCGTGTCGATGGGCTATCGCCTGCTGGCCATGGGCTCCGAGCATTCGCTGATCGGGCTTGGGGCAAAAACGCTGATCAAGAGCGTCCGCGATTCGATCGGGTCCTGAAGACGCTCAAGGTTTCAGATCCGTCAGGAATTTGGCGAAGGTCATTGAACCTTCGGGCCAAGGACCAAAACCTGAATCCGGGTTGAGATGACCGGTCTCACCGGCATCGATGAACAGCGAACCCCAGGCGCCGGCGATATCCTCCGCGACATCGAAGGCGCAGAACGGATCGTTGCGGCTGGCGATCACGATCGAGGGAAAGGGCAGCGGCTCACGCGGATAGGGGCCGAAGGTCATCAGGTGCCTGGGCCTGATCTCGGGATTGGCGACGTCGGGAGGTGCCACGAAGAAGGCCCCGGCGACCGGCTTGCGGAACTGCGGAATGGCTTGCACTGCAGCGGCGACACCGAGCGAGTGCGCCACCAGGACGACCGGCCGCTCGGCCTCGTTGACCGCCTTGGCGACGCTCGCCGTCCAGTCCTCGCGAACCGGCTTCGACCACTCGGCCTGTTCGACGCGGCGCGCCGTCGACAGTTTCGACTGCCAGCGGCTCTGCCAATGGTCGGGGCCGGAATTGGTGTAGCCCGGTACGATGAGGATATCTGCTTCCTTGACCTTCATGGCGCTGAGATAGCGAGCGGCATCGCTTCGTGCAACCAGCAGGAACGCCGCTTTTGATCACAATAGTGAACACCATGTTCGCTTCTTCGCGTCTTGTGTGAACGATGCCGATGGACGATCTGTGGTCAGGAAAAGAAACAGCCGTGCGCGGGAACCCTGACTTTGGAACTGACACGACGTACAATGATCGGCGGAGTGGGGCTTCTCGCCTTGGGAGCTTCATCGCAGGCCGGTCGAACGGAGCATTCGATGAGCGAGTTGCCTTTTGCCGCCACCACCCCGGTCAGCGTTGCCCGCGTCGGGCTGAAGGCGCGCGACGCGGAAAGCCTTGCCGCCTATTACCGCGAAATTGTCGGTCTGCAGGAGTTGAGCCGTGCCGATGGCGCGATCACCCTGGGCGCCGCCAACCGTCCCTTGTTGGTGCTTGAGCAGGACGCTTCAGCCAAGCCGGATGATCCGCGCAGCGCCGGGCTGTTCCACACCGCCTTCCTGCTGCCCAGCCGCGCCGACCTCGGCCGCTGGATCAACCACGCCATATCAAACAAGATCGCGATCGAGGGCGCTTCCGACCATCTGGTCAGCGAAGCTCTGTACCTGACCGATCCCGAAGGCAATGGCATCGAGATCTATGCCGACCGCCGTGCGCAGGACTGGAAGTGGAATGGCGACAAGATTGCCATGGCGACAGAACGGCTGAACATTCCGTCCGTCGTTGCCGAAGTGCCGGCGGGTGATGCCGGCTGGCAGGGTACGCCGGAAAACAGCATCGTCGGCCATGTCCACCTGCGTGTCGGCAGGCCGGAAGACGCCGAAGCCTGGTGGAACCAGGAATTTGGCTTCGACACCATGGCCAAATACGGTGGCCAGGCGGTGTTCCTGTCGTCGGGCGGCTATCACCACCACATCGGCGCCAACGCCTGGCAGAGTTCAGGCGCCGGCCGCCGCGATTCGAGCCGGTCGGGCCTTGCCTGGGTCGAGATGCGTTCGGACAAGGTGACGAGCCCGGCAACCCGCGAAGATCCGTGGGGCACGGTGATCAGGACTGTTCCCGGCAAGGCTTGAGAGCGTCTTTCTCCCCGTCACTAACGGGGAGAAATGCCCGGCAGGGCAATGAGGGGCAGCGCCAAAGTCGTGAATTTCTCAAAGCGTGAATGGGTGATTGTCGCCGAAGTCGGCACCGCCCCTCATCCGCCTGCCGGCACCTTCTCCTCGTATAGTGACGGGGAGAAGGAAGCTCAGGCTTCTCCAAACACCCGCTTGAAGATCGTGTCGACATGCTTGGTATGATAGCCCAAGTCGAATTTCTCGCGGATTTCGGCTTCAGGCAGCGCTGCGGTCACTTCCTTGTCGGCCAAAAGTTCCTCAAGGAAATCAGCGCCTTGCTCCCACACCCTCATGGCGTTGCGCTGCACCAGGCGGTAGGAGTCTTCGCGCGACAGGCCGGCTTGGGTCAGCGCCAGCATGACGCGCTGCGAATGCACGAGGCCGCGGAACTTGTTCATGTTCTTCAGCATGTTGTCGGGATAGACGAGCAGCTTGTCGACGACGCCGGTCAGCCGTGACAGTGCGAAATCGAGCGTCACGGTGGCATCCGGGCCGATCATGCGCTCGACCGAGGAGTGCGAGATGTCGCGCTCGTGCCAGAGCGCCACATTTTCCATCGCCGGCAGCGCCATGGAGCGCACCATGCGGGCAAGACCGGTGAGGTTTTCGGTCAGCACCGGGTTGCGCTTGTGCGGCATGGCCGACGAGCCCTTCTGGCCCGGCGAAAAATACTCTTCAGCTTCCAGCACTTCGGTGCGCTGCAAATGCCGGATTTCGATCGACAGCCGCTCGACCGACGAGGCGATGACGCCGAGCGTGGCAAAGAACATGGCGTGGCGGTCGCGCGGGATCACTTGCGTCGACACCGGCTCGGGCTTCAGGCCGAGCTTTGCCGCGACGTGTTCCTCGACATAGGGGTCGATGTTGGCGAAGGTGCCGACCGCGCCCGAAATCGCGCAGGTGGCGATGTCTTCGCGCGCGTGCACCAACCGCTCGCGGCAGCGCGAGAATTCGGCATAGGCCTGCGCCAGCTTGACGCCAAAGGTCGTCGGCTCGGCATGGATGCCATGGCTGCGGCCGATGGTGACGGTGTCCTTGTGCTCGAAGGCGCGGCGCTTAAGCGCTGCAAGCAAGCCATCGATGTCGGCGAGCAGGATGTCGCTGGCCCGGGTAAGCTGTACGGCAAAGCAGGTGTCGAGAACATCGGACGAGGTCATCCCCTGGTGGATGAAGCGGGCGTCCGGGCCGACGAATTCGGCGAGATGGGTGAGGAAGGCGATGACGTCATGCTTGGTGACGCGCTCGATCTCGTCGATCGCCTCGACATCGAATTTTGCCGCCCCGCCCTTTTCCCAGATGGTTTTTGCCGCTTCCCTGGGAATGACGCCGAGTTCGGCCAGCGCGTCGCAGGCATAGGCTTCGATCTCGAACCAGATGCGGAACCGGGTTTCTGGCGACCAGATGGCAACCATTTCCGGCCGGGAATAGCGAGGGATCATCGGTCAGTCCTGACATATCGAGAAGTTTGCCCGCGTCCTAACAGAGGCGAGCAAAATGCTCAACGCTGCTGGCGCGCAAACCAGACGCCCGCGGCAAACAGAGCGATGAAACCAACTGGAAAATAGAGCCGGATGCCCAGCACCACGAACTGATAAAGCGCAATCAACGTCGTGAAGACGAACTGGAGGACCCAGGTGCGGGTGAAAGCAGGCGCATGCCACTCGGCGTAGTAGGAGCGGTACTGCAGGGCAAACAGCCCGGCGGTCAGGCCGATCGTCGCCGCGGCTAGGCACACGAAGGCCGCGGCAAAGGCGACTTCCCAGCGTCTTCCCTGCGAGACCAGCCGCGCCGCGAACAGGCCGATGGGAAAAGCCAGCGCAGCTCCCACCGCAAACAGCGCGGTGACAATGCGGATTTTCGCCGGCGTCTCCCAGTCGTCCAACAACAGGGCGACGAGCGCGCTGGCGCCCATCGTCGTGGCCCATAGCAAGGCGCCATAAAACGCAGTGCGCGGCGTCGGTATCGCGCGGCGAAGGCGGTTCAGCGAACGATCGCGCGGGGCGGGTGGGACAAGCGGTGTCACAGGCGGCCGGTCACCGCGATCCAGCGAAAGTCCGGGCCTTCAAAGCCGTATTGGCGCACCGCGATCAGCACGGCATAGGCGCTGAGACTGTCCATCGAAAAGGTCTGCACAGCGCCGATGCGGTAGCCGTTCGGGCAACCCCGGCTTTTCGGTATCGACTTGTCCTCGTGCAGCAGCTTGGTCGTGCCGCCATCCTGCGCCTCGATACGCAGCAGCCGGAAGCCGTTGATCTTGCCCTGGCTCTCGCAGCCCTCGGTGTTGTTCATGCCGAGCTCGTCGAGCCGAAACTCGAGCGGTGGGTCGACCGGCGAAAAGATCGGGCGCGGGTTGACTGCCATCCGGTGCGGATCGGCCGAAAGTTCGGTCACCGGGTTGAAGCCGGCGGTGATGCCGCGATTGGCGTCCAACTCGGCCTGACTGACAATGGCTTCGCCTTTTTGCCGGGCCTGAAGGCGCGCCGCATCCAGTTTGGCATTCTCGTCCTCAAGCCGGACCCGGATCGGCGTGCCCTTGAGAAAGCTGTCGGTGCTGGTGTCGATGTAGTAGCGGTTGGCATAGGGAAAACCCGATCCATCCTGCACGCCATATTCCTCGAAAGCAAAGACGCTGCCGTCCTTGGTGAAGCCGAGGATTTCAAGTTCGGCGACATCGCCGGCATGAGCCGCGATCGAGGTGGCAAACTGTGCAAGCAGGCCAACGGCAAACAGAAAGAGCATTCGCATCGGTCTTCACCCCCGTGATCGTCTCAATCCCCTAGCACGCCGAAATCAAAACGTCGTGCGGTGCGAAAGCCGATGCATCCAATCGGCCCGTCATTTGTTATCGTCGGCAGTCCCAATGGAGACCACCATGACCGACACCAGCAAAATTCGCGAGCATATGGAAGTCGTCGGCGCCGACGGCGTGCATGTCGGCACTGTCGACAAGGTCGATGGCCAGCGCATCAAGCTGACCAAGGCCGATAGCGGCGAGGGCGCTCACAAGGGCCATCATCACTATATTCCCCTGAGCCTGATTGCCGAAGTCGACGGCAAGAAGGTCTGGCTGTCGGCGAATTCCGATGTTGCGGTGACGTTCGAGGAAGAAAAGTCCGATCGGGTCTGATTGATCGCTTCACCTCAGGCGTGACGACCAGACCGGAAACAGATCGTTTTCGGCAGGGGTTGCCGCGTAGACGCCGCGACTGATGGCGCGCGCCATGGTGGCGCCGGCTGCGGCGTAGAGATCGATCGCCGCATCGGCGGAGAGTTCGATACCGCTCGTGCCGGTCGCCAGCGCGAACACAAGGTCGCCATCGGCCGGTGTGTGCGTCGGCCATATCGCGCGCACGAACCCGTCATGCGCCGATATCGCCAGGCGCTTGGCGGCAGCTTTTGTGAGCACCGCATCGGTGGCAATGACGGCGATGGTGGTGTTGCCGCCGATCTCCATCTGCCTGCCAACATGCTTGTCGCGGTGTTTCAAAAGAATCCGTTTCGCATCGGCCGGCATCGGCGAGGGGTAACCAAGCCCGCCGAATTCGTCGCCGATTTCGAACGGTGCTGCCCAGAAATGGCGGGTTCGGCCTGTGGTCACCGATCCGGTCGGGTTGACGGCGGCCAGCGCACCGACGGTGACGCCGCTATCCAGCAGCGTCGAGGCGGAGCCGAGGCCGCCTTTCAGCCCCGAGGTCAGCGCGCCGGTGCCGGCGCCGATCGTGCCAAGCTGGAAATCGGCGGCGGCAGTTTGCGCGGCCTCATAGCCAAGCTCGCGGTAGGGCGGATAACGGCCCCAATCCTTGTCGCCGCCATTGCGCAGGTCGAACAGGATCGCCGACGGCACGATCGGCACGCGAAAACCACCGACCTCCAGGCCGATGCCGCGTTCGCGCAATGCCGCCTGCACGCCGGACGCCGCGTCGAGGCCGAAAGCCGAACCGCCTGAAAGCACGACGGCGTGCACCACATCGACGGAATTGTGCGGTTCGAGCAGGTCTGTCTCGCGCGTGCCCGGCGCGCCGCCCAGGATCTGAACGCCAGCCACTGTCGGCGTGTCGCAAAGCACGGTCGTGACGCCGGACTTCAGGCTGGCGTCGGACGAATTGCCGACGCGCAGGCCGGCAACGTCGGTGATCAGGTTGCGTGGGCCGGTGCGAAACATCAGTTGCTTTCCAAGGGCGCGAAGCGCGTGCCGTCGAAACGGAAGACGCGGTAGGGGCTCTGGCTGAGGTCGCCTTTTGCATCAAAGCGGATCGGCCCGATCGCCGTGGTGAAATCCTGTCCGGTCAGGGCCTCCGTCAGCGGCTTGCCCGAGCTTTCGGACAAGCCTGATGCTGCCTTGGCGATTTCGACCGCCGCAAAGGCCGGCAGCGCATAGCCGTCAGGCACGATCTTCTTAGCGTCAAATGCCGCCAGCACTTTTGGATCGGCGACATCGGCCCATTCAGGCAGTGCGATCATCAGCGTGCCCACGGCATAGGGTACATCGCCCGGCGGTGTGCGGAGATTTTCGCCGCCGGCAAAGACGATGCCCGCCTGAAGCTGTGCGGCATCGCGGCCCATGATGGCGATGTCGTCGCCGTCGCCACCGGCAAAGACATGCGTCGCGCCAGCCTTCTTCAGCCGGCCGATCATGCCGATCTGGTTGTCGAGCTGTGGCCGGAACGTGTCGACGAATACCGGTTTCAGCGCTGCCTGTTCGGCCGCTGCCCGCAACGTCTCGACGATCTCACGTCCGTAGATGGTGCCGTCGTCGATAATGGCGAACAGCTCGTTCTGCCATAGATGGGTGAGGGCGGACGCGATGGCGTTGCGCTCATCGTCGCCGCGTGGCCCGAGGCGATAGACCGGCCAGCCGGTCTTGGCGCGGCGGTCGGTCAGGCTTTCGGTCCGTACGCCAATGGTGATGACCGGAATGCCGGCGTCCTTCAGGATCGGCATCGCCGCCTCGATCGCCTCGGTGCAGAGAAAGCCGACCACGATATTGACCTTGGCAGCGGCGAATTCCCTGGCCGCGACAGCGCCACCATCGGCGGTGCAGGCGTCATCCACGGTCTTCAGTTCGATGCCGTTCGCGTCGGCCGCCAGGCCGGTCCCGGCCTCGATCTGCTTGCCGAGAATGGCAGATGGTCCCGATAGCGGTGCCGCGACGCCGACGAGCAGCGTCTGGGCATTCGCGGCACTGGCCAGAAACAGCCAGAACAGCGCCGCTATTGTTCTTGTCCTGGGTCGCATTCGAGCGATGGGTCCCTCCGTGCCGGCTCTATGCTCCCGGCACTATGCCGCCAAGACCTAAAGGCTGCACGGCCTTGGTGCAACACGCGAATTTCGGGATATGGCTCAGGCACTTCGCTTGTGGCGGGCTATGTCTGGCCATATATGTCGGTAGGATCCTGACCATGGAAAAATTCCGGTGCTGAAGAAGAACGACATTGGGCCGCAGGCCTATCGCGACGCGATGAGCCACTTTGCCGGCCACGTCCATGTGGTCACCACCGACGGGCCGGCCGGCAAGCGCGGCACGACGGTAATCGCCGCCTGTTCGGTGTCGGACACGCCGCCGACCATCCTGGTCTGTCTCAACCGCGAAAATGCCAAGAATGAGTTGTTCGTGAAAAACGGCAGGTTTGCCCTGAACACGCTGGCCTCGCACCAGGAGCCGCTGTCGGTCGGCTTTTCCGGCATCACCGGCCTGCCGGTCGAGGAACGTTTCGCGCTTGGCGAATGGGATGTGATCTCCACCGGCGCGCCGACCCTGAAAGGCGCGCTTGCCGTGTTCGACTGCGAATTGATCGACACCAAGGATCTGGCCACCCATCGTGTGCTTTTTGGCAAGGTGACAGGTCTGCGTATGGGCGATAATTTGCGGCCGCTGATTTACCACGCCCGCGGCTACCACGTTCTGGACAGCGGAGCGGCGGCGTTCACGGAGAAAGAATGACCGAGCTGAAACCGCGCGCCGCGCCACGGACGATCGACGAGACGCTCGATCTCCTGACCGGTGCAGACTATGTGGCGGACCGGTCGCTGGCGACCGTGCTGTTCCTGTCGTTGCGTATGAAGCGGCCGCTTTTCCTCGAGGGCGAGGCCGGCGTCGGCAAGACCGAGATCGCCAAGGTGTTGGCACAGGCGCTCGGTCGCCGGCTGATCCGCCTGCAGTGCTATGAAGGCCTCGACGTTTCGTCCGCCGTCTATGAGTGGAACTACGCCGCGCAGATGATCGAGATCCGCATGGAGGAGGCGGCCGGCAAGGTCGAGCGCTCCGCCATGGAGCGCAACGTCTTTTCCGAAAAATACCTGATCCGCCGCCCGGTGCTCGATGCGCTGACCGGAAAGACGGGCGCTGCCCCGGTTTTCCTGATCGATGAGCTCGACCGCACCGACGAGGCCTTCGAGGCCTTTCTGCTCGAAATCCTGTCCGACTTCCAGGTGACGGTGCCCGAACTCGGCACCATAAAGGCGGAAGAACCGCCGATCGTCATCATCACCACCAATCGCACCCGCGAAATCCACGATGCGCTGAAGCGGCGCTGCCTCTATCACTGGGTCGACTATCCCAACGCCGAGCGCGAACTCGAGATCGTGCGCCGTAAGGTGCCGCAGGCCAACCAGCGGCTTTCGGCCGAAGTGGTCTCCTTCATCCAGAAGCTGCGCCAGATCGAATTGTTCAAGGTGCCTGGCGTCGCCGAAACCATCGACTGGGCCGGCGCGCTGACCGAACTCGACAAGGTGGCGCTCGATCCGGAAACCGTCTCCGACACGATCGGCGTGCTGTTGAAATACCAGGACGACATTGCCCGCATCGAACAGGGCGAAGGCCGGCGCATCCTCAACGAGGTGAAGGCCGAGCTTTCGGCGGCGGAGTAGGCGATGCCGCGCCCCGAACCGAAAGAGGCCATGCCGCACGGGCGGATTGCCGACAACATCGTCTATTTTGCCCGCACCTTACGCAAGGCCGGCATGCGGGTCGGGCCGGCCTCGGTCAAGGACGCCATCGAGGCGGTGCTCGCCGCCGGCATTGGTTCGCGCGACGATTTCTACTGGACGCTGCACGCCGTGCTGGTGTCGCGGCATGAGGATCACGCCACTTTCGACGAAGCCTTCCGGCTGTTCTGGAAGTCGCGCGAACTGATCGAGAAGATGCTGGCTATGTTTTCGCCGGTGGCACCCGACACCAGGGAAAAGCAGAAGCCACGCGCCGCTGAAAACCGGGTCAGCCAGGCGATGTTCGAGGGCCACCAGAAGAACCAGCCGCCACAGGAAATTCCCGAGATCGAGGTCGACGCCCGCTTCACTTTTTCCGGCAACGAGGTGCTGCGGGCCAAGGATTTTGCCCAGATGAACGCCGCCGAGATGGCCGACGCCAAGAAGGCGATCGCGCAGTTGCGGTTGCCTTTCGACATGGTGCGGACCCGGCGCTTCAAGGCCGATGCGCATGGCCGCCGCATCGATCCGCGCGCCATGATGCGTTCGGCTGCGCGCACCGGCGGCGAACTGATTCTGCCGAAATTCCGCTCAGCCCGCGAAGTTCATCCGCCTTTGGTGGTTCTGGCCGACATTTCAGGCTCGATGAGCCAGTACACGCGCATCTTCCTGCATTTCCTGCATGCGCTCACGGAAAAACGCCGGCGCGTGCACACGTTCGTTTTTGGCACAAGGCTGACCAATCTGACCCGGCAGATGCGCCACCGCGATCCCGATGCAGCACTTGCCGACTGTTCTGCGGCGGTCAAGGACTGGTCGGGCGGCACCCGCATCGGCGACACACTTGCCGAGTTCAACCTGATATGGTCGCGGCGCGTGCTGGGGCAGGGGGCGGTCGTGCTTCTGATCACCGACGGGTTGGAGCGCGACGATGTCGACGGCCTGTCGGAGGAAATGGAGCGCCTGCACAAATCCTGCCGGCGTCTGATCTGGCTGAACCCATTGCTGCGCTTCGACGGCTTCCAAGCGCGCGCCCGTGGCGTCAAGGCGATGCTGCCGCATGTCGACGAGTTCCGCTCGGTGCACAATCTCGATGCGCTGGCCGATCTCTGCGCGTCATTGGACAAGAAGTCGGCACAATCCGTCGATCCGCGCCGATGGCTGGAAGCTGGCGCGAGGCACGCCGCATAACCATATCTTTCCCACCCGGAAAACAGATCCCGAGAAAAACAGACTTCTGGAGAAACGGTCATGGAAAACAGCATTTATCTGGATGAGGCCCGCGACCCGCTGATCATCGCGGAGGGCTGGATGAAGGACGGCAAGGACGTGGCCATCGCGACAGTGGTCGAGACCTGGGGATCGGCGCCCCGACCTGTAGGCAGCCATCTGGTCATTGATGCCGACGGCAATTTCCACGGCTCCGTTTCCGGCGGCTGCGTCGAAGGCGCTGTGGTCAGCGAGGCCATCGACGTCATCGACAGCGGCAAGGCCAGGATGCTGGAGTTCGGTGTTGCCGATGAAACCGCATGGCAGGTCGGCTTGTCCTGTGGCGGCCGCATCAAGGTGTACGTGGAAAGACTGGGCTGATCTCGGATGGATCCCTACGCCTTAAAAATTTTGAACGCCGAACGACGCGCTCGCCGCGCGGCGATCCTGGTCACCGATCTCGGTGACGGCCGCGACCGGATTGTGCGCGAGGGCGATCAGGTCGCCGGCGATCTCGGCGCTGCCATCGCCAGGGCGTTTCGCACAGGCAATTCCGGTTCGGTCGAGGCCGAAGGGAGGACTTTCTTTCTCAACGCGCATCTGCCGCAGCCACGCCTCGTGGTGATCGGCGCCGTACACATCAGCCAGGCGCTGGCGCCGATGGCGAAGATCGCCGGCTATCCCGTGGAGATCATCGATCCGCGCACCGCTTTCGCTACGCCGGACCGCTTTCCCGACGTGGCGCTCCATGCCGAATGGCCGGAGGATGTGCTGAAGCGCCAGCCGCTCGACAGCTACACCGCACTTGCCGCCGTCACCCATGATCCGAAGGTCGATGATTTCGCGCTGAAGGCCGCGCTCGACGCCAACTGTTTCTATGTCGGGGCGCTCGGCAGCAGGAAGACGCATGCCAAGCGGGTCGAACGCCTGCTGGCGCTGGGCGCGAGCGCCGATCAGATCGCCCGTATCCATGCGCCGATCGGGCTCGACATCGGTGCTGCCAGCCCGGGAGAGATCGCCGTTGCGGTGTTGGCCCAGGCAATCCACGCCTTCCGCTCGCGCGGTCTTGATGCCAAGGGCGCGGCGGCGTGAAATTCGGCCCGATCCCGATCGAGACCGCGGAAGGCGCGGTGCTGGCGCATTCGACCACCGCCGGCGAACGCCGCTTCCGCAAGGCGCACAGGCTGAGCGCTGAAGATGTGGCGCTGCTGCGGGCTGCCGGCATTTCTGAGGTCGTTGCGGCCGTGCTGGCCGTCGACGACCTCGGCGAGGATGCCGCCGCGCAGACGATCGCCGAGAGCATGACCTTTCGCGGGATCGAAGTCAGGCCTGCCGCGACCGGGCGGGTCAATCTCCATGCCAAGGCGCCGGGCATCTTCACGGTCGATGCCGCTGTCATCGATGCCATCAATGCCATTGATCCCGCCATCACCATCGCCACGCTGGCGCAGCATGCGCCGGTCGAGAAAGGCCAGATGGTCGCGACCGTGAAGATCATTCCCTTCGCGGTCAGTTCAGCGCTGGTCGACGCTGCGACGAAAATCTGCGCCGCAGGCGAGATCTTTGCCGTCAATGCCTACCGGCCCGTGCGTGTCGGCGTCATCCAGACGGTTCTGCCCGGCATCAAGCCTTCCGTCCTCGACAAGACGCTGCGCGTCACGGAAGCGCGGCTGGCGCGCACGGGCGGCAGGCTGACTGCGGAGCGCCGCACGCCGCATGAGATCGCTCAGGTGGCGGAGGCCACGGCTTCGCTGGCGCGCGACAACGACATGGTGGTGATCTTCGGCGCTTCGGCGATGAGCGATTTTGCCGATGTCATTCCCGCGGCGATCGAGAAGGCGGGTGGTGCAGTCATCCGCGCGGGCATGCCGGTCGATCCCGGCAATCTGCTGGTGCTCGGCACGCTCGATGGCAAGCGCATCATCGGCGCGCCCGGCTGCGCCCGCAGCCCCAAGGAGAATGGTTTCGACTGGGTGCTGGACCGGTTGATCGCTGGCCTCGACGTGACGGCCAGGGATATTGCCGCCATGGGGGTCGGCGGGCTGTTGATGGAAATCCCGACACGGCCGCAGCCGCGCGAACCGCTGCCGGCCAAAAGCCAGCTCAAGGTCGGCATCGTGCTGCTGGCCGCTGGCCGCTCAAGCCGCATGGGCGGGCCGAACAAGCTTTTGGCGCTGTTCGACGGCAAGCCGCTTGTGCGCCGCACCGCCGAGCGGGCGCTCGGCTCGAAGGCGTCCGGCACTGTCATCGTCACCGGCCACCAGCGCGAGCGGGTGCGCGCTGCGCTGGCGGGCCTCGACGTGACCTTCGCTGACAATCCCGATTTTGCCGAGGGCCTGTCCACCTCGCTGAAAGCCGGCATCGCCTATCTGCCGGAAGATTCCGCCTGCGTGATGATCGTTCTCGGTGACATGCCTGATATCACGTCCGATGATCTCGACAGATTGATCGATGCTTTCCGCAAGGCCGGCGGCAATGCGGTGGTCCGCGCCTCGCATGACGGCAAGCGCGGCAACCCTGTGCTTTTGCCGCGCTCGCTGTTTCCGGCGATCGCCCATCTCGAAGGCGACACCGGCGCGCGCCATCTGGTCGAGACCGAAGGGCTCGATGTCATCGATGTCGAAATCGGCGCGGCGGCGTCAGTCGATGTCGACACACGCGAGGCACTCGAAGGCGCCGGCGGCGTGCTGCAGGATTGACAAACCCAAGGCGAATTACGCATGCCTTGGGCATGTCTATTCGCTGCCAAATTTTCTGTGCCTTTGCAGTCGCGACCGCGTTGCTGTCTTCGGCCGCGCAAAGCCAGACGCTGTCCCTAAAACCCTTCAAGGACGATCTCTTCGCCTATCCGCCCACGCTGTCGTCTGACATCAACGGCACCTACACGGTCATCGACTACCGCGAGATGCGCGACATCAACCAGCGTGACCAGGTGCCGGAGCGGCGGGTGAACGCCCAATACACCGACACCAGCGTCCGCAAGATGCAGCAGGATCTGTTGCTGAAGACCGATGCCGGCGATGTCAGGCATGTCGCCGTCGGCAAGACCGAGGGCGCCGGCATCATCGTGCTTTATCTGCACGGGCAGGGCGGCAGCCGCAAGCAGGGTGTCGACGACTTCACATTCGGCGGCAATTTCAACCGGCTCAAGAACCTGATGGCCGGCAATGGCGGCCTCTATCTCAGTCCTGATTTCCCCGATTTCGGCGATACGGGAGCGGCGCAGGTGGCGGCGCTGATCGGTCATTATGCCGAACAGTCGCCAGGCGCGAAGATCTTCGTCGCCTGCGGCTCTATGGGCGGCGCGCTGTGCTGGAAGCTGGCCGCGCGCAAGGACATGGGCGGCCGCATCAACGGCCTGCTGCTGCTCGGTTCGCTGTGGGACGAGAGCTTTTTCACCAGCCCGGCCTTCAAGCGCCGCGTGCCGGTCTTCTTCGGCCAGGGCAGCCATGACGTGGTCTACCCCGTGGCAAAGCAGGAGGCGTTCTTTCGCTCGATCCTGACCAAATCGAAGACCTATCCGACCCGCTTCGTCCGCTTCGAGACCGGCACCCATGGCACTCCGATCCGCATGACCGACTGGCGCGGCACGCTCAACTGGATGCTGTCGAAGGCGCCCTGATCGACGCAGCCTGCAAGCTCGTGTGACGCTCAGGGCGCCGTGTTGTAGTCGATGACAGTCTCGGGATTTTGCTCGCCGTCATAGGACGCATCGACGTCATACTGGACCAGCGAGAAATTGCCATTGCGGAACAGATACGTCCCTGCGTCGGACGCATCGCCGATGCCGCGCCACTTGTTGAACGTGGTGATCGTGTGGGCAGCCTCGTCATAGGCGGAATTGACTGCCCAGCCCGACGTCTGGAAACCGACGATACTCATGCCCAGCAATTTGCCGTTGCTGTCATTGTTCTCGTAGCGGATGTCCATCTTGGGCTCGGCGAACTGCAACTGCTGCACGCCCGACACGTCGTCGGTCATGTAGTAGATCGAGCTTTCATTGTAGGCCGCGGCCGAGCAGGAAAAATGGAACAGCCGCGTCTCCTTGTCGGGATCGCCGGGCTGCGCATCCTTGTCCTTGTATTTAATCGAAAAAACGGTCGGCTCATTGGCAAGGAACTGCTTGTCGCACTGGTCGCCATAGGTTGCCAGAAAGGCCTTCTTGGCCTGCTCCAGTGCGGTGTCTTTCTTTGGCGGTGGCGGCCCGTCGCCGCAGCTTGGTGGCAGCGCCTCTTCGAAATCGGCGGTGGAGGGTTTTAGCGCGCCTTTTTCGATATGGATTGGATCGAAGGGCGGCCCCGCCTGGATCTGGGCATTCACCTGGCGCAGCGTATAGCACCCGGCAAAGACCTTTTCGCCGCCAGCCTTGTCCGTCGCGCGGATGGCGACGGGGACGTTGTAGAAAATGCTGCCAGCCGCGCCTTCGTCGGAAACCGTCCCGGTCTGGACTTCGACCTTGTCCGTCCCATCATAGCCCTTGACGAAACTATCGAAATCCTTTGCCGGCTTTGTATCGCCGAAATACCCCCATGCGCGGGCGAATTCGTGCCGGCTGATGGCGCTGTACAGCGAACGGACAACCGCGTCGGCGCTCGACCGATCGTCGATATAGGGTGCTTCGGGGGCATCGTCGGCAGCCAATACCGTCTGGCCGATCGGTGCCAGGGAGAGAAAGGCAGTCGCTGCGAAAAGGGCGCGTCTCATCGGGAACCTCCGCTCGATAGAGGATTCTACGACGGCGATTGCGGCAACGTGGTGACGCAGGCTCGACGGACTTGAAGAATCGCGCGCGAAGGCGCTACGTCGCGTCCGCCGGCGTTCGGCCGGACAGGAGATTTGACGTGACGATATCGATGTATGAGGCGTCCGTGCCGGTGTTTTCGGCCAGGCTGAAAGCGCTTTCCGATGTGCTGGCGACCGCCGAACAGAATGCGCTTGACCGCAAGATCGACCCGCAGGTGTTTCTGACGGCGCGGCTCGCGCCAGACATGTTCGCCTTGACCAGGCAGGTGCAGATCGCCACCGATCATGCCAAGGGCGCGCCGTCACGGCTCGCCGGCCGCGAAGTGCCGAAATATGAGGACAACGAGGCGAGTTTTGCCGATGTCCAGGCTCGCATCACGAAGACGCTCGACCTTCTGGCGACTTTTTCGGCTGCCGAGTTCGACGGCTCCGACGACAAGATCATCGAGCTGAAGCTTGGCGGACGGGAAAGTTCGATGCCCGGCCTGCAGTATCTGCTGCATGTGGCCATGCCCAACTTCTATTTCCACCTCACCACGGCCTACGACATTCTTCGCCACAATGGCGTGCCGTTGGGCAAGGCGACGTTCCTGGGATCGCGCTAGGGAATTGAGTTTTTTGGAGATGTCCCGGATCGATCCGGGACATCTCCGGAAGTACCTAGCGAACGGACATTTCGCGGGCGATGCGGGGGAAGTCGGCCGGCTTGATACCGATGTCGGCACGGTCGGCATTGCTCATCGAATGAAGCAGCGCGAGCGCCGAGCGGTATCTCAGATGCTCCTGCGGCCGCGGCCGGGCGAACATTTCAGTGAAGAAACCCATGATTCAAGCCCCAAATTGGTCCTCCACGCCAGCCAATATAGGTGAATCGTGACAATTGTGCAGTGCAGCATTTGCATACCTGCCATGTCTTGGCGAATTTTTGTCTTGGCGAATTTTTTCGCCATTTTCTGCAACCCGGCGAAACTTTTGGCCGGTGCGTATCGTAGCCTCGAATGCTGGCTACATGGCCGGTTTTTCCTCGCCACTCCTGGCGAATTCCGGACTGCGTGAAAATGCAGTCCGGCTTTTGTTTTTGGGATTGCGGTGGGTGAAGCGGTAGACGAGGCGAAGGCTAAATTCGTTAAGATCGGTGCCATGCATTTTTAACGAGCCGGTTCTATGCTTTGATACCCGAATGGTCGGGCGAGGGGGAGGCTGACATCGCTACTGGCGCCAAGCGGGATTTCGCTTCGTTGCTCGACGACCTCTTCATCGCCCCCGACAAGAATGGCGAGGGCGAAGAGGCCGGCGCTCGTCCATCCATCCCGTTTGACTATCTTTCGGTGGCCGATGAACTCCATTCCGGCCGCATCAAGGTTTCCGCTGCCGAATATCGCGAGGCGGGCGCGGATCTGGCGACGGAATTCGCCGCCTTGCTCGATCATGCCAAGCTGGCTCTCGCCGGCGAAGAGCCAAAGCCCGAGGAAAAGCTGCCGCCGATCGATCCCGAAGCCATCGCCGTCGAACTTGGCCTCGATCAGCCCAAGCAAATCGCCGACTTCAGCCGCATGCGCCGCCGCTTTGCCTTTGCCAACCATCCCGACCGTGTCGCCCCGCATT
Source organism: Mesorhizobium sp. WSM4808 (assembly GCF_055811675.1). Classification (NCBI taxonomy): domain Bacteria; kingdom Pseudomonadati; phylum Pseudomonadota; class Alphaproteobacteria; order Hyphomicrobiales; family Phyllobacteriaceae; genus Mesorhizobium; species Mesorhizobium sp. WSM4808. Next base: position 75,101 of record NZ_JBVVQX010000013.1, read on the forward strand.
TGCGCCAGCGCGCCATGATCCGAATGCAAGTGGCCAACATGCTGATCGACGAGGCCAAGCGCCGTGCACTAGCCGGTGCTCGCCGCTAACCCGGCTGGTTCACGCAAAAGTCGGTCTGGCGAGGCTTGGAGAGCGGCTCTGCTTTGCCTATAGATGCGGCTTCCTCCGCGCAGTCGCGCCAGCCTTCCTCCGGAGCCGAATTTCATGCACAAACGCCGTCTCGGTCGGACCGATCTTCTTGTGACCCAGATCTGCCTGGGCTCCATGACCTGGGGCCAGCAGAACACCGAGGCCGAAGGCCACGCCCAGATGGACCTGGCTTTCTCGCGTGGCGTCAATTTCATCGACACCGCTGAGCTCTATCCGATCCCGCCCAAGGCGGAGACGCAGGGACGGACCGAAAGGATCATCGGCAGCTGGATGAAGGCCAAGGGCAACCGCGACAAGGTGATCCTGGCCTCGAAGGTCGTCGGCCGCACGGCCAACGCATGGTTTCGCGGCGACAGGCCGTCGCAACTGGTGCGCGCCGATATCTTTGACGCCATCGACAAGTCGCTGGCCAAGCTCGGCACCGACTATATCGACCTCTATCAGATCCACTGGCCGGAGCGGGATATCCCCTGGGGTGCCAATCCGACGCGCGTCGGCGCCGTGTCGCCGCGCGCCGATTCCGTCGGCGCACCGGCCGACGAAACACCGATCGCCGAGACGCTTGGCGTCTTCGACGAACTGGTGAAGGCTGGAAAGATCCGCCATTTCGGGCTGTCGAACGAGAGTTCCTGGGGCGTGATGCGGTTCCTTGCCGAAGCCGACAAGGGCATCGGCCCGCGCGTCGCGTCGATCCAGAACGCTTACAATCTCGTCAACCGCACTTTCGAGGTAAACCTCGCCGAGGTCTGTGAGCGCGAGCAAGTGTCGTTGCTGCCCTATTCGCCGCTGGCCCAGGGCTATCTCACCGGCAAATACGACCATGGCGCGCGACCGCAGGGGTCCCGCTCGCAGCTGTTCAATCGCGGCCAGCGCTACGAGACGCCAGGTGCCGCTGAAGCGCAACTTGAGTACAATGAGCTGGCGCGCTCCTTTGGCCTGGAGCCGGCACTGTTTGCCAATGCCTATGTCTCGAGCCGGCCGTTCGTAGCCTCCAACATCGTCGGCGCAACGACGCTTTCGCAGCTCGACATGGCGCTGTCTTCCGTCGACGTCACCTGGACCGAAGAAATGCAGAAGGCGGTGGACGCGATCCACCAGCGGGTCGGCAATCCCTGTCCTTGAACAGGTCGTCAGTCTCCGAATACTGAATGAGCACAATGGGAGCGGGCAGCAATGAATTTTCCAGTCGAGGCAGTGCGTGAAAAATTTCCGGCTCTCTTCCTGACCGACAAGGGCCGCCGCCGCATCTATCTCGATAACCCTGCCGGCACGCAGGTGCCACAGGCGGTCGCGGACGCCGTGTCGCGCTGCCTTTTGACCACCAATGCCAACCTTGGCGGCTATTTCGAAACGACGCTTGCCGCACAGCAGGTCGTTGATGAAGCGCACCAGGCCATGGCCGATTTCCTTGGCTCGGCGAGCCCTGAGGAAATCATCATCGGCGCCAACATGACGACGCTGACCTATCACATGTCGCGCACGCTCGGCCGCACGATGCAGCCCGGCGACGAGATCATCCTCACCCGCATGGACCATGAGGGCAATGTGTCGCCCTGGCTGCAGCTGGCCGAGGATCTCGGGCTCGTCGTGCGCTGGCTGCCGTTCGACGAAAAGAGCTGGCAGGTCGAAGAGGCGACGCTGGCTGGTCTGCTTTCCGAGAAGACACGGCTGGTCGCGTTGAACTACGCCAGCAATTTGACCGGCTCGATCAACCGGGTGAAGGCGCTGACCGCCATAGCCAGGAATGCCGGGGCCCTTGTCTATGTCGACGCCGTCCAGTTCGCGCCGCATGGCCTGATCGACGTGCAGGAACTCGGCTGCGATTTCCTGATCTGTTCGGCCTACAAATTCTTCGGCCCCCATATGGGCATATTGTGGGGCCGGCGCGACGTCATCGACGACCTGCAGCCCTACAAATGCCGCTGCTCGTCCAACGGCTTGCCGGAGCGGTTCGAACTCGGCACGCCGCAGATCGAGCTGATGGCCGGCCTCACGGCCGCGGTCGATTACTTTGCCGACCTTGGCGCGGCGGCGGGCGAGGGCGGTTCAAGAAGGCAGAAGATTGCCAAGGCGTTTGCGGTTTCGATCGCCTATGAAAACCCGCTGGCGCAACAGCTGATCGATGGCCTGTCCGATATCGAGGGCCTGACCATCCGGGGCATTACCGATCCGAAGCGGCTCGGCGAGCGCGTGCCGACGGTTTCCTTCACCGTCGATGGCATCGTGCCCGAAACGATCGTGCGGCAGATGAATGCCGAAAACATCTTCCTGTGGTCCGGCCATAACTACGCCTGGGAGATCGTCCACCAGCTCGGCATTCCAGCCGAGCATGGCGTCGTGCGTATCGGCATCGCCCACTACAACACTGCAGCCGAAATCGACGAGACGCTGGAGAGCGTACACCGTGTGATCGCCATGCTCAGGCAGCAGCGCTCCTGACGCTGGCTTGAGCATTCACCGCGTCTTGCCGCCGAAGCCGGTGAGGAACGCAGTCAGATTGTCGCCGAGTTCGTCGCAGAGATAGCCGCCTTCCTGGACGATGACCGTCGGCAGATCGAGCTTGGCGATAGCCTCGCCGATGCGCGAGAAGCCAGGCGTCGTCACCGAAAGTCCGCCGAACGGATCGCCCTCGAACGCGTCGAGGCCGAGCGCAACGACCAGCGCGTCCGGCGAAAAGGCCCGGATGCGCTGGAACGCCACCTCGAGCGCCTCGAGAAACGCCGCGTCGGCGGATTTGCGCGGCAGCGGCAGGTTGAAATTGTAGCCGAGGCCGGGGCCTTCGCCGCGCTCGTCGGCATGACCCCAGAAGAACGGATAGAAGCGCACCGGATCGGCATGCAGCGAGACGGTCAGCACATCCGGCCGTGCGTAGAAGATGCCTTGCGTGCCGTTGCCGTGATGCAGGTCGACATCGAGGATCGCCACCCGTGCGGCCTGCTTACGCAGAACCTGCGCCGCGACGGCCGAGTTGTTGATGAAACAGAAGCCGCCGGCGACATCGGCAAAGGCGTGGTGGCCGGGCGGGCGGCATAGCGCATAGGCGGCCGGCGCGCCTGACATCACCGCCTCGGCCGCGTCGACCGCGCTCCAGGCGCTCCACAGCGCGCTTTGCCAAGTCTCGCCCGAGATCGGGCAAGCAGTATCGGCCATGTGGTAGCCGGCCTGGCCGACTGCCGAGGCCGGGTAGGAGCCGTTGCGCGCGATCGGATGGATGTTGGGGATCACTTCGGCCGAAGCGCCCTCGATGCGCTGCCAGCGCGTGTAGATATGCTCGAGGAAATCAAGGTATTCGGGCGTATGCACAGCCGCGACCGGGCCGAGCCCATGATCCCGAGGCCGCTCGATCGTGCAGCCAGCATATTTTGCGCCGGCTAACAATCTCTCCACGCGCTCCGGCTTTTCCGGATTGGGCTGTGCCGCACCGCTTGACAGAAAGGCCTTGGGGTCGTGACGCTTCTGTTCCTCGGCATAGAAGGCTTTCATTCCGGATCCTCGTTTTGGGGCGCATCGGCGAAGGCAAAGAACGCCTCGCCGATGATTTTTTGGGTCTGCTCATAGCTCGACCAGGCGATGCCCAGCCTTTCATAGAAGGTCTTGGCACCTTCATTGTCGGTGTCGACCGACAGTCGGAGATAAACGCCGCCTTCGTTCCGGCACTGCGCCGCAACGTGCCGCAGCAGCCGCTCGCCGATCTTGCGGCCGCGAAAACGATCCTCGACATAGAGGTCCTGCACATAGACTCCAGGCCGCCCCATCCAGGTTGAAAAGATCGGAAAATGCAGGCAAAGCCCGGCAAATTCCCCGCCGACTTCGGCGATCAGGGTCGAAAAGGCGGGTTTTTCGCCAAAGCCGTACATTCTGAGATCGTCGGGTGTGGAGATGATTTCCTCCGGCGCACCGATATGCGTGCCGAGCTTCAGGATCGCCGCGTGGATGGTTTCGACGTCTTCGATCCGGCCGGGGCGTAAGAGGACGTCATTGGATGTTGGATTGATCACGGTCGTCTCTCAAAACGCCACCCGGTCGCCGCCCTTGAGCGCCAGCATGTCGCGTGCTTCGGTTGGCGTTGCAACCTCCAGCGACAGCCCGTCGAGAATGCCACGGATGCGGCGCACCTGATCGGCATTGGATTTCGCCAGCTGGCGGCCGTCATAGAGACTGTCCTCCAGCCCGACACGGACATTGCCGCCCATGGCCGCCGCGATCGAGATCAGCGGCATCTGCTGACGGCCGGCGGCCAGCACGGAGAACTGGTAGCTGTCGCCGAACAATTTGTCGGCGATCCGCTTCATATGGACGAGATTGTCGGGATCGGCGCCGATGCCGCCCAGAATGCCCAGCACGAACTGGATGAACAATGGGCCAGACACCAGCCCTCGGTCGCGGAAATGCGCCAGCGAGTAGAGATGGCCAACATCGTAGCATTCGAATTCGAAGCGCGTGCCGCAGCCCTTGCCCAGCCTCTCCAGCACGCCCTCCATATCGGCAAACGTGTTCTTGAAGATGGTGTCGCGCGTCGCTTCGAGCAGCTTCGGCTCCCATTCGTGCTGCCATTCCCTCGGCCTGTCGAGCATCGGGAACAGCGCGAAATTCATCGAGCCCATATTGAGCGAGCACATTTCGGGTTCGGCCCGCAAAGGGGCTGCCAGCCGCTGATCGAGCGTCATCAGCGATGAGCCACCGGTGGTGATGTTGATCACCGCATCGGTCGCCTGCTTGATGCGCGGCAAAAACTGCATGTAGACGTCCGGATCGGCGGTCGGGCGGCCATCCCTCGGGTCGCGGGCGTGCAGATGCAGGATCGAGGCCCCGGCTTCCGCAGCGGCGATCGCCTCAGTGGCAATCTGGTCCGGCGTCACCGGCAGATAGGGCGACATCGACGGCGTGTGCACCGAGCCGGTGACGGCGCAGGTGATGATGACTTTTCTAGGCGCCATCTTTGTCGCCTCAGCCTTCGACCGGCAGGTCGAGTTCGGCAGCCAGCGACTCCAGCGAGTCGCCGATGATGGAAACGATCTCGCCGACCTGTTCGCTGGTGACGATCATCGGCGGCGCGACCATGAAATTGTCGCCGTCGACGCCGCCCTTGACCCTGCGGCCATAGATGATCAGCCCGCGCTCATAGGCGAGGTCGAGCAGCCGCTGCGTGGCTTTCTTGGTCTGGTCGATCGGCCTCAGCGTCTCTGGATCAGCAACCATCTGGGCGCCGGTGAGCAGGCCCTTGCCGCGCACGTCGGCGATGAACGGAAACCGCTTCGCCAGCCCCTTCAGCTCGTCCATCAGCACGTCGCCCATGGCGGCCGCATTGGCGATCAGGCCAAGCCGGTCCATTTCACCGAGCACGGCAAGCCCGGCGGCGCAGGCCAGCGGATTGCCGGCATAGGTGTGGCCGTGCTGGAAGCCGCCGGAGTCAAGCAGCGGCTGCACCAGCCGCATCGGGGCGGCGAGCGCGCCAAGCGGCGCATAGCCCGAACCCAGCCCCTTCGACAGCGCGACGATGTCGGGCTTGCAGTTCCAGTGGTCGCCGCCGAGGAATTTGCCGGTGCGGCCGGCGCCGCTCATCACCTCGTCGTGGATGAGCAGGATGCCGTAGCGGTCGCAGATCTCGCGGATGCGCGGGTAATAGCTGTCCGGCGCGACCAGTGCCGCGGTCGCCGCACCGCCGATCGGCTCCATGATGAAAGCGACCACGCTGTCTGGACCTTCCGCAAGAATCTTCTCCTCCAGCATGTCGGCATAGCGGATGCCGCGCTGGTCCATCGAGAGGTTGTCGCGGTCGCGCCAGGCATTCGGCGCCGGCACGGTCGGCATCGCCCGCATCATCGGCTCGAACGTTTCGGCCAGCGCATCGTCGCCGGTGACCGAGAGCGAACCCAGCGTGCCGCCATGATAGGAGGGGAAGCGGGTGATCACCTTCCAGCGGCTGACCTGGCCGGTGGCGACGGCCCATTGCCGCGCCAGCTTGATGCAGGATTCGGTCGCTTCCGAGCCGCCCGAGACGAAGAAGATTCGGTCCATGCCTTCCGGCAGCTTGCCGGCCAGTTCGCGTGCCAACTCCTCGGCCGGCTCGTTCTCGAAATGCAGCCGATAGGCAAAGGTGGCGCGGTCCATCTGCCGCTTCATGGCATCCAGCACATTGCGGTTTGAATGGCCGATATTGGCAACCATCGGGCCGCTCGAGCCGTCGATGAAGCGGCGGCCATCCTGCGTCCACATATAGATGCCCTCGGCACGGTCGATCAGCGGCCGGCGCAGGCTGGACAGATAGAACAGATGCGAGTCTCGCCGGGCGTCAGTGGCTTGCGTGGCGGTCTGGACTTTCGACATGTCAGGACTTTCCGAGATAACGATCGAGGACATTTTTTGTGACGCGTTCGACCATCGGGTCCTGTCTTAGCAGGCCGGCGACCCATTCGCAGGTTCCGGCGTGGAACACCTCGCCCTTGCCGCGCGGGAAATTGACGATCATGCCGTTGCCGCGTTTGACCTTTTCCAGATTGGCGTCGCTCGCCTCGCCGAACAGCGTCTCGGCGGTGAAGCGGCCGTCTTCGTCGGTGAGAAACTGGTCCTCGATCGGGATATCGGCGCTTTCCTCGACCTGGCTCGCCATGGCGACGGCGAGAACCTGCAAGCCGTCTGGCGCGCCGCTGGTAGCGGTCGGGTAGGGCAGGCCGCCGCGTATCTCGAAGTCGAGCCCGTCGACCTCATAGCCATAGACATGGCTGTCGGCGCCCAGCAGGTCACCATAGTAGATGCCGGTGCTGGCAAAGACCCAATGCTCGGGCCTATAGACCGGAAAACCACGCACGCCGCGCGGCGCGCAGCCGCCCCAACCGGTATAGACCCCGCGCGTCGCGTTGAGCCCGAAGGTCGCCGAACCCGGCCGGCCGATTTCCGGCGCTTCCCAGGAATTGGTGGCGCGGGTGACGTCGCCGCCTGGGAGATAGGCGGGGTCTTCGGCACGCGAGCGATATTTGTAGCAGACCTGCCGGCGGGCCTCGTCTTCCAGCCGCGTCTGCCACATGAAATTGCCGGCAAAGCGCGCCGCATGGCCGCCGCGCTCGACATAGGCGTCGACGGCGTCGCGCATTTCCCAGGTCCAGTATTCATCATGGCCGACGAAGACGGCGCAGTCGTAGCCGTCGAGAATTTCGGGCGAAAAATGGAGATCATGCTGGCTGGCGAGATCGACTTGATAGCCGGCCCGCTCGGCAAAGCGGAAGAAGTGGCTATCGTAGCTCGCCCAGCCCGACGAGGCGTACTTTTTCGAATGGCCGGTGGCGAGCGCCCATTCCATATGCGGATAACGCGGCACCGTCTTCGGCGGCACGGCGACTTCCAGCGGCACACGCGGCGCATCTTTCGGCAGCACGACGAAGCCGCGGCACCAGGGGCGTTGCGTCGACACGATGGGCGAATACTGGTTGCGGTCCGGCCCGGTGATGCCCTGGTAGTGGTTGGAGCCGCCCCAGGTGTTGTAGGCCAGCCAGGTGCCCGTCGCCGCCACCTGCAGCACACGGCCGGGTTTACGGCCCGGCTGCGGGCTGACGATGAAAATATGGTGGTATTGGATCGGCTTGCCGTCGCGCCCGTCTGCGGTCAGCGTGACCCGATAGGCTCCGGACGGCCAGTCGTTCTCGACACGGAATTCGAGCGAAGCGTCCCAGCCGCAGCCTTCAGCCGAACATTGTTCCGGACTTTCCTGCCAGCGTGCTGCGATGCCCGATTTCTCGAACACTTTGGTTTCGCTGCCGCCATCCCGGATGATTGTCATGCCGAACGTCGCAGCTGTCGAGCTGACATGCAAGGCCACAGTCTCTCCGGCGCGATAGGAAAACCGGTCGCTGTAGCACCAGATCTCGCCGCGCTCGCCATCCATCCCCGGCCATTCGTAATAATGGCCACGCACCGCGTGGCGGCGCTGCTCCGGTGTCAGTCCGAAATCGGGGAATTCGGTCGGCAGATGGGTCATGAACACCTGAAAAGGTCGAGGGCCGCCATTTCGGCGATCTGCCGGTCACGCGTCAAATAGAAACGATCGGGCCAGCATTCGTTAGCCGCACCCTTGGCCGCCTCCATCAAACGGACTATCTCAGGGGAGGCGGCGTTTCCGCCACGGGGGTCGGAATGCTCAGAGTGCAAAAGGTCAAGGTCGACGAGATCTACGTGCCGACGGCGCGCAAGAAGACGCTGCATCCCGAGACCGTCCGCCATCTGGCCGAGGACATCCTGGAAAACGGCATGAAGACGCCGATCCAGGTCCGCCATGACGGCAAGCGCCACATCCTCGTCGAAGGCCTGCACCGGCTGGAGGCGGCAAGGTGGCTCGGCGAGACCGAGATCGAGGCTTATCTGGTGCAAGCCAAACGCCACTGACACGTCCGGTTTCTCGGCGCAGAGGTTTTTATCGCTTCGTCATCCTCGGGTCTGCGCTGCGTCGCTGCGCTCCTGCTTCGCCCATTGATGACGAAGGTGGGTGACGTCTCGGCCCATCGAGACGGTGTCGACATTTTCTTTGCGGGCGATGTCGGTTTGCGGTTCATCGGCTCGTCCTTGGGACGGAAGCCAGATCAAACGCAGGATGCCATCATGACCATCAAGCTCGACATCGCCCCCACCAACGACCGTGAACTGGTTCTCGCCCGCATCATCGATGCACCGCGCGAAAACGTCTATCGCTGCTGGACTGACCCGAAACTGATTACGCGCTGGTTCTCGCCAAAGCCGTGGACGACGCCTCGCGCCGAGATGGATGTGCGCACCGGCGGCTCGAGCCTTGTCGTCATGGCTAGCCCGGACGGCAACGAATTCCCCAACCCGGGAGTCTTCCTCGAAGTCGTTCCCGGCAGGAAGATCGTCCTCACCGACGCCTACACAGAGGCTTGGCAGCCTTCGGAAAAGCCGTTCATGACCGTCGCGCTGACCTTCGAGGACGAGGGCAATGGCAAGACCCGCTACATCGCTCGGGTCAGGCACTGGAGCGTCGCCGACCGCGAACAGCATGAGAAGATGGGTTTCCACGAGGGTTGGGGACAGTGCGCCGACCAGCTCGAAGAACTCGCCAAAACGCTTTGATCCGCATGACGCTCTGATACCGGCATGACGAGAGGAGATCGATATGTCTAAAACCCTGTTTTTCGCCATTCTTGCTTCGGTTGCAGCGCTCGTTGGCTGCCCAGGCACCACCAATGCGGAGGAGACAAAACCCGCCGTGACGACTGAGACGAACGCACTGCCGAAGCCGGAAAAGTCCGGCCTGCTGCCGATCAACGGCCTGAATTATTATTATGCCATCTATGGCAAGGGCGAGCCGCTGCTTCTGCTGCATGGCGGTCTCGGCACCACGGATATGTTCGCGCCGATCCTGCCGAAACTTGCCGAAAACCGCACCGTCATCGGCGTCGACCTGCAGGGTCACGGTCGCACCGCGCTGGGCGACCGCCCATTCACCGTGGAGGCGATGGGCGACGACATGGCCGCCATCGTCAAGGCGCTCGGTTACGATCAGGTCGATGTCATGGGCTATTCGCTGGGCGGCGGCGTCGCCTTCCGCATGGCCGTCCAGAATCCCGAAGCGGTGCGCCGCCTCGTCCTGGTATCGACCGGCTACGCCACGGACGGCTTCTATGACGAGATGCGTCCCCAGCAGGCACAGGTGAGCGCGGCCGCGGCTGAGTTCATGAAGGAGACGCCGATGTACAAATCCTACGTCGCCGTGGCGCCGCATCCTGAGGAGTTCCCGAAGCTCCTCGATGCGCTGGGCGGCTTCATGCGTCAGAACCGCGACTACGCGGCCGACGTCGCCAAGCTGAAGATGCCGGTCATGCTGGTCTATGGCGACAGCGATATGTACAAGCCCGAACACGAGATCAAGTTCTATCAGATGCTCGGCGGCGGGCTGAAGGATGCCGGCTGGATGCGCGAGAACCTGTCGCAAAGCCGCCTGGCGATCCTGCCCAACCGCACCCACTACGACACTTTCTTCGCCCCCGAACTGACGGCCGCCGCGCTGCCGTTCCTCAACGGCCAGACCAAGGTCAAAACCTGGGACGAGGTCGTCGGCGAAACGGAGTGAACGCCAAGGCCGCCGGCTGTTAGCGGGCAGCCGCTTTCCGTGGCTGCCATGACGGCTTTCGGCGTCATGGCTTCACCCCCACTCGCATGGCTCGACGATCCCACGGTTTTCAAGCCGCAAATGCATATTTTCACGGGCTCGAAGCAGCCCTGGGTGGTGCTCGATGACAGCCTGCCGAAATACGAAGGCGCCCCTCCGCCAGGCTGATTTTTCCCTTCTCCCCTTGTTGTGGAAGGAGTGGATCGACGCGCAGCGCCAAGGGCCAGGGGAGAGCGCAAGCATGGCCAAAATTTAATCCAAATCGACACGAGATAGCCGGCAAAGCGTCATTGGCGGGCCATCATTGTCTCCCTATTTATGGGTCGCGGGTACGGCATTCGAGGAGACGACGGATGAACGACAGCATCAGCACCCTGGACGAGCTTTTGAGCGATCCGATGGTCCTGCTTGTGATGGAGCGCGATCGTGTGCGCCCCGAACAGGTGCGCATGCTGCTCGAACGGGCTCGCCGGCCTTCGACCGATGAGCCCGAAGTGCCGCCGGCGCATGTGATCGCCAGGACATGCCAGAAACTCTGGCTCTGCCCGTAGTCGCTTTGCGATTTTCGCTGTGTATCTCAAGCCGGCTCCAAGGTGGGCCGGTTTCGAACGGCGTGCACTTCGGCACGCCAGCTTACAAATCCGTAAATTGATTATCCGGCCCATGACGATAAGGCTTGCCCAGGATTGACCGATGGTCGGTCCACGCAACTCCGATCTCTCATGCACGGAATTCGATTTTGGCCGATATCTGCACACAAGGCCTGGATACGGGCTTCGTCGGCCTGGGGTTCGCCAAGGTGGCGTTCCTCGGCGTGGTGCAAGGCATCACCGAACTGTTGCCGATTTCCTCGACCGCCCATATGCGCATCGTGCCGGCCGTGCTCGGCTGGCAGGATCCTGGCTCCGCCTTCTCCGCCGCCATGCAACTCGCGGCTCTTGCCGCGGTGGTCAGCTATTTCTGGAGTGATGTCAGGAATATCCTGTTTGGTTCTTTCAACGCTCTGGCGCGACGCGATTTCGCCGACCGGCATTTCAAGCTGGCGCTCTGGATCGTGCTGGCGACGATCCCGATCGTCATCGCCGGCGTGGCGCTGTCTGGCGTGCTCAACGCCTGCAATTCGCCGCTACGCAGCCTGACGGTGATCGGCTGGGCCTGCATCGCAATGGCGATCCTGCTGGCGCTGGCCGAGATCTTTGCTCGTCACCGGCGCAGCATGGGGGGCGCGTCGCTGACCGATGCGCTGCTCGTCGGTGTTGCCCAGATCGGCGCGCTTGTTCCCGGCGTGTCGCGCTCGGGCTCGACCCTGACGGCGGCATTGGGGCTCGGCTTCAAGCGGGCCGAGGCGGCGCGCTTCTCATTCCTGCTCGGGCTGCCTGCCATCGCGCTCGCCGGCCTCAAGGAACTCTGGGAACTGCACAAGGTCCATCTCGACGCCCATGGCTGGTCGGTGCTTGCTGTCGGGCTGGTCGTTGCGTCGATCTCCGCCTTCTTCGCCATATGGGGGCTGATGCACGTGCTGGAGCGTTTCTCGGCTTGGCCGTTCGTCATCTATCGCGGCCTGCTCGGCATCGTCTTGTTGTTGAGCGTCGCCATGGGATGGCTTGCCTAAGTCCAGAGCCTTTCACAGTCTCGCTTGAAACAGGTTATATCCGTACCGGACCACGAACTTCGATTCCGGTAAGCGCATGGATTTCCTGACCCTCCTGCAATCATTGCCGTTGCTGCTGGCATTGGCCAAGGGCGCACTGCCGTCGGTGGCGGCATTTGGCATGGGATTTGGCCAGTGGACCGCTTCACTGCCGCCATGCCGGGACTTCACCTTCGAGGCGACCAGCTATCTCGTTTGCGAGGTCGATCCAAAACGATATCAGCTCGAGCTGTTCTGGAAGGATGCGGCGGGCAAGCCGTTTCAGTCGCTGCACAATCTGCATGCCACGCAACAGGCGGCAGGGCGCACCATGCTGTTCGGCATCAATGCCGGTATGTATCACCCGAACCTCGCGCCGGTCGGCCTCTATGTCGAGCGTGGCCAGGAGATGGCCTCGGTGAAAACGGGATCGGGAAGCGGCAATTTTTCCCTGCAGCCGAACGGCATTTTCTACATGCGAAACGGCAAGGCCGCAGTCCGTGCCACCAGGGATTTCGTGAAAAGGCGCCCGACAGTCGACTATGCGACGCAATCGGGGCCGATGCTGGTGATCGACGGCAAGCTGCATCCAAAATTCCAGGCTGACGGCACTTCACGGAAAACCCGCGACGGTGTCGGGGTGCGAAAGGACGGCGTCGCGGTTTTTGCGATTTCGAATGGCTCGGTGACCTTCCATGCCTTCGCCCGTCTGTTCCGCGATGCGCTCGGCTGCGACAACGCGCTGTTCCTCGACGGCACGATATCAAGCTTGTTTGCGCCTGCCATCGGCCGCAAAGACGACTATTGGAATCTCGGGCCGATGATCGGCGTTTTCAAAAAATCCTAGCCGGTTTCCATCGCGCTTGCCCGCACTCGGTATGGGCGAAAAAAACTTGATTCAAACTTTATTGGTAATTTCTCATTCATAACTGATCTGGTTTGTCCGTCGGCTGTCGTTTTGCCCTCGGTCTGTTGTGTTTTGAGTACAGGTCCAGATGCGGATTCCGGGCGTCGTCAGTTTTTTGGTCGCATCGCTATGCCTTGCCGGCTGCTCGTCAACGGCCGGCGTCGATGCGCTGGATTTGCAGAAACCGTCCAACGAGACCACCAGTTCCGTGATCCGGCCGCCGGCACCGATCGCCGCTGCTCCGGCGGCAAGGGGCAACAGGGCGGCAAGGGCCGGATTGGCTCCCATGTCTGACAACGGTCCGGGGGAAAAAACGCGCCCGTTCGGCTTGGCGGAGGAGGAAGAGACGGGGGTGTTTGCCGCGCCCGACGTGCCTGATCCCCAAGTGCCTGATGTCGGCGGGCTGCCGGTCGAGCCGGCAGCCTTGGTGTCGCCGCCCAAGCTGTTGACCCGCGCGGCACCGGCCATGCTGGCCGGGCCGCTCACCCGTTACGGATTTCGCGACGCCAAGCCGATCAATTTCGGCAAGGGTTCGCCTCGCCGCCTTGCAGTGCACGGCGTCGACGTCTCGCGTTGGCAAGGCAACGTCAACTGGGACAAATTGCGGGCCCAGGGCGCCAACTTCGCCTACATCAAGGCGACCGACGGAGGTGACCACCTCGATCCGATGTTCATGAAAAACTGGCGCAGCGCCGACGCCGCCGGCTTGAAGCGCGGCGCCTATCATTTCTTCTACTGGTGCCGCACGGCCGGCGAGCAGGCGGACTGGTTCATCCGCAACGTGCCCAGGGTCGAAGGCGCGCTACCGCCGGTGATCGACGTCGAGTGGAACGGCGAGTCCAGCTGCAAGCGGCGGCCGTCGCGCGAAAAGGTGCTGGAAAAGATGCAGGTGTTCATGGACAAGCTGGAGCGGCATTACGGCCAGCGGCCCATCATCTACACCGCGCCCGATTTCTACCGCGACAATCTCAGAGGCGAATTCCTCGACTATCCGTTCTGGCTGCGTGCCGTGGCCCAGCATCCGTCAAAGGTCTATCCCGGCCGCAAATGGCTGTTCTGGCAGTATTCCGGCTCCGGCCTGTCGCACGGCGTCACCGGCCGCATAGACCTCAATGTCTTCCATGGCGACGAACGGCAATGGCGCGCCTGGGCCGGCGGCCGGCAGACGGTAGCCGACGCCAACTGAGACAGTCGTCAGTCCCGGCGCACTTCGCTCTGCCTGATGTCCGCGGTCTGGGCAACGCGACATCGGGCTGCTCGATGGACACGCTTCCGCCGGCAGCATTGGCTGAGGAAAGTGTCCGGCTCTTTGACCGACATGGACGCATGGGAGGAAAAGATGGGTGTGTCATCGGAGGCTCTGGCACAGAGCCGTCAAACGATCAGCGCTTACGAGGATTATGCGGAACAATATGATGCCATCGTGCGCCATGCTCCCAACGAGAGGGAGCAGGCATCGCTCAAGCGCCTGGTGGCAATCGCCGGTACAGGCGGCCGGATTCTGGAAGTCGGGTCCGGAGCCGGATACGACGCGGATTTTCTGGAGACTTTGGGTGTCAAAGTCCGGCGCACCGACGCGACCAAGCGGTTTCTGGAACTGCAGGCCGCGCGTGGCAAGCATGGCGAGTTGCTCGATCTCATCACCGATGATCTCGGCGGCCCCTACGACGCGGTCCTGGCCCTGTGCGTCCTCATCCATGTGCCTCGCGTTGAGACCGACCAGGTGCTTGCCAAGATAGCCGGGTCGCTGCGCCCGGGCGGCGCCTTCCTCGTCTCGATGCGCAATGGCGACGGCGAGACATCAGGCGAATATCATACGGTCTACTGGTGCAGGGACGACTTCGCGGCCCGTCTCGAAGGCGCCGGGCTCGTCCTCATCAGGGACGATTTCAACGTCGGCCGCGATAGCGAAGAATGGAACACGTTCCTGGCCGTGAAGCCTGCATGACGCGGCGTGGGCTGTTGCCGTTTGCGCTGCTCAGCCTTTTCAGATTTGCGAAAATACAAGACATTGCCGCCGCCATGCTGTCTATGTGCGAGTTCCTGCACTCCTGGGGGGAGACGAGTTGGAACTCAAGATCATGCTTGTCGGCTTTGCGTGCGTGGTCGCGGGCGCGCTGTCGTTCATCACCTTCATGAAATGGCGAGAGGTGAAAGCGCTCAGCCGCTGGCTGCCGACGCCGGGAAAGATCATCTCGTCGCGCGTCGAGGCACGTGAGGTCAGAAACTCGGGCGTTGGTTCGGACAGCACTGACACCACCGAAATGCGCAATTTTCCGGCGATAACCTTCGAATACAAGGTCGGCGGCAAGAAATTTCAAAGCTCGCGCTACAGCGTGAAAGAGAATTTGGGGAATTTCGAAGTCGCTGAAACCCTTGCCCAGTTTCCCCGCGGCGCGGAGGTGACTGTCTTCTACAATCCGGCCGATCCGAGCAAAGCGGTGATCGAGCGCACCCTGCCGGACGGCGCCTTCAAGTTCATGGTCCAACTCTCGGCCGGCCTAGTGTTCGGCGCGGTTGTGCTGGTGTTTTCCGTCGGCGGTGTTCTGGAAGCGATCGGGCCGCATTTGCCCAAGCCGCAGAATCTCGGTGCCGCGGCGTTGCTGCTTTTTATGGGCTTGTTCATCCTGAGCATGGGTTTCGCCCAGAAAGCGTTGGCCGAGCAGGCGGCAAAATGGCCGATCGTGGTTGGCTGCATCGACACTTCAGGTCTGCAGGCGCTCCGAAACCATTCAGGCTATGGCCGCTGGCGCACCGTCTTCAAATCCCGAATCGTCTACTCCTATGGCGTCGCCGGCCAGCGCTACAGCGCCGATCGTGTGGCCTTCGGCGCCACCGTGACTGCCTCGCTGCCGGGCCTCGTCGGCGGCCAGGCACGGCAGTATGTCGAAGGCAGCAAGGTCGACGTGCACTATGACCCCGCCAACCCCGGCTCGGCGGTGCTCGAATGCCGGGTCCGGGGGCTTTGGCTGCTATGGCTCTGCTCGGCAGGCTTTCTCGGTGGCGCGGCCTTTCTGCTCGGGCTGGTTTGAGCGTGCCAGCCGACTTCCCCAATGCCAATCCAGACGGCTCCTCATGGGATGCCTTTACCTAAACAGGATGCAGCGATGAATAGCGCCATGAGATCGATCATCTGGGCCAGCGCCCTGCTTGCATCCGCGACAATGTCCGCGATGGCAGACGAACCGGCACCGTCGCGCCCGCCGATCGACAAATGCGTCTGGGAAAGGTTGTCTGACAAAAATATCGGGCTGGCCGCCTGGGCGCAACGCTGCGACTTCGGCTTCCGCCAGATCCATTTCGAATTCGCCGACAACGCGCTTGCCATCAAATACAGCGACGGCGGCGCGGCCGATCCTCTCGTCGAACTGTTCGACATCATATCAGGTGAAACTGCCGAGGCTGCATTGCGCCGCCTGTTCCTGGAAAAAACCGACAAGACTGTCAGCGCCCGCTGCGTGCTGACGCCTTACACCGAGAGCACAGTACCCGCCGGCGTCAAACGCTACACATTCAGCCCCGACGCCGCCTATGCGAAAGAGCTGAAAGCACTTGCCGATCCCAACGAGATTCCGGAGCCGCCCTGCGGCGTCTGGGGCGAAATGCCTGACGGCGTCCAGTATTTCGAGGTGCCGGCGGATGAGGGGCACAGCCTGCTGTTTGTGCGCATCGGCCAGGACGAGCCATTGTTTGACGAGCAGACGCTTCGCGTTTTGCGGAGGGGGTGAGACGCGCTTTCTCGCCAGGTCAGGCGGATTCGGTCATGGCGCCGATCCGCCGGTAGACGAATGGTTCTTCTCTCGAAGGGGCTGTGGCAATGCGCTTGGCTTCGTCGATCAGCATTGCCATGCGAGCATGGACCGGCGATTTCGCGCAAGCCGGGTCCGTTGCAGCGGCATCGCCGGCGATCGCCATCGCCTGGCAGCGGCAGCCGCCCCAGTCGATCTCGCGCCGCTCACAGCCGCGACAGGGTTCCTGCATCCAGTCCGTGCCGCGAAAGGCATTGAACCCCGGTGAATCGGCCCAGATCGAGGACAGCCTGCGTGGTTCGAAACGCTCGAAGCTGAGCGACGGGATCGTCTGTGCGGCATGGCAGGGCAGTACGGTGCCGTCAGGCGTCACCATGAAGGCGTCCCGCGCCCAGCCGCCCATGCACGGCTTGGGATAGATCGCGAAATAGTCCGGCGTCACAAAATCGATGTTGATGATGCCGGCCAGTCGCTCCTGTGCCTCCGCAACGATCTCCGCCTGCCTGTCGACCGCTTCACGCTCGGGCATCAGTTGGTCGCGATTGGTCAACGCCCAGCCGGCATACTGCACATTGGCGATCTCGAGCCTCTCCGCGCCCAGCGAAAGGGCGAGATCGATGAATTCCGGCACTTCCTCGATGTTATGGCGATGGATCGGTGCGTTGATGGTAAGAGGCAGACCGGCAGCGCGTGCGCGGCGTGCCGTTTCCAGCTTCTTTTCGTGAGCGCCCTTGTGGTTGCCGATGCGATCGGTGGTCGCCGGCCGCGCGCCCTGAAAGCTCAGTTGCAGATGGTCGAGGCCGGCTTCGGCAAATGCCTCGATACGGCCCTCGACGATGCCAACGCCCGCGGTAATCAGATTGGTGTAGACGCCGCGCCCCGCAAGCCCTGCGATCAATTGCTCGAGGTCGCGGCGCAGTGTCGGCTCGCCACCGGACAGATGCACCTGGAGCACTCCCAGATCGGCGGCCTCCGAGAACAGGGCGAGCCAGGTCTCTGTGTCGAGTTCGCGATTGGCCTTCAGCAGTTCCAGCGGATTGGAGCAATAAGGGCATTGCAGCGGGCAGCGATGCGTCAGTTCCGCCAGCATGCCGATTGGAGGGAGGAGGGGCGTGCTCATAGCCTCACCAGCAGCTTGTCCGACCATTCCTGCAGGAAGGCGATGACGTCGGTCGCCACGGCCTCCTGTTCGGCCTCATAATCCGCGGCAAGGCCAGCAATGATATCGCCTGCCGTTGACCGTCCATCGCAGCGGCGCAAAATATCGAGACTGACATCGTTCGGCCAGAATATCTTTTCGGGTGAAAGCACGGCGAATGCCTGCCGCACGGAATCGTACTGTATGCGCACGTGCTTCGGCAGCGAAGGTATCGACTGCAGCGACACCACGGCTCTTTCGCGCAGCGCCATCATAGGGCTGCCTCGGGCTGGAAGGCGCCGGGCGGTATGTTTCCCTGCTCGCCATAGGCGTGTTGAAGCGCATCAAGCATGGCCCAGAGTATATCGCATTTGAACACCAGTGCATCGATTGCCTGCTGCTGGCGCTCCGCCGTATCGGCATGGCTGAGCACGTAGGCGAGGGCGAAGTCGGCGTCACGCGAGGCCTGTTCGGGCCGTTGCCTGAAATAGGCCAGTGTATCCTCGGTGATGTAGTCGTATTTGGCCAGCATTGCCGGCACCCGCTCGCCGATGATGAGTGGCGAGAACATCTCGGTCAGCGAGGACGCGACCGCCTCGAACAACGTCCGGTTTGTGCAAAAGGAAAGGTAAGCGCCCACCGCGAAGCGCGTCGCCGGCAGTGCCAGCCTTTCGCTCTTCACGGCCTCGGCGTCCAGGCCGAGCGAAGTTGCCAGATGCAGCCAGCGCGCGATGCCGCCGCTCCAGCCGTCCTCGCCGTCATGATCCTCGATCCGCTTGCGCCACGCGGCGCGAAACGCTGGATCCTCGGCATGCACGAGGATCATGGCATCCTTGCGGGGGATGACCGCCTGATAGCAATAGCGGTTCAGCGCCCAGGCCTTCATCTCGGCCTTCGACAATGCGCCGCTGGTCATCCTGTGGTGAAAGGGATGGCGATTGTGATAGCGCTCGGCGCCAACCTGCCTCAGCACGGCTTCGAGAGCGTTCGTGGAGAGTCCGCCTTTGGCTGCATCGCGGAAGTCGCTCAAAATTCCACCTCAATACCGTCGCTTGCGATTTCCCAGCCTGCCGCCTTGACCGCCGCGTGCTCGGCGGAGTTCTCGTCAAGGATGGGGTTGGTGTTGTTGATGTGGACGAAGACACGACGGCCGACCTTCACATCGGCCAAGCCGGCGATCGAACCCGATTCTCCCGAGATTGCCAGATGCCCCATGCGCGCGCCGGTTTTCTGACCGACGCCGGCAACGATCATCTCGTCGTCGGTATAGACCGTGCCGTCGAACAGAAGACAGGCGGCATCGGCGAGACGCGCGCGCAAGGCCGCATCGATGCGCGCGCAGCCTGGGATATAGAAGACGGAGCCGCGGCTGCCGACGCCGGCAATTCGGACTCCGATCGTATTACCTGCGTCGGAGCTGAAATTGGCATCCGGATGGTCTCTATCCTCCAGATAGAGTGCTATCTTCCCGGGCACTGGAAAGGGCTCGATCATTACGCCGGTCTCGCGGCCTTCTGCGTCGCAAATGGCCAATTCTTTCGCCGGCGGCAGGATGCGCCGCGGCACAAGCGCTGGATCGAGAACGTTGAAAATCGAATTCGCCTCCAGCGTCGCCAGAACCTGCGCCGTTGCATAGATGGCGAAAGGCTGCCGCTCGCGCAGGCTGAGCAGTCCGGCGATATGATCGACATCGGCGTTGGTCAGCACCACCGCGCGAATAGGCGTCGAGCGCAGCGGCGCATCGCCCGCAGGCTGCAGTTCAGGTGTTGCAGCGATTTGCTGGCGAATGTCGGGCGAGGCATTGAAAAGAACCCAGCCGAACCCGTCCGCCGAGGCGGCGACACTTGACTGGGTTCGTGAATGCACGCCGGCCATGCCGGTGCGAGCCGCACGACTCAGACTGTAGTTGCAGTTCCATTGCGGAAAGCCGCCGCCCGCCGCCGATCCGATGATCCTCAAATGCATGAAAATGCCCGCGCGCCGGCTTCTCTGACCTGCAGGCAATTTGCAGTCACAAAAAACGCTTCGCGCACTTTGCGTGCGTCAAAATCTTTCACGAAAATCCATGGGGCGAGGGGATGCGCGCCCCTGTCGCCAGGGACGCGCACCTCTGCGGCCTACTTCTTGGGAGTAATTTCAGCAGGCAGATACCGTGAAATTTCGAAGCCAGCGGCAACCTGACACATGGTCGGTTTTTTCCAGTTCTTCTTCATGACATTTCTCCTCTTATACCAGCCCGAAGGGACCGATCCTGTCGTTAGCCAACCATTGCAGGGCACCGACGCAATGGCTCGTCCATCAAGTCTCAAAATGGACAAATGAAACAATAGGTTTTGAAAAGTTGAAAACCAACTATCGAGAATAATTGCAGTCCTTACTTCAATTGTTCGTTGTATAGGGTCTTTTCTCCTCCAGTGGAAGGTTTGCATCTTCCCACCCATCAGCGCCGAGCGGATACCAGATTACCGAACTGTAGCCCCACTCGACGGCCCGTTTCGCCGCATTCCACGACATCCAGCAATTCGCCATGCAGTAGAACAGAATCGCGCGCGACTTGTCCGTCCCGGCCTTGGCCTCGAGGCCTTGGCGAAAATAGCTGGCGGTCTCCTGCGAAATAGCGCCGTATCCCACATTGGCCAGCCATATGCTGCCTGGGATGTCCTTTCTGACCTTGTCCCTCCATATGGTTCCTGCCGGCAAATTGGTCGGTTTGGGCGTGTCCGGCATCACGTCGAAGAAGATCGCCTTTTTCGCCCGCCACAGCGCTTCCGCTTCCACCGTCGTCACCACCCTCGCGCCTTGCAGCGTCCGCGGCACCGGCGCCCGATAGTCGTCCATCCGGAAACCGCTGGGTTCGGCGACATCGCCAGCCCATGTCGGCTCGGTCAGACCCAGAAGGCTCGCGGCGACCAGCAAGAAAATAGTCTCCCTTCCATTCATTGGGTAATCAGGTTGTCGTGTTCGTCGATCAGCGGCACGTTATAGCTCAGCAGGATCCTGGTGATCTCCGCCTGGTTTTCCCTGATCACCCGGTTGAGCGTCCGCTTCCATTCCTGGTCGGACGGACGTACGCCCATGGTAATGCGGTAAGACATGCGCGAGCCGGTTTTTTCCTTCACCAGTGGAACGATCGTCACATCAGCTCCGAGTTCCTTGGCATAGTAACCTGCCATCGGTCCCCACAGCACCGCCGCATCGATCTTGTGTGCCAGCATGTCCTTGATCATGACCTCCCCCATGGATGGGGTGACGCGCGTATCCACCGCAAGCGGATAGATCTTGGCGGTCCGCAGGAGCTTGTTGGCGGCCATGTTGGCGGTTGGCGGCGTGCTTTCAACGACGCCGATCGTCTTGCCCGTGAGTCTGGAATCCTCGATCGTTTCCACGCCTTCCATATCTTTGCTTTTCGGATGCACCAGCACATAGGCGGAGCGATAGTAGGCGTTGGTGTTCTGCACCAGCTCATCGCCCTGGGCATAGCCCATGATGATGTCGCATCGGTTGGCCCCCAACGTATTGCGCACGAAGCCGGTGATCGTGGGAAACCAGGTGTAGGAGACGGACTTGCGCCCGGTTTTCGCGGCAACCAGCTCTGCCAGCTTGTTTTCGAATCCTTCGCCGCTCTTGTCGGTGAAGGGCATATTCGAGGGATCGGCGCAGACGCGCAAGATGTCGGGGTCGACCAGTTCTCCCGCCGCACCAAGGCCGGCGCTTTGCGCATGCGCATTCGACGGCAGCAAGGCGAGCGTGCCGAGGATCGGCAGAACGACGCGCAGCTTCAATGCATCGCGGCCAATCATGTCACCCACCCATGCAGGATGCTTCGGCATCCTTCGCCGCCTGGGCCTTGTCTTCGTGCTTGGGCGGCCGTCCGCGGGGCGCCGCGCCATCTGCGCGCGCGCGCAGGTAGATGTAGAGGTCGTCCATGTAGCAATAGACATTCTTGTTGTCGCCAAAGGCAGGCATGACGTTTTCCTTGCCGCCGCCGACATTCTTGCGGCCCTCGGCGACGATCGAGAGGAACGTGCCGTAATCCATGTTTTTCAGGCTGTTGACCAAAGCCGGCGCATAGCTCGAACCTGTTGCATCCTGTCCGTGGCAGACATGGCAATCGGAGTGATACCGGCGGTAGCCGCTGAACGTGTACCAATCGACGGTTCCGTTTTCGATCTTGTAGGTCGGATTTCCATCCGCATCCAAATACTTGCCGCCTTCTTCCTTCACCGCCTTGGCTTTTTCCATGCTGTCGTCGGCCTGGGCGACGCCTGAGCTTGCCAGAGGCAGCAGAGCCAGGACCAAAGCCGAAATTACAATGCGAACGGACATTCAAACTTCCTTCATTTGCCAATGGACACGGTTTTGCTGGCGCGACCGGCATTGATCGGTGTTTTGGGTGCGTAACCGAATCGAGAGCCCGGCCATGGCTTCCGGATGATCCGGGCTCTCGTTCTTCAAGCCTTTGGTCTCACAAGACCTGAGGCGTTCTCAAGGTTCCCAGCGCATCAATCCGGGAGACCGAAGACGGTGAGCTGACCGCCCAGCGTCGTGTAGTCGGCAAGTGCCGCGTAGCCACCGACGGCACCAAGACCAGCGGTGCCAACGACGGCGGCCTCATCGCCTTGGGCACGGCCCTGATCGACGGCGCCATGCCAGGCAGCGGCGTTATCAGGCGAAAGCAGGCCGCCTGCCAGGCCAATACCTGCCCAACCGCCAACACCCGACAGAACGGCGATGTACTGCTTGCCGCCCTGCTCGTAGGTCGTGATGTTGCCGATGATGCCGGACGGGGTCTTGAACTTGTAGAGTTCCTTGCCGTCCTTATCGACCGCCTTGATGTAGCCTTCGAGCGTGCCGTAGAAGACGACGTCGCCATCCGTGGCCAACGCGCCAGACCACACCGAGAACATCTCGGGCTTCGACCAGACGATCTCACCCTTGGCTGCATCCCAGGCAATGAAGTTGCCCATGCTGCCGTCGCCGCCAGGGGCCGGGTACATCGACACGGTGGCGCCAACATAGGGCTGACCGGCGGTGTAGCTTACCTTGTAAGGCTCATAGTCCATGCAGACATGGTTGGTCGGGACATAGAACAGCCCAGTCTTCGGCGAGTAGGCGGCCGGCTGCTGGTCTTTGGTTCCAAGCGCGGCCGGGCAGATGCCGGTCGAGTTGGTGTCTTCGCCGTTTTGCTGGGTCGAATATTTCGCCACGACCTGCGGGCGGCCATACTGATCGCTCTTTGGGTCCATGTTGACTTCGGTCGCCCAGTTCACAGCCGGATCGTATTTTTTGGCGACGAGAAGTTCGCCGCTGGCGCGATCCATGGTGTAGGCAAAGCCATTGCGATCGAAATGCACCAGCACGTCGTGCTTGGCGCCGTTGACGTCCATGCCATCGACGAGGATCATCTCGTTGATGCCGTCATAGTCCCATTCGTCATGCGGGGTCATCTGGTAGAGCCATTTGGCAACACCCGTGTCCGCATCGCGGGCCATGATCGTCATCGACCAGCGATTGTCGCCGGGGCGTTGTACGGGGTTCCACGTCGAGGGATTGCCGGTGCCATAGTAGACCAGGTTCAGCTTGGGATCATAGGAATACCATCCCCATGTCGTGCCGCCGCCTGTCTTCCACTGCTCGCCTTCCCAGGTGTTCGTGCCGGAGTCCTTGCCCACCGGCTTGCCGAGATGCGTGGTCTTTTCGGGATCGATCAGGGTGTCTGCGTCCGGACCTTCCGAATAGGCTTTCCAGGCGAGTTTGCCATCTTTCAGATTGTAGGCGGCCAGCCAGCCGCGAACGCCGAATTCGGCGCCGGAGACGCCGATGAGCACCTTGTCCTTGACGACGACGGGGGCAGCCGTACCGGATTCGCCTTTGCCGCCATCGGTCTGGTCACCGTTCTTGACCGACCAGACGACCTTGCCGGTCTTCGCGTCGAGGGCGACGACCGTGGTGTCGGCCTGATTGAGAATGATCTTGCCGTCACCATAGGCAACACCGCGATTGACCGTATCGCAACACATGATCGGAATGACGTTGGGATCCTGCTTGGGTTCGTATTTCCAGAGGATCTTCCCGTCATTCTTGAGGTCGAGCGCAAAGACATTGTTCGGGAAAGGCGTGTGGACATACATCACATCGCCGATGATAAGCGGTCCACCCTCGTGGCCTCGCAGCACGCCGGTGGAAAAGGTCCACTTGACCTGCAGGTTCTTCACATTGTCCGCAGTAATCTGGTTGAGTTTGGAATAGCGGGTGTTGGCGTAGTCACCCGTCTGCATTGCCCAGTTCTTCGAATCCGAAGCCAGCTTTGCAAGGTCCTCGTTAGCCGACGCCGTATAGGCCGCGCCGAGCGACAGAAACGCCGCAGTGGTTAGAATATAGGTAGCTTTCGTAAGTACACGCATCCGAATTCCTCCCGAGGTTCATAGTGATGAATCATTTGCTGAGCCCACAAGGGCTTGCCCAAGCGATTCACGGGGGGGAAATATTTCCGGCAGCGTGTCACGACCTAAGCCAGATGTGCAGAGGGCACCGTTACTGCCCACCTCACCTTGGCCTACGAAAGACTGTCGCCGCTCCCTAATGACGGTGACGCCCTTGAAGCCGGAAACAGGGTGAGGCTATGTCATCGCAAAACGCTAGGCAAGCAAAAAAACCTGGGTGTCTTTTTGCACCGCAATATCGTAAATGATGCGGTGCAATATAAGGAAATAACTAGGACGGTATTTGTTATATAAAGTATTTCTACTAGCTAAGTAACGGTTGGCCGCATAAAATTTGATTATTTTTTGAGTTTTACATTTCACCTAAGCAAGGATTTTATTTAGCGGTATTCACTTCGAGGTCCCGACCTAGCCATCTACGTGCTGCATGGGGAATCGATAGTGGGCCAAGCATGAGATGATCGTTGGAGTTGGGGTGTGGAGCGGGCCATCAGGCCGCCATGCGGAACCACGGTCGATGAGTACCGCATTCCTCCTTTGGTCGTATACGGAAGCCATGGGCGCTTGACTGACTCTGCGGCTCGTTGCCAACTGCCACGGTGATCCCGACTTGGCACATCGCGCCCAGGCTAACCGGAGGTTTTCCCATGATCAGATATGTTGGATTTTCGACCTTGCCGCTGCTCCTGGCCGCGCCGCTGGCCTTCGCAAACTCGGCGGGCGCCGCGGGAGATTACCCGACAGCAACGATTGCCGATTACGTGCTCGGCTGCATGCAGACGAACGGCCAGACACGTAAGGCGCTGGAAAGCTGTTCCTGCTCGATCGACGTCATCGCCTCGATCCTTCCGTACGACCACTATGAGAGGGCCGAGACTTTCAAGAGTATGTCTTTGACCACAGGCGAAAACGCTGGGCTGTTTCGCGAAAGCGCACCGGCGAAGGCCGCCCGTACCGAATTGAAGCGCGCGCAGTCGGAAGCCGACGTGCGCTGCTTTTAGAGCCTGCTCCCTCCGCAAGCCGGATGGAGTTCCATCCTTTGCCTGGACATGATCCTCCCGAAATGAGCTTCACTTCGGGGATCGAGCTGGCAAGCATCCGGCATTACGGCGCAAGAGGGATACTTTAGAGACCTGTTGTCTCCAGCGGCCACTGATTGCGGAATGTTTTGCCATCCGTGTCGGTCGCTTCCACCTGGATTTCGCCGTTGCCATGCACGGTGAAATCGAACCGGAAATTGGGGTCTTCCGAAATCGATATTCCACCTTCCATGGAGAGGATCGGCCGGCCGGCTTGCGAGATCGACAGTTTCTGAACAAAATGCGCCGGTATGAAATACTGGGTCAGCGGATCCCGCTGCAGGCCCGAATTGTTAGGGTGCCGGATCATCAACTGCAGTTCCTCAGTCTTGGTCATCGTCTCTTTGGGCGGGAACTGGCGCAGCTTCATTTGACCCATCGTCGCGTTGGCCTCGTCCTGGTTCTTGACCGCAGGGGCGGAGCATCCGCCTGATGCCTTGACGAAGGTCTGCATCATATGGAGCTGGCCGCTCTGCGTCTCAGCGATGGCACGCAGATAGGAATAGTCGTTGACGCGCACGCGCGTCGACAGATGCGTCACGCCGGCATCCTTGCCGAGCTGGAACGTTGCCGCCACCGGTGCAGGGTTGGCATCGATGATCAAGGTAACGGATTTGATGCCGTCCGGCGCCTTGGCTGGATCGAGATAGATGTCGACGGGCACGATGGCGGCATCCTGCGCCCGCTTCGGCGCTTCGATCCTGACGACGCCGGTATCGACCAGAATTGCCCGATCGCCGAACACGTCGCCCTTCAAGTCATGCCAGATTCTGTCCGAGGACGCGGTTGTTTGCTGTGCGCTGGCGGTTCCCGAGGAGCCGAGCAGCGTGCCGATGGCCAAGATGATCGCGACAAAAACGGATGCGAGCGGCAAAGCGAGCTGCCGGCTCGAGTAAGCGTGATTTTGCATTTCGATGCCTCCACCAATGCAGAGAGGTGGTGCCCAGGCTGGCGTTGAGGATAAGCCTTTGGCGACGCCTTGGCAAATCGCCGTGCCTTACAGGTGCTGGACGCATGTCGGCATCGTCTATTCCCACTCGAGTTCGGCAAATGCGGCCGTTGCGTTGCGCTCGTTGTAATAGTCGAACAGGTGCCAATTATCCCGTTCGCTTTCGCCAGCGGTTTTGATTGCTTCGCGCAGCGGCGTTCCGTCGGCGATCGCCTTTCGGATATCGCGCGCCAGAATCTCGAAATAGCGTCGCTCCCCCGCCAGCGCCTGTGGCCAGTCGGCCGTTACAGGACCATGGCCAGGAACGACGCGCGCGGCGTCGATCGCGGTGAGCGCATCCATCTGGCGGAGCCATCCAAGCAGTGATCCGTCGAGCGTCGGCAAGGAGCCCATGAACACGAGATCGCCGGCAAAGAGCGTTCTGGTCGCGGTATCGAACACGGTCAGGTCGTTGTCGGTGTGCGCCGCCTTCCATGCCCGCAGTTCGATCATGCGCCCGCCGAGGTCGAGTTGCAGGTGATCGTCGACCAGCATGGTCGGCGGCACGATCTCGATCCCCTCCATCAACGCCTCGCCAAGCTGTTCGCGATAGTTGTGCAGATAGAACGCTCCACGCGCCTCGAGAGCACGCGGCAGATTGCGGTGACCGACGATGGTCGCGCCGATCTTCCGGAATGCCGCATTGCCGAAGATATGGTCGGGATGCATGTGGGTGTTGACCAGGAAGCGAACCGGCTTTGCTGTCAGCTTTCCGATCGCGGCGAGAAAGGCGTGCGCCTCGATCAGGCTGCCACCGCTGTCGATGACGGCAACCGCATCGGTGCCGATGACGGCGCCCAGATTGCAGATCGCACCGTTGTTGGCGGCGGTCATCAATTCATCCGCGCCCTGGAAGGCGAAGACGCCGTCGGCGATTTGCCTGGTCGAGAACCGCAAGCTGCCGCCTGCGGCCAGAACGGCTCGTCCGAGGCAGCATGGCAGCAAGGCGGCGCTGGCAGCGGTGCAGGTGAAGCCACTCACAAGCCTGCGTCTTAGCCGATCGATCGACATGAAGGTCTCCGATATGCATCTCGCCTGCAGGCGATCAGGTGACGTCCGGAAATCTATGATGGAACGACCGCAGGAGGTCGCTCATCACCTGCGAATTGCGATGTTGCCGTGGCAGCCGTACGTCGAACACGCCGAGCACATGGGTTGGCCGTGGCGCGAGCACGATGATGCGGTCCGACAGCATCAGTGCCTCGCGTAGATTATGCGTCACCATCAAGACGGTCGTTGGCCGTGCCGACCACACGGTCAAAAGCAGATGCCGAAGCCGCTCGGCGGTCTGTTCGTCGAGCGAGACAAAAGGTTCGTCCAGGAAAAGCACCGCCGGCTCGGTGGCGAAAGCCCTGGCAAGTGCTGCCCTGCGCGCAAGGCCGAGCGACAGTTCGGCAGGATAGAGCGAGCGCATGCCGGCGAGGCCGAGCGTGTCGAACAGCCCGTCCAGATTTTTCGCTCTCAAGCTTTTCGGCAACGCCAGCCTGACATTCTGTTCCACCGTTCGCCACGGCAGCAGGGTCGGTTCCTGGAATACGGCGGCGATGCGGTTCGAACCTCCTTGCGGCAACTGAAAGGAGCCGGAAAAGTCTTGGTCCAAGCCAAGCAGGATACGCAGCGTCGTGGTTTTGCCGCAGCCCGACGGTCCCAGCAAGCAGGCGAATTCGCCTTGCCGGACCTCGAAGGAAAGGTCCTGAAGCGCCGTGATCGAGACGCCTCGCGTGGACCTGAAGGTCTTTTCGGCGATGTCGACCTTAAGCGGGACGACGGCGCCAACGGGTTGCATGTCGTTCAACGGGCTGCACCAGGAGAAGTTCAATGACAAGCATCACCGCCACGAAAGCCAGCGTGTAGGCAAGGATGGCGGCGACATCGAAGAGCTGGAAATAGAGATGGATCTGGAAGCCGACACCGTTCGAGCGGCCGAGCAGTTCGACGACCAGGACGATCTTCCAGATGAGGGCAATGCCGGATCGCGATGCGGCGGCAAGATAGGGCTGCAATTGCGGCAGCAGGATATGGCGGATGCGTTCAAGGCGGCCGAAGCGATAGACGGTGGCCATTTCGGCGTAACTTGGATCAAGCGCCCTAGCGCCTTCGCGCATCGTCACCACGACATTCGGGATCTTGTTCACCGCCACCGCGCCGATCGCCGCCGCCTCGTTGAGGCCGAACCAGATGTAGCCGAGGACGATGACCACCAGCGCCGGGATGTTGAGGAACAGGATCACCCACGGGTTGAAAAAACGGTCGACGCGACGATGGCTGCCGAGCAAAACGCCGATGACGGATCCGATGATCATGGCGACGATATATGCCGCGGCGACCCGGCCGAGAGTCACGCCGAGATGGTAAAAGAGGTCGCCGCCCGCAGCCTCCCTGAGAAGCACCTGCCAGACCTGCGCAGGTCCTGGAAAGGCACGGCTTGGCCAGACGCTTGCCGCAAGGTTCCACAGCAGGCAAAGCGCGAGCAGGGAAACCGCTACGGTCAGCGCGGGCACCAGTGCCGTCGCCAGGCTGCGTCGGCCGGACATGCTCGGCGGGGCGTCACGCGTGCCGTCGGTTCCCAATGCGGTCATTTCTCGGGTCCCGGCCAGAACGTGCCGGGCGCCATCTCCGGCGCGCTGCCGACAAGTTTCGCGCCGCCGATCGCCGCCAGCACATGGTATAGCCTGCCGGCGTCGGCCGCTTCCTCGGCGACCGACCGTCTGGGAATGCCTTGGCGGTAGCGATCGCGCAGCTTTTCCAGTTCCTTGCCTTCCGCGCGAATGATCGGCGCCAGGCGCAGCCATTCGTCATCGGATCTGGCCAGCAAGTCCTTGGCTTGCGTGGACGCCCTCACGAAACCCCTGACGGCATCCGGGTTCTCGTTTGCCCATTGGTCATGGAAGACGTAACCGAGGGCCGAAACGGGTCCCAGAGCCCCGAGCGCCTTTGCCGCGTCGTTCACGCCGATCAGTCGACGGAAGCCATTGGCCTCGAGACGGGCGCAAAAATGCCAGAAATTCAGCACCGCATCGAGTTCGCCCTGTATCGCCTTTTCCGAAATCAGCGGCGGCGCGCCGAAGACGATGTCGCTGGCTGCCGACAGGTCGACGCCGAGATCGCGTCTGCTCAGCGCTTGTATAAGCAGCCAACTCTTGTCGAGCGGGCCGCCGGCGACGCCGATTTTCTTGTCCTCGAGATCGGCGACCGTCCGGATCGGCGAATCCTCCTTCACCATGATCGCCCCCACGGAGGTCGAATAGGGGGTCAATGTGAGGTCGCCGCCTTCGGAGCGCTGGCGCGAGACCCACAGCCAGTCGGAGACGATCATGTCGATCGCGCCAGCCAGCAGCGCGACGTTGGTTGCATCCTCGCCGGCGAAGTCGATGATCTCCAGATCGATCCCGTTGGCGGCATCGAATTTGTGCCGCCTTAGCGTATCGAGTTCCCAACTCACGGTTCCGAACTTCAGCACACCGAGGCGAATCCTGGCTGCCGCAACGACCGGCCTGGTAGCAAGAACAGCGGCTGTCCCGAGAACCGCCAGACGCAGCGTCATGCGCCGTGAAACCATCATGACACCTCCTCCCCAGGGTTCCGCGCTGCCAAATCAGATGGCTCGTTCCTTGCTCGGAAATGCGCATTTCCAGCGCATGACCTTGAGGGTCGGGTGTTCCTGAGACCATTTCGCGATTTCGCTGGGGGCAAGGATCATGCACTGGAACAGAGTGCCGCGGCTCTCGAAATAGAGATGTTCGTCTCGGCAATTGCTCGGATTGGCGCTGAGGCAAACCGTCAATATGAGATCGACCATGTCCATTCAGCACCTCTTGCGCGTTCCCAAACGCCCATCTCGGCGAGTCCAGCCCAACCAGGAGCCAGGACAAACCGCCACTTGCCGGATTTCCCGAGGTGCCAATGGAGAAACCGGATTGAGGTCAAGCTACGCGCTCGCCCGATAGCCGTCAACAAAGACGAATGGAAAGGTCTCTTGAGCTCGCAGGCCCCTAAACCTTTGTACGATTGACTTTCACAACATGCCAATTAGCTTCCGAGTCACGCGGCGCGGCTTCACGGGAGAAGCGGAATTTCCACTCCACCGCGTAAGGCGCATACCGACGGATCAAAGGATCGGCATGCGCAAATCGTCCAGGGCACCCAGACGATCAATGAGGAAATACCATGCGCGCAATCGCATTTTTCGCAGTCATGTCCGTTGTGCCCTTCATCGCGAGCCAATCCCAGGCACAGGATGCGGCGGCTGGTGAGAAGGTCTTCGCCAAATGCAAGGTCTGCCATACCGCCGACCAGGACAAGAACAAGGTCGGCCCGTCGTTGAACGGCGTCATCGGCCGAACGGCCGGCACGCACCCGGGGTTCAGCTATTCTCAGGCGATGGTCGCGGCTGGCAAGTCGGGCGTCAAATGGGATGAGCCCTCGCTGAAGACCTATCTTCACGATCCCAAGGCCATGGTCAAAGGAACGAAGATGGCGTTTGTCGGCCTTAAGCAGGACGAAGACATTGCCAATGTCATTGCCTATCTGAAGCAATTCTCGAAATAGAGCGCAGCCGGCCGTTCGAATTTGCGTTCGGCCGGCGAACGCCTCGATCACGCATCGGCTTGCAGCCCCTGCATTGCCGAAGGCAGATCGAAAAGGCTGTCGCAAACAAGGTCGGCGCCAAGCTCTTCGACGGGAATTTGGCTGTAGCCGCCGCGCAACAGAATGACGGGCATGCCGGCGGCGCGTGCGGCGCCCAGGTCGGCGCCACTGTCTCCGACCAGCAGCGCGTCACCGGGGTCGACCCCAAGCTGTGCCAACGCCAGCAGCAGGGCATCGGGCGCCGGTTTCAGGAATGTCACCGCGTCTCCGCCAACGATTGCGCCGAAATATTCCGTCAATCCGAAATGAAGCAGGATTTCGCGGGTCGCCAACTGCGGTTTGTTGGTTGCCACCCCCATGCTTACTCCGCCCAAATGAAAGTGGGTGAGAGCCTCCCTGACTCCAGGCATCAGCCTTGTCAGGCCGGTCAGATGGCGGCGGTAGATAGGCGCCATGACGCGGTTGGCCTCATCGAGAGCGTTGCCGAGCAGTGGCGCTCCCGACGCCGCGAAGGCTCGCTCGATCAATTTCCTGACGCCGCCGCCGATCATGGCCGTGACCTGATCCAGGCGCAGCGGCGGCAGACCGCGACTGGCCAGCAGTTCGTTGACGGCGGCCGCTATGTCCGGTGCCGAGTCGACCAACGTGCCGTCGAAATCGAACAGGATCGCCTTCGGCGATCGAAGCGGCCTACCTGCGCCGACGTTCATGCGGCATCCTTCCACTTGATCGAGCAGCCGATCGAGGCGATTTGGTCCAGCGGCCCGTTGCCGGTTCGGGCAACCTGCTTCATCGCCTCGAACAGATCGCGTCTCAGCCCGGGCGCTCCAGCTTCTCGTCGCGAGGCGTCCAGCCGACCGCGATATTGCAGTCCCAACTCGCTGTTGAACCCGAAGAAATCGGGAGTGCACACGGCTGCGTAATCGCGCGCTACAGTTTGGCGCTGGTCGTGCAGGTAAGGGAAGCTGAAGCCGTTCGTCGTGGCGAAGAGCTTCATTTGGTCGAAGGAATCCTCCGGGTAGGTGTCGGCATCGTTTGAATTGATCGCGACAAAGCCGATACCTTCGGCCTTGAGGTCGTTGGCATCGCGCACGATACGTGAAATCACCGCCTTCACATAAGGGCAGTGATTGCAGATGAAGGCCACGACCAGACCGTTCGGGCCGGCCTGGCTGAAGATCGAATGCGACCTCCCGTCGACGCCAGGCAAAACGGCATCGATGGCGCGCCAGCCGAAATCGCAGACAGGGGGGACGGCCGCCATGCTTGCCTCCGATGGAATTGTTTACGCGGCTTTCCGGATCGCACCGTCGGCCGTCTGTCGGATGGCTCCAATGTTGGCGCGATAAGCCGCCTCGGTGCCCCCCTTGAACACGGCCGACCCGGCGACCAGCACATTGGCCCCGGCCGCAGCGACCAGCGGGGCGGTTTCGGCCGTGACGCCGCCATCGATTTCGATGTCAATAGGGCGGCGGCCAACCAGTGCCTTGATTCGCCTGATCTTCTCGATGACCGCGGAAATGAAGGCCTGGCCGCCGAAGCCTGGATTGACCGTCATCAGAAGCACCAGATCGAGCCTGTCGAGCACATACTCTATGACGCTCTCCGGCGTCGAAGGATTCAGCGATACGCCGGCCTTCTTGCCGAGATTTTTGATCGCCTGCAGGGAACGATCGAGATGCGGCCCGGCCTCTGCATGCACCGTGATGATGTCGCAGCCCGCGTCGGCGAAGGCGGCCAGATAGGGGTCGGCCGGCGCGATCATCAGATGGCAGTCGAAAATTTTGTCCGTTCGGTCGCGGATCGCCTTGATCACCGGCGGACCGAAGGTGATGTTGGGCACGAAATGGCCGTCCATCACGTCGAGATGGATCCAGTCGGCACCCGCCCGCACGACAGCTTCGACCTCGTCGCCGAGCCGCGAGAAATCCGCGGAAAGCACGGAGGGTGCGATGATTGTCCTGGTGACCATGGTCGTCGTCTCCAATTCTGTCTGCGGGTGTTGGTCGCTGCGCCAGCCGGCTCCATCCCGTCAGCGCATCTTCGTCTCCGGTTCGCCTTCGAGTTTCCCTTCCGCGAACACGCGGCTGCCGCGAATGTCGGATTCCTCGATGGTGACAAGATCGGCTTTGGTCAACACCCGGCTGCGCGATGCGAAAAGCCGGTTGGCCTGCCGCAGCCGCGCCCGGTCGAGCCCATTGCGGATCGAACGCGCGTTGGAGAAATGCGGCAGCCTCATGCGAATCGGAAGATACTCTTCGAGCGCACGGGACGCCGCCTCGCTGAGGCGATAATTCTGCTCCGCGAGCATAATCTCGGCGATCGATTTCAGTTCGCTGACGCCATAGTCGGGGAAATCGAGGTGATGGGCGATGCGCGAACGCATGCCGGGATTGCTGTCGAAGAAGCGGTCCATCTTGTTCTTGTAGCCGGCAAGGATCACAACCAGATCGTCACGGTTGTTCTCCATGCACTGCAGCAGGATTTCGATCGATTCCTGGCCGTAGTCGCGTTCGTTCTCGGGCTTGTAGAGATAGTAGGCCTCGTCGATGAAAAGCACGCCGCCCATGGCACGCTTGATCACCTCGCGGGTCTTGGGCGCGGTGTGGCCCACATACTGGCCGACGAGATCGTCGCGCGTCACGGCGACCATGTGGCCTTCGCGGACATAGCCCAGACGATGCAGGATTTCGGCCATCCTCAGCGCCACGGTGGTCTTTCCGGTGCCGGGATTTCCCGTAAAGTTCATGTGCAGCGTCGGGGCGCCCGAAGTCAGCCCGAACTTGCGGCGAAGCCGGTCGACCAGGAGGAGAGCGGCGATCTCGCGGATGCGGGTCTTGACCGGCTTCAGGCCAACGAGTTCACGGTCGAGCTTGTCCATGACCTCGTCGATGTTGGACGCCTCGAACTCGGCCTGCAGATCAACCGTCGCGTCCTGTGCGGCAGCGTCCTTGGTCATCGCGTTCAGCATGGTTCGGCTAGCTCCGCTCGCCCTCGGGCCTGTCGGTCGCATAAGGCACGATCGAATAACCCTGACTGCGGCCGTCGCGCTCCTGGCGCAGCAGCCGGAACCCGGGTTCGCTGGGCGGCCGGTTGACAATGAACGACATGCGCGGCGCTTCCCAGCCCTTGGTCGAATCGAAGGCGGTTACCCGCACATACATGTTCGGACACGCTTTCCGGCAAGCGTTGACCTCGAGCAGTATGCCCGCCGGATCTTTCAAGTCGAACATCGGGTTGCCGTACATTTCCCAATAGGTGTTTCGCGGATGCGGATCGTCCGTGTACTCGACGCTGACCGCCCAATGGTTCTTCAGCGCGTATTTGATCTGCGCCGAAATCTGCTCATCGGTCAGGTCGGGCAGGAACGAGAACTGTCCCTGCGTGACCTTGTTTCCCGGATTGGTCATCATGACGACGGTTCCTTTCGTCTAGAAGCTGGGCGTTGCTGTTGGCACGAAGTCGGCCGTGTCGGTCGATTCGTAGTTGAAGGTGACGTCCTTCCAGGTCTCCAGGGCAGCCTTCAGCGGCGTGCACCATCTGGCCGCCTGTTCGAGGATCTTGGTCCCTTCGCGCAAATAATCGCGCCCCTCGTTGCGGGCCAGGATCATCGCTTCCAAGGCGACGCGATTGGCTGTCGCGCCAGCCTGGATGCCGTCCGGATGGCCGATCGTGCCGCCGCCGAACTGCAGGATGACG
Organism: Mesorhizobium sp. WSM4808; assembly: GCF_055811675.1. NCBI lineage: Bacteria > Pseudomonadati > Pseudomonadota > Alphaproteobacteria > Hyphomicrobiales > Phyllobacteriaceae > Mesorhizobium > Mesorhizobium sp. WSM4808. Next base: position 109,585 of record NZ_JBVVQX010000013.1, read on the forward strand.
TCCTCGCCGAGATAGTGGATCAACTGGTGCATCTGGCCGGCATGGATGCCGCCCGAGGCGACGGGCATCACCTTGTTGAGCGAGGCCCATTCCTGATCGAAGAACAGCCCGGTTTCGAGGTTCTGCGGCGTGCGCTCCTCGCGCAGCGTGTCATAAAATCCCTTGATCATGAGCGGGTCGCCTTCCAGCTTGCCGACCACCGTGCCGGCATGGATGTGGTCGACGCCGGCCATGCGCATCCATTTGCAGATGACGCGGAAATTCATGCCGTGGTTCTTCTGGCGCGAATAGGTCGAGTTGCCGGCACGGTGCAGGTGCAGGATCATGTCGTTACGGCGTGCCCACTTGGCCATCGACTGGATCGCCGTGTAGCCGATGACGAGGTCGATCATGACGATGCAGGAACCAAGCTGCTTGGCGAATTCGGCGCGCTCGTACATCTCCTCCATCGTGCCGGCGGTGACGTTGAGATAATGGCCCTTGACCTCGCCGGTGGCAGCCGACGCCTTGTTCACGGCCTCCATGCAGTAGAGGAAGCGGTCGCGCCAGTGCATGAAGGGCTGCGAGTTGATATTCTCGTCGTCCTTGACGAAGTCGAGGCCCCCCTTCAGCGCTTCATAAACGACGCGGCCGTAATTGCGGCCCGAGAGGCCGAGCTTCGGCTTCGTCGTAGCGCCGAGCAGCGGCCGGCCGAACTTGTCGAGCCGCTCACGCTCCACCACGATACCGGTCGCCGGCCCCTGGAAGGTTTTGAGGTACGCGACCGGGATACGCATGTCTTCCAGCCGCAGCGCCTTGACTGCCTTGAAGCCGAACACATTGCCGATGATCGATGCGGTCAGATTGGCGATCGAGCCCGGCTCGAACAGGTCGAGGTCGTAGGCGATGTAGGCGAAGTACTGTTGTTCGGTTTTGGTTCCGGGACCGGTGTTCGGCACCGGCTCGGATCTGAAAGCCTTGGCGCGGTAGAGTTCGCAAGCGGTCAGCCGGTCGGTCCACACCACGGTCCACGTCGCGGTGGAGGATTCGCCGGCGATGGCCGCCGCCGCCTCCTCGTGGTCGACGCCCGGCTGCGGCGTGATCCGGAACATGGCGATCAGATCGGTTTCCTTGGGCCTGTAGTCAGGCTCCCAGTAGCCCATCTTCTTGTAGGGGATGACCCCTGACTTGTAGCGTTCCTTGCCTTCCTTGAGCGTTCCCGCTGGCAGTATGTCGATCTTGTTCATGACAGGTCTCCTGTTTGTTGCTCAGGCGGCTTTCGCGGTGGCGATATGGGGATCGAGCTTTCCCGCGGCGTAACGTTTCGCCATCTCGTCCATGGCGATGACCTTGATCTTCGAGGCGTTGGACGCCGTGCCGAAACGCTCGAACCGGTCCCGGCAAAGGTCGCGCAAGGCGTCCATGGCGGGTTTCAGGAATTTACGGGGATCGAACTCGCGCGGGTCTTCCGTCGCGACGCGGCGGAACTGCCCGGCCATGGCCATGCGGCAATCGGTGTCGATGTTGACCTTGCGCACGCCGTAGCGGATGCCGCGCTCTATCTCCTCGACCGGAACGCCAAAGGTCTGGGGCATCTCGCCGCCGTATCTGTTGATGATGTCCTGCAACTCCTGCGGCACCGAGGAAGAGCCGTGCATGACCAGATGCGTGTTGGGCAGCTTTTCGTGGATCGCCTCGATCACCTGCATGGCCAGGATGTCGCCGTCCGGCTTGCGGGTGAATTTGTAGGCGCCGTGCGAGGTGCCGCAGGCGATCGCCAGCGCGTCGACCTGGGTTGCGGTCACAAAGTCGACCGCCTGATCGGGATCGGTCAACAACTGGTCGTGGGAAAGCGCGCCTTCGGCGCCGTGGCCATCCTCTGCCTCGCTTTGACCGGTTTCCAGCGAGCCGAGCACACCCAGTTCGCCTTCGACGGAAGCGCCGACCCAATGCGCCATGCGTGCGACGCGTTCGGTTATGGCGACGTTGTAGTCGTAGCTGGCCGGCGTCTTGGCGTCCGCCATCAAGGATCCGTCCATCATCACCGAGGTGAAGCCGTGGCGGATCGCGGAAAGGCAGGTGGCCTCGCTGTTGCCGTGGTCTTGATGGATGCATAGCGGGACGGTCGGGTGGATTTCGGTCAGCGCCTCCATCATCCTGGCCAGCATGATGTCGTTGGCATAGGATCGGGCGCCACGCGAAGCCTGGATGATGACAGGCGCGTCGCAGGCCTTGGCCGCTTCCATGATGGCGAGGCCCTGTTCCATGTTGTTGATGTTGAATGCCGGTACGCCGTAGCCGTGCTCGGCGGCATGGTCGAGAAGCTGGCGAAGGGTGATGCGAGCCATTGTGAATCCTCCTAGATGATGAGCTTCAGCGCCGCTGCAGCAACCGCTTCGGACGTTATGTTGAAATGCCGGTAGAGGTCGGGGGCAGGGGCGCTGGCGCCGAAGCCGGTCATGCCGACGAAAGCACCGGTCTCGCCGATCCAGCGGTCCCAACCCAGCCGGGCTGCCGCTTCGACCGCGACGCGCGGCGCCGAGCCGAGGACGGCCTTGCGGGTGGCGCTTTCCTGCTCCTCGAAAAGCTCCCAGCACGGCATCGACACGACGGCGACGGCGACGCCATGCTCGGTCTCCAGCCTTTCGGCGGCAGCAACCGCGATCTCGACCTCCGAGCCGGTGGCGATCAGGGTGACGGCGCGGTGCCTTGCCGGCTCCCGCAGGATGTAAGCGCCCTGGCAGGAGCGGTTCTCGTCGCTGTACGACCGACGCAGCATCGGCAGGTTCTGGCGCGACAGCACCAGGACGCTCGGCCGATCCTTGCTCTTTAGCGCGAGTTCCCAGCACTCCGCCGTTTCGATGACATCCGCCGGGCGGAAGACGTTGAGATTAGGCGTGGCACGCAGCATCGCAAGGTGCTCGACCGGCTGGTGCGTCGGGCCGTCCTCGCCGAGGCCGATGGAATCGTGTGTCATCACATAGATGACGCGCTGGCCCATGAGCGCCGAGAGCCGCATCGCGCCGCGCGCATAATCGGCGAAGCACAGGAACGTACCGCCATAGGGCACGAAACCGCCATGCAGCGCGATGCCGTTCATGGCGGCCGCCATGCCGTGCTCACGAATGCCGTAGTGAATATAGCGGCCGGCATAGTCACCCGGTGCAATGCGGTTCATGCCCTTGGTGATCGTCAGATTCGAATGCGTCAGATCGGCCGAGCCGCCGACGGTCAACTCCGTTGCGCCGTTGATGACCTCCAGCGCCATTTCGGAGGCTTTTCGCGTCGCCACCTTGGTTGCCTTCTCGACATGCTCGCGACGAAAGGCTTCGAGTGCGTCGAAGACTGTGTCGGGCAGTTCGGCGGCGACGGCGCTTTCAAAAACCTCGCGCCGCGGCGAGGCGGCAAGCCGCTGCTCCCAGGCGCGCCGCATCGCTTCGCCGCGACCGGCAATCTCGCGCCAGGCGAAAAGGATATCATCCGGCACATCGAACGGCGCGTGCGCCCAGCCGATGTTTTCGCGTGTCGCGGCGATCTCTGCTTCACCCAGCGGTGCGCCGTGCGTCTTTTCCGAACCGCCGAGATTGGGGGCACCCATGCCGATCACTGTGCGGCAGGCAATCAGCGATGGCCGATCCGACCGCCGCGCCGCCTCGATTGCCGCGGCGACTGCCTCCATGTCGTGCCCGGCGACACTTTGGACATCCCAGCCGGCGGCCTTGAAGCGCGCCGGCTGGTCCATCGACGTGGAGAGGGAGGTCGGCCCGTCAATGGAAATCGCATTGTCGTCCCAGAAGACGATCAGGCGGGAAAGCTTCAGGTGACCAGCGAGGTCTATCGCCTCGTGACTGATTCCCTCCTGAAGGCAGCCGTCGCCCGCAATGACATAGGTATGATGATCGACCAGATCGGCACCGTGGCGGGCGGCAAGCATACGTTCCGCCAGCGCCATGCCGACCGCCGTGGAAATGCCCTGTCCGAGCGGTCCGGTGGTGGTCTCCACGCCAAGCGCATGGCCGTATTCCGGATGTCCGGCGGTGCGGCTGCCCAACTGCCGAAATCGCTGCAATTCCTCGATCTGCATGTCTTCATAGCCGAGCAGATGATGCAGCGCGTATTGCAGCATCGAGCCGTGGCCGGCTGAAAGCACGAAACGGTCACGGTCGGGCCAGCCCGGCCTCGACGGATCGATGTTGACGAAGCGGTTGAACAGCACCGTTGCGACATCGGCCATGCCCATCGGCATGCCAGGGTGACCCGAATTCGCCTTTTGGACGCTGTCCATCGCCAGCGCGCGAATGGCGTTCGCCATGTCGCGCTCCGAGACGGGAGCGGTTGTGGTGACGGGCTTCAGTGCTGTTTGGCTGGTCATTGCATCCTCCTCACGACACACGGCTCTTGCGTTCAATCAATTGCAGGATGAGCGGCGTCAGGATCAGCTGCATGGCAAGATCGAGCTTGTTGCCTGGCACCACTATGGAATTTGGCCGCGACATGAACGAGTCGTGGATCATCGACAGCAGATACGGAAAATCGATGCCGCGCGGATTGGCGAAGCGGATAACCAGCATCGATTCGTCGGGCGTCGGGATCCAGCGCGCGATGAACGGGTTGGACGTGTCGACGATCGGCACGCGCTGGAAGTTGATGGCGGTCTGCGAGAATTGCGGGACGATGTAGCGGACATAGTCGGGCATCCGGCGCAGGATCACGTCCATCACCGCCTCGGTGGAATAGCCGCGTGTCGAACGGTCGCGATGGATCTTCTGGATCCATTCGAGATTGATGACCGGCACGACGCCGATCTTGAGATCCGCATGCTTGGCCAAATTGATCGTGTCGGTGACGACACAGCCGTGCAGCCCCTCGTAGAAGAGCAGGTCGCTGGGAGCGAATTCGCGCCATTCGGTAAAGGTTCCCGGTGGCGTGCCGTGCTGCTTTTCCTCTTCCTCATCATGAATGTAGGTGCGGGTCTTGCCGGTTCCGCGGCGGCCATATTCCGCGAACACCTCTTCGAGAATTCCGAGTTCGTTGGCCGCGGCATTGAAATGGGTGAAGTTCGGGTTGCCGGCCTTTTCCTCCTCTGCCACCTTTGCCTTCATCGCCGCGCGATCGTAGCGGTGGAAGGCGTCGCCTTCGATGAAAGCGGCCTCGATGTTCTCGCGCCGGAAAATCAGATCGAAGATGCGCTTGACCGAGGTCGTGCCGGCGCCCGACGACCCGGTGATGGTGATGATGGGGTGCTTGGCTGACATGGTGCTGCTCAGGCTCTGAACAGGCCGCGGCGGCTGAACAGCGGCGCACGCTCACCGATGTTGCTCGGCTCTGTGTGGTAGCGGGTGATGCGCGCGACTTCCCGCGCCGACCCGAAGATCATCGGCACGCGCTGATGCAGGCTCTCGGGTTCGATTTCCAGGATGCGGTTGATCGCATCGGTGGCGGCACCACCAGCCTGTTCTATGAGATAGGCGATCGGGTTGGCCTCGTAGACGAGGCGCAGCCGTCCCTGACCATAGCCCTTGCGCCGATCGCCGGGGTAGAGAAAGACGCCGCCGCGCATCAATATGCGGTAACAGTCGGCAACCAGAGAGGCGATCCAGCGCATGTTGAAATCCTTCTCGCGCGGTCCTTCGGTGCCCTCCAGGCAGTCGTCGACATAGAGCCGCACGGCCTCGTCCCAGTGCCGGTAGTTGGCGGCGTTGATGGCGAATTCCTGAGTGCGTTGCGGAATGATCCGGCTTTCATAGGCCTGGACGAAGGTGCCGAGCCTTGTCGAGAAGACGAAGACATGCGTGCCGCTGCCGAGCGACAGGACGAGTGCCAGCTGCGGCCCATAGATGAAGAAACCGGCGCCTAGCTGGTTCACGCCCGCCTGCAGGAAAGAGGCGGCCGGATCAGCGTCCGGCGCGCCAGTTGCGGTCAGGAGCGAGAAGATCGTTCCGATCGAGACGTTGGTGTCGATGTTGGAAGAGCCGTCGAGCGGGTCGATCGCGATGGCTAGTGGCGCTTGCCTGTCGAGCAGGACCGGCTGCTCCAGTTCCTCGGAGGCGTAAAGCGCGACAGGCGCCCGGCGCATGGCGTCGAGGAAGATGTCGTCGGAGAAGACGTCGAGATCCTTCTGGACGTCGCCGTCGGCATTGGCGCCACGGGTTTCGGCAAAGGCGGCGCCGAGCACCCCTTGATTGATGGTGTTGCGGACCTTGATGGCGGCCTGTGTCAACTGACGGACGGTCGTCACAACTGCCGAGCGGAATTCGTCAGGCTGGCCGAGATAGGAGTTCAGAAAAGCGTCGAGCGTTGCCGCTGGCATCGTAACCTCCCGGTCCGGCCGCATCTCCTCGGAGCGGCTGGACTGGAGGAATGGAAACAAACGTCGCGAGATAAGTAAAATTCAATAACTTTACTTAGCCAGTAAAAATAATTTAGTATGCGGCATGAGGAACCTCACGCTCAAGCATTTCAAGACCGTCCAGGCAATCATCAAGTGCGGCAAAATTGTCAGCGCGGCCAAGATGTTAGGTCTGTCTCCTCCAGCACTGACAATCCAGTTGCGGCAAGTGGAGGAAGAATTCCAGCTGGCTCTGTTCGACCGAACGTCGGACGGCATGCGTCCCACTGCCGCAGGTCGGGCTTTCGTCGAGACAGCGCAGGTTATCGAGGAGCATCTCGGTTTGCTCGAAGACAAGATGGATGCCATCAAGGGCGTACGCACCGGCAGCCTGAGGCTCGGCGTCGTTTCCACCGCCAAATATTTCGCGCCGCGGCTGATGGCTGCGTTCATGAAGGACCATCCCGACATCGACATGCGGCTTGCCATCGGCAACCGCGCCCAGACGATCGACAACCTCAGGAACCACGACATCGACATCGCGCTGATGGGGCGCCCGGCGAAAGAGGTTCCGGTGCGTGCTTCGGTCTTCGGCGATCACCCGCTGGTCATCATCGCGCCGCCCGACCATCCGTTGGTCGCGGCGCGAGATATCTCCAAGGAGCGCATCGCGGAGGAGCATTTCCTTATTCGCGAGCCCGGCTCCGGAACCCGCATCTCGCTGGAAATATTCCTGAGCGACGTGCCTGGCCGCATCGACGATCTCGGTGTCGAGATGGCGTCGAACGAAACGATCAAGCAGGCGGTGATGGCCGGCCTGGGCATCGCCTTCATCTCTGCCCACACCATCGCTGCGGAAACCGAAGCAGGCCGGCTTGTCATCCTCGATGTTGTCGGCATGCCGATCCGCCGGCAATGGTTCTCAGTGATGCGAACCGATCACGCTATCTCGCCGGCCATGGCCACGTTCAACGATTTCCTGATGCGCAAGGGCGCGATGTATCTGCCCCTTTTTGGAAAGCTGTATCCAGACAAGGCGGGATGACATCGCACGAACGCGACGGAAAGTCCGGTGGAGAACGCCTGCGATCGTTGGTGTTATATAAGCGATGTGTTATGTTGCAGTGCGAAAGAGCGGGGGCCACGTCCTTACACCCGTAAGCGATCTGTATGTGCAACCCCTGCAGACTGTTCGGAAAACTCCCGGGTAGGGTTCGGGAATTCGATGGGGAAAAGGGGTAATGCTTTACACACTCGTTATGATGGTCTGCCTGACGGATATACCGCGGACCTGCGAACAACGCGAACAAATGGTGGACGGTCTGGCGATGAATCCCGGGACTGCCTTCATGCAGGCGCAGCCGCTGGTGGCTCGGTGGATCGAGACACATCCCGGTTATTTCGTGCAGCGTTGGCGTGTGCTGCCTGGCAGGGAGTCATGAGACAGGCAGCCAAGCTCTATTTCTTCACGACGAGCGTTTCCGAGACGGTCTTCGACAACTGGTAAAGCCGCTGCTCGATTATCGTGGGCACATCGCAGACATAAGTCAGCGACTGGACCCGTTCGGTGAAAATTCGCGTCGCGAAATTCAGCTGGTCGGTTCGCCGTTCGACTTCGTCCGGATCCGCATCGGCCTTGGCGCGCAGCGCGTCGACTTCGGATGCTTCCTTGCGCAACTGTGCCGCCATTTCGAGCTGTTTGTGCGCATAGCGGGAGATGCCGGAGATCACGTGCGAACGCTCGGTGTCCATATGGTCGAACATTCCCTGCACCAGCATCGTCATTTTTGGTGCGACCTGCTCGGGCGGCAGGGAAGTCGCGAAATCCTTGATCTCTTTCTGGGCTTCGGCAATCGGCGTCCGCCGGGCCGCCACCGCCTCGACAAGCGCCGACACACGGGCATCCTTCGCCCAATCTTTCGCGGTCGCAGGAAGCTCCGGCCCATTCCAGATCTGGCCAAGCGAGAGCCGTGGCACCTTACGCTGTATGCAGGGCCAGTCGGGATCGGTGTTTGCCGCGCCGGCGCCTCCCATCGAGGCAAGCGTGGCGACCACAACGAGAGTGTGAACAAGTCTCATTCGCGCCATCAGGCGTTTCCTCCCATGTCCTGCTTGCGGATCACCAAACCGCGCGAAGGGTCGTAGGCGATGATGGCGCCGCCCAGAAACAGCAGCGTGCAGCCGGCCACGACGCCCAGCGACAGCCACTCGATCTGCCCGTAGAAAGCAAAGCGGATCAGTTCGACGGCATAGGTGAACGGGTTGCAGAGGCAGATTTTGTAGAGCAGCGGGCTCGCCTCCTGGATGCGCCACAAGGGATACAGCGCCGGAGACGCGAAATAGCCGGGAAAGATGACGAAGTTCATGATGCCGGCGAAGTTTTCGAGCTGCTTGATCAGCGAAGACAAAAGCATGCCGAGCGCGCAAAGCATCATGCCCGACAGGAACAGTGCCGGCAGCACATAGAGGTAGCCGAGTGGCGGCGCCTTGACGCCCCACAACCAGGCAACGATCAGGAACGCGTAGACCTGCACGATCGATACGGCCACGCCGGCGAGCATCTTCGACACCAGCAGGAACCAGCGCGGAAACGGGCTGACCAGCAGGATGCGCATGTTGCCCATCTCGCGGTCGTAGACCATCGACAGCGAAGACTGCATGCCGGAAAACAGCAGGATCATGCCGCAAAGGCCCGGCGTGATATAGACCTCGTAGAGCACATAGGTCTTGTAGGGTGGGATGATCGACACGCCGAGCACCTGGCGAAAGCCGGCGGCGAAGATGAACAGCCAGACAAGCGGCCGGACCAGCGAGGAAATGAAGCGTTCGCGCTGGTGCAGGAAGCGCAGGCACTCGCGCAGGACGACGCCTTTCAGGCAAATGAGATAGTGGCGCAGGCCGAATGGCTCAGACCGCACTGGCATGATGCTGGCGACCTTTCCAGGCATCGCAGGAGCGCTCATGGCGACGTCTCCACCATGCCCGCCGTATCGACGCGGCTGAGCTTCGAAAAGGTTTCGCGAATCGAATTTCCACCGTTCGCACGGGTCACATCCGACACCTTGCCGCTCGCGACCAGATCACCCCGCCGCAGTATGACGACATGGTCGGCGTCTTCGACTTCGTCGATCAGATGCGTGGCCCAGAGCACGCCGATGCCCTCGGCTTGGACGAGCTTGCGGATGGTGGCGAGGATGCCCGCGCGAGACTCGATGTCGAGGCCTACGGTCGCCTCGTCAAGCAGGAGCAGGGAAGGGCGGTGCAACAGCGCCCGGGCGATTTCGATGCGCCGCATCTGACCCCCGGAGAGGCTGCGTGCCTTGTCATGCTGGCGGCCCTGCATGTCGACCGTTTCAAGCAGCGCGGCAATGCGCTGGCGAGCGTCGCGTCCGCCAATGCCATGCAGCGAGGCGTGGTATGAGAGATTCTGGTAGACGCTGAGGTCGAGGTCGAGCGTGCGTGCCTGGAACACGATGCCGACGCGTCTGAGTGCTTCGCCGGATGCGCGGCGAATGTCATGGCCGAAGATGCGGATCGATCCGTGACGCGTGTCGTAGAGGTGGCTTATCAGTGAGAACAGCGTTGTCTTGCCGGCCCCGTTGAGGCCGAGCAGAACGGTGAAAGTCGCCGGCGCGATCGAGAAGGAGACGTCGTTGAGCGCCCGCTTCTGGCCATAGGAATGGCTGACGGCACCGACATCGAGCGCCGCCACCTCTTCTCCCGGACCGCTTGTCCTCATATGCTGCATGCCGGGCCGCTCCTTCAGGACGCGTTGGCTATCTGGCGCCTTGATCGCCTTTTGTCTCACTTGATCGTAATCTTGCCCTTCAGTCCCTTGTCGGCAAGGTCGGGAACCGACCAGGTATATTCGCCCGGGCGAACGGTATGGAACTGCACCTGGATCGTCCCCGCGTCGTCGAATTCCAGCCAGGCTGGTCCGCCGTCCATATGCACTTCCAAATCGTTGATGACGATCTGGTCCATCCAGACATTGCGGAAGAGGTCGGTGACGAACTTGTATTCGAAACCGCCCTTGGAGGTGATCTTCCAGCGATAGCCCTGGCCGGCGATCAGCTCGAAATCCTTCTGATTGACGGCGTAAGTGGAATCGGCCGAACCAATAATCAGTTCCGGCAGGTTCTTGCTGGCACGCGACGGTTTTGGTGTTGCGTCGTCGGCGCTTGCTCCGATCGGAGCAAGGACGAATCCGGCGAGCGCGGCGAAGAAAAACCTGCGGAAAAGTTTGATGTCTTGAGCCTCCCGATGATCAATGTCTGCTATTTGGGCGAAATGACCACACCCCAGGGCTGCTGGCCCACGGTGAGCGATTGGACCGGCTCGTCGGTGGCCGTGTCGATGAAGGTGATATCGTTGGAATTGCCATTCGTGGTGATCAGCGTTTTCTGGTCGGGCGTGAAGGCCAGATGCCAGACACGCTGGCCGACGAGGATGTATTTCTCCACCTCGTAGGTGTCGGTATTGATCACCGCGACATGGTTCGCCGGGCCGAGCGCGACATAGGCTTTCTTACCATCGGCGGTGATGGCGATGCCTACCGGCTGGATGGTTTCGGCCCGCAGTCCCTGAATCGCGAACTGGATCTTCTTCACCACTTCGCGTTTGGCGTTGTCGATGACGCTGACAGTGCCACCGACCTCGGCGCTGACCCAGACCTGCGAGCCGTCGGGCTTGAAGTCGGCGAAGCGCGGGCGCGTGTCGACCAGCACGTTGTCGGTCACCTCATGCGTGCTGGTGTCGATGAAATGCGCCATGCTGGTGGTTTCCGAGGTGTTGACCATGGTCTTGCCATCGGGGCTGACACCCATGCCTTCCGGTTCCACACCGACCGGAATCTCGGCCAGGACCTGCTTGCTTTCGACGTCGATGGCGGTGACGAGATTATCGTCCTCATTGGCGACATAAAGCGTCTTGCCGTCCGGCGAGAGCACGAACAATTCGGGATCGGGGCCGGATGGCAGCGTACCGACGATTTCAAGCGTCGCGGTATCGATGATCTGGACCGTATCGTCATCGCTGGCGCATAGGTAGACGAACTTGCCGTCATGCGAGATGGTGATGCCGCGCGGTCTCTGGCCGACTTCAACTGTCTTCACCACCTGCATCGTCGCCGTGTCGACGACGGTCATCGTGTTGTCCTTCTCGTTGGAAACGTAGGCCGTATAGGCCGATGCCGGACTGGCCGTCAGGCCGGCCGCGAGAATGGCGAATGCGCAAGCTCGTTTCTGCACGCAAATTCCTCCCGATTGACTCTACTTGAGAGCGCATTTCGTTTCCGGCTGATCGACACCGAGCGTGTCGAGTTCGGAGACTTGGTGAAGATAGCCCTCTTGTGGCGATGTCGAGACGACGGACTTGGTATCGCCAAGCAAGATCGGCTGGCGAAGCTGGAGGTTCCATTTGCGGAAGGTCAGCTTCTGCCCCTTGAAAGCAGCAACCGAAAAGTCGTCCGAGCGCATGTAGTCGCTGATCTTTTTCGCATCGTCGCCCTTGGTGCGCGTGGTGGCCTCGCCGACGGCACGCACCGCCGTCCAGGCCGACATGTCCTTTGAAAGCATCCGCCGGCTCGCCGTCTTCAAGAAGCGGCTCTGCATCTGGATACCGCCCCATTGTTCGCTGGCGGGATGCCACGACGATGCAACCAGACCGGCCGTGCCGGCGACCAGCCGCGGCGTCCAGGTGCGATAGGGCACGTAGGTCCCGAAAACCTCGCTTTCGTCGGCGACAAGCACCACGTCATGCTCCGGGAGATCTTGCGTGAACACGGAAATCTGCTGCTGTATCTGCGTGGCGCCGGTGTCGGTGCGCCTGGCTGTGCCGGTATCCTTGAATTCCTTCTCGGCGACGATCTGGCCGCCGAAGCGGGTTGCCGCGCGGCGCAACGCATCGGCGTAGAGACGATCCTGCTCATGCGACCCATAGAGCAGCACCCAATTCGGCCACTTCTTCACCATGAGATACTGCGCCAGCGCATCGGCCAGCATGCTGCGCGTCGGCGCGACATGGAAAACGTTGACGCGGCAGTCCTCCTCGCGAAGGCTGTCGTCGGTGGCGCCGACGTTGAAGATCAGCACGCCTTTGTCGCGGGCGATGTCGGCGATCGACAGCAATTGTTTGGCTGAAAGATCGGCGACCACATAGCGGTCGCCCTTGGCGATCATGCCTTCGAATGCCTGAACCGCGTCGCCGTCGGGCTTGATCTCGGTCACGTCGAGGCTGAATTTCTGGTTGGTGAACTTTCCGGTCGTATTGTTGTCGCCGATCGCCACCTCGGCGCCGGCGACACCTTCGTCACGTGGCGGCAGGTCGAGCATGGAAAGCGTCAATTGCGGTGCGTAGGCCCGCAAATAGCCTATCTTGATTTCGGTTGTCTTTTTTTCCGGCTTCGCCACCGTTTCCTGGCCTGTCGCGTCGGAAACGTTGACGGTCAGGGAAAAAAAGCACAAAAAGGCAGCGAGAGTGCCTGGCACCGCGCTCGTCATCGATAGTAATTACCCATTCTTGCGCAAAGGTTCGACGGTTGCCGGACCCGCGCCAAGTCAAGGTGCCCATGATCAACTTAGCCGACCCGCAAAATTTATCAAACCCTATCGGAAGACTTTTCGCGCCTGCCAGAACGGTGCGGAAGGTCGCCGGCGTCGATTCGCATGGCAGCACCGGCGAGACGTGGCGCAGGGGGATCGACTGCCTCTATAAAAACGTCTTGTCCTCCAAACTGGAGAAAGTGTTCAAATGACCAGAATGCTGGCAAGCGTCACCGGCATCGAAGAGGCGGAGATCGCTCTTTCTGGAGGTGTCGACATCGTCGACCTGAAGGACCCGAAGGCGGGAGCTCTGGGCGCGGTGTCCACGGAAACCATGCGCCGAACGATTTCGTTCATCGCTGGTCGGGCTCCGGTCAGCGCGGTCTGCGGCGACCTGCCGATGGAGCCCGAAACGATCCGCATCAAGGCCGAAGAGATCGCGGCGACCGGCGTCGACTATGTGAAGATCGGATTTTTTCCTTCGGCGAATATCTCTGCCTGCGCACAGGCGCTCGAACCGCTCGCCGCACGAACGAAGCTGATTGCCGTGCTGTTTGCCGATCTGGCGCCGGACTTCGAACTTCTGCCGATATTCGCCAGGCATCGCTTCCATGGCGTGATGGTCGATACCGCGCAAAAGGGGAAGGGCCGGCTGCTCGATCATCTGCCGCCGGAGCGTATTCCGGGATTCGTAGACCGAACGAAATCGCTCGGTCTGATGGTCGGCCTGAGTGGATCGCTGGAAGCTCCGGATATTCCGCGCCTATTGCCTTTCGCTCCCGATTTTCTCGGCTTTCGGGGGGCGCTGTGTGGCCATTCCGGTCGCACGAGTTCGATCAGCGCCGAGGCGGTCTCGCAGATTCGCGAGTTGATCCCGGCGGAATCCGGGACCGGCGGTCAATCGAGTATCGACTATCGCCTGTTGGCGGCGAGAGGCTATTCGCCGGACACCGACCCGACATTGGGCACGGACAGGATTTTTGTGCGGGATTTTGTTCTGCCGGTCCAGATCGGTGCCTACAGCTTCGAGCATGGCCATACTCAAAAAGTGCGCTTTGATGTGGCCGCCGACGTGCTGCAAATCACCGACCATCCCGAGGACATGCGCCATGTGTTCTCTTATGACATCATCATGGACGGCATTCGCACCATCGTCGCGCGGGGACATATCCAGCTCAGCGAGGCTTTGGCCGAGCAGGTGGCAGCGCACGTCCTGGAGAACCAGCGTGTCGTGCGTGTCACGGTAAGGGTGGAGAAGCTCGAGCTCGGCCCTGGCGGTGTCGGCGTCGAGATCGAACGCAAGCGCCAATCGGCGGGACGCGGCGCTGCCTCCGGCACTGCCGGCCGAAAAGACCGGAGCGTTGTTTTCCGGCCGCGCCAGGAACGCCCCGAAATGCTCCGACGGGCCATCGTCAAGCTTGGCGGCAGCACGGCCCATGCGGCGGAGATGAAGAGCTGGATCGCAGCGCTGGCGGGTTCCAGGCTGCCGATCGTCATCGTGCCCGGCGGCGGCCTCTTTGCCGACCATGTGCGCGAGACGCAGACACGCATGGATTTTTCCGACGCCGCCGCTCATGCCATGGCGATCCTGGCCATGGAGCAGTTCGGCCATGTCATCCTCGACCGGGACGAAAGACTGACGCCGGCACGGTCGCTGGACGAGATCGGGCGAGCGTTGGAGGCGGGCAAGGTTCCGGTGTGGCTGCCGTCGTCACTGGCACTGCCGGCGCTGGATGTTCCGGCCTCGTGGGACATTACCTCCGATTCTCTGGCCGCCTGGCTTGCCGGCAAGCTTGGCGCAAACGCGCTGTTGCTTATCAAGCAGACCGGTGCATTCTTCGATGGCGATACCGCTGACAGCCTGAGGACCCGAGGCATTGTCGACCCGGGCTTTGCCGCCATGCTGCCCGACGGCGTCGATTTCCATCTCGCCGGTCCGAAGGATGCTGCCGGGGCCGGCGCGATGCTCGCGTTGGGCAAGCTGCCCGGCACCAGGATCGTGGCTTCAACAGGGTCGTCGGCAAAGAAGGCGGGATAGCCGATGGTGAAGCTGCATGTGCCGCGCTGGGCATGGGTTTTGACGGGTTCCGGGCATTTTTTTACGGAGAGCTTCGCACTTGTTCGCCAACTCGAACATTGCGATGTCTTCGTGTCGAAGGCTGCCAACGAAGTGTTGCGCATGTACAAGCTTAAACTTGATTTCCCGGAGACGACGCGCGTGCTGCACGACAAGACCGCGAGTGCGATCCCTGTCGGCGAATTCTACCACGGTGTCTATCACACGGTCGTGGTGGCGCCGGCCACGTCCAACACGGTCGCCAAATGCGTGCATGGCATTTCCGATACGCTCGCCACCAATGTCTTTGCCCAAGCCGGAAAGTGCCGTGTGCCAGCCATCGTCTTTGCTTGCGACACCGCGCCGGAACTCGAGACCCAGGCACCGCACGGGCTGGTCAAGGTCTATCCGCGCAGGATCGACCTGGAAAATACCAAGCAGTTGAAGAGTTTCGAGCGGACCCAGGTGGTCGAATCGCTCGCTGATCTCGAAGCCTCGCTCACACGGCGCCGGGCCGAACTCGCAAGCGATGGCTGAGCGGCTGGTTTTTCTTACCGGCCATCTGGCCAAGGCGCGGCTGGAACGGCTGCTGGCCGGGCTGGGCAGAACCGCATTCGCGTGGGAAATCGTCGACGTCGGCGTCAAGGTCGCCGCGCTGATGAGCGAGGACATTGTGAAGCGTCGGCTCACTCTGACAGGAGACGTCGGCCGCGTCATCCTGCCCGGACGCTATCGGGGCAACATCGAGCACCTGTCGGAGCATTTCGGCGTGCCCTTTGTGCGCGGCCCCGACGAGATCGCTGACCTGCCGGCCTTCCTTGGCCGGGCGGGCAAACCGCCGGATCTGACGCGTCACGATATGCGCATCTTCGCCGAGATCGTCGATGCGCCGATGCTGTCGGTCGAGGCGCTGATGGCGAGGGCCTCGATGTTGGCCGCGGCCGGCGCCGATGTCATCGATCTGGGCTGCCTGCCGGAGACGCCGTTTCCATTGCTGCCGGAGGCTGTGCGAGCGCTCAAGGCACGGGGATTCATGGTCAGCGTCGATTCGGCCAGCGTGGACGAACTGACGATCGGGGCACGCGCCGGCGCGGACTATCTTCTCAGCCTCGATGAGAACACGCTGCCGTTGATCTTCGACCATAGGGCTACGGCAGTGTTGATACCGTCCACGCCCGGCGATCTGGATTCGCTCGGCCGGGCCATCGAAGCCGCTCAAAAGGCCGGCGTTGCCTTCATTGCCGATCCCGTGCTCGACCCGATCCATTTCGGCTTCGCCGTTTCACTCGGGCGCTTCATCGAGGCGCGGCGCCGCTGGCCGGACGCCGAATTGCTGATGGGTACCGGCAATCTCACCGAATTGACCGACGCGGACAGTTCCGGTGTTACGGCCGTTCTAGCGGGACTCTGCTCGGAACTCCGAATCCGAAACGTGCTGGCGGTGCATGTCAGCCCACACACGGTGCGGACGATCGAGGAGCACGATATCGCCCGCCGCATCATGTTGGCTGCTTGCACGGACGGCGCGTTGCCGCGCGGCTATCACCCAGGCCTGTTGCAGGTCCACGATCGCAAGCCTTTCACAGCCTCAGCCGACGATATCGAGGCATTGGCGGCCCAGGTGCGCGACGCCAACTTCCGGATCGCGGTAGCGGAGGACGGCATCCATGTTTTCAATAGCAAAGGGCATGCGGTTGCCACGGATGCGTTCGAACTTTTTGCCGGGCTGGACGTCAACGCCGATGGCGCACACGCTTTTTACCTCGGCGCGGAACTGATGAAAGCGGAGATCGCGTGGCGCCTCGGCAAGCGTTATGTGCAGGACGAACCGCTCGCATGGGGCGTTGCCGCGCCGGCTCCTGAAACCGACCGTACCCGTCTTGCCGAGCCGGGCAAGACGCTCCGCGCAAGGAAAGAGCGCTAGACCATGCCCTACATTCGCGAATCGATCATCACGACGGTCAACAAGGCAGGCAACGTCCACATCGCGCCGATAGGCATCATTGCCGAGAATGACGGCTGGGTGATTGCACCGTTCCGGCCGTCGGTCACGCTCGACAATCTCGCCGAAGTGCCATTCGCCA
Organism: Mesorhizobium sp. WSM4808; assembly: GCF_055811675.1. Lineage (NCBI taxonomy): Bacteria > Pseudomonadati > Pseudomonadota > Alphaproteobacteria > Hyphomicrobiales > Phyllobacteriaceae > Mesorhizobium > Mesorhizobium sp. WSM4808. Next base: position 126,574 of record NZ_JBVVQX010000013.1, read on the forward strand.
TCGCCAATTATACCGACGACGTGCGTGTCTTTGCCGGCTGCCTGACAGGCCGCAAGCATTGGCCAACCGTTCCGGTTGACGGGTTTCCGGTGCCGAGGCTCGAGGCGGCGCTGGCGTATTCGGGCCTCCAAGTCCAGGCGGTCGATGACAATGGCGTGCGCCCCCGCCATTTCTGCCGCGTGGTGCAGGAGGAAGCGCTCGCGCCGTTCACCGGCCTCAACCGAGCTAAGGCGGCGGTGCTTGAGCTGGCCATCCTGGTTAGCCGGCTCGGCATGCTGCCGCGCGACAAGATCGAGGCGGAAATCGCCTACCTTTCGATTGCCATCGAAAAGACCGCAGGCGAGGGCGAAAAGGAAGCCTGGGGCTGGCTGATGCAGCGTGTCAGCGATCACTTGACCGCCAAAGGTTCCGGTAGCGAGGACGCGCGGGGTTAGGCCGAGCGCCGCACCCTGCTTACAACGGATATCCCGCCAAAAGCGCTACCGCGGACGCGGGGGCCGCGCTGCTCGCTTGCCCGCGAACGGTGTCATCGGCGGGGATGATGTCGGCGAAATCGACGTAGCTGCGTTCCATGCGTTCGGCCAGTCGCCTGATCTGCCAGCGACCGATTCCGGCCCCGACGATCGGGACATCCCGCGGCAAGGTCCCGGCAACCAGAGACGCTGCATCGTGCACTTTGCGCAGTTGCTGCTCGCTGAACCAGCGCGCGACTTCACCCCATTCCGGCGGGGTCAGGTCAGTGGCGTCGCGCCCCACCATGCGCGCCAGCCGCGCGATCGAGCCGTCCACGGTCTTTTCCTTGCCGTCGGCGGGAGGGTGCCTGTCGTCGTCCTCGTCGAGCACGCCCAGGATGCGATGCGCGTCCGCGATCGAGGCGAAATACTCGTTCATCAGCGGCGTTAGCCTGCCATGGATGGGAGCCGACGAGGCTACGCCGAACAGGAATGTCCTGGTAAAGCCGGTATAGACCAATTCGCCGCTTAGAAGCCGTCCGGCATCGGTGTAGCCGTCATTGGCCACGGCGCCGTTCTCGATGGCAATGATATCGGTGGTGGTGGAGCCCATGTCGACGAACAGGGCATCGCCGGCGAGTTTTGCCACCAACAAGGCTGTCGCGTGCCAATTGGCAGAAGCCACATCGGCGGCCAGCTGCGCTGCCCGCTCGACCCCGACGAAACCGGATGGTCCGGCATAGACCAGCTTTTTGTCGGTGGGGAAATGGGTGGAAATCTGACCCAGCAGAGCCGCTACGCCGACATCGCGGGACGGAAAGATATCCGACAGTTCGCCTGTCATTGTGAATGCGTTGAAATCCGCACCCGCGTAGATCGGGGCCGTTTCGTCGAGGGCTGAAGCCAGCTTGTGCAGCCCTTGCCAGAGCGGCGTTGCGATCGTTACCGCCTCGACGATGCGACCGTCTTGTGCGCGGGTCACCTTCAGATGCGCGCCGCCAATGTCGAAACCGGCAATGATGCCCTTTCTTTTTTCCACGCTTCAAGCTTTCATGACGGGGGCAATTGGTCGGTGAGAAAAGCGTTGCGTATCATTCCGGTTCTCGACCTGAAGGACGGCGTGGTGGTTCGCGCCCAGCAGGGAAAACGCGATCGCTACAGGCCGATCGTTACGCCGCTCAGCCGAAGTCCTGATGTCGTCGCGGTCGCTGAAGGACTGCGTGGGCTTTATCCTTTTTCGACCTTCTACATCGCAGATCTGGACGCTATCGAAGGCGGAGCGCCAAACAGCGACGCACTCGCCCGGCTGAGGACGATGGCGGAGCCGCCGGAACTTTGGGTCGATGCCGGCGTGGCCGACGAAAAGACCCTTTTGGCGGCGCTTGCCGAACGCTCGCTGTCTCCTGTTCTGGGCTCTGAATCGCAGCGGGACGACATGTTGCTGCGGCGTTTTTGCGATCATCCCGATCTCATCCTGTCCCTTGATTTCATCGGCGATAGTTTTTGCGGACCGCGTTCTCTTCTCGAAGAGCCCGAGCTTTGGCCGCAAAAGGTGATTGTCATGACGCTGGCCAAGGTCGGTGCGGCCGCCGGCCCTGACTTCGGGCTGCTGCAGGAGGTCAAGGCCAAGGCCGGAAATCGCGCCGTCATCGCGGCCGGCGGCATCCGAGATGAGGCCGACATCAGCGCCTTGTCCGCGATGGGTGTCGCCGCGGCGCTGGTTGCAACCTCATTGCACAACGCTACGCTCACACCCGGCCGCCTCGCGTCACTCGGCGCCTGATCATCGTTGCTCGTCGACTCCCGAAGGACGTGCGCCCTTCGGGAGGTGACGTTTCAAAAGCCCAGAACTTTTTTCAGCCGGCGCAACAGACCATCCGTCTCAGAAGAGGGTTTTTCCTGTGCGGGGCTGTCTCTTGTCTAGGCTGCGAACGGATGCTTGACCTTGTCGCGCTGGGCCGTTGCTTCGGCGGCGGTCGGGGTTCCTGCAACGGCGCGCTGGATAGCTTCCTTTGTCGCCTCGTAATTGTATTTCTGGATCTTGGCGTCGTCCGCCGCGTCCCAATGGATGAACACCCCGACGCAGATGAACACGTCGTCCGCTTCGTTGGCCGGAATGGTCCCGTCCGCAACGCTGTCCTGCACGGCCTTTGCCACGGCGTGCTGCGCCGGGCCGAACATCTGGACCGCCTGCTTGGCGCCCTTGATCGTGACCTTGTTGAACATCACGGTGTTGGGTTTGCATTGAAGATTGGGCGCGATCACCGCCAAAAGCGAAGTAAAGCCGTCCTTGTTGTTGGTAAGCGCGTTGCAGAATGCCGTTTCGACCGCGCTCCCCCGCGGGCCGATGAGCAGGTCGACATGCGCGACCTCGTTGCCGTCTCCCACCAGCGATTCACCGACCATAACCTTTGATATTTTTGCCATGCCAATTTCCTCCAAGACACAATTATGATGTCCACGGACGCTGCAACCGAGCAGGCGCTCGATGGACAGCTATCCTTGTTGGCAGCGTCCGGATTTGCCCGGACCGGTTGGCTAGATAGCCGCGGAAGCACAGCTTCCGCTTTTGGAAGTCAAGCACCAACGCCGCGATTATGCAAGGTGAGGGCGAGGGTGTGGACTAAAAGAGTAGCCACGGTGAGGTCGGCCGAGGTGCCGGGATTGATGTTGTCGGCCTTCAGCCGGCGGTCGAACTCCATGAGCAGGCGAATGCGCGACGGCTCGTCGCCCTCGGCATGGAGCGCCGCCTGGACGGCAACGGCTTCCTGCCGCGCTTGATTTGCGACGTCAACGCCGTGCTTGCGCATCACATGGCTGTCGGGGAAGCCGGCGAGAAACGCCATGTAAACGAACACCGTCGGCCACATGCCGGTTTCTTCGCGTGCCAACGCTCCATCCAGCGCGGCGAGCCCGACCCCGAACACGTCGCCGAAACAGTTGCCGTACTGGCGGGCGATCATGTCGCGGTCGGCGGCCTCCCGCATCGCGTCCAGCAAATGGACCTTCGGCTCCTGCCGCACATCGTTGGCGGCTTCTCCGAGGCCGCCTGGCGCGGCCGTGACGATCGCCTCGAATACCGCCTTGGTATCCTGCACGCTCAAAGCCCGAAGCAGCGAGTCGAGATTGTCTCGCAGTCTGTCACCACCCATTTCGGCGGCGCATATCAGAGGTCCTGTGAGAAGGATGATTCCGAGATTGGTATTGGTTTCGACCGCCAGTCGTGTCGCGCGCACCGCCTCCAGCATGCGCTGTCCGACCGGCAGACGAGGATCGGTCAGCGGCCCGGAGGAAACCTCCGCACTTGTCATGAACTGGGCGGCGGACATTCCGTGTCCGTCGGCGAACAGATGGACGTTGCCCGGTTTGAGGGCTTCGATCTCCATCCTGCAGGCATCCTTGTAGCTGGCCCGGAGGTATTCACGCGAAAGCGCCACCCTACCGGCTCTCACGAATTCGCAGGCGCGGCAAAACGATAGGGCCGCGGCGCGGCGGCCGCTTCGGCGCGGTCGGCCAGGAGTTTCAGCAAGGCATCGGCGATTGCCTCGGCGATGTTCACGGCGACCACCGATTGCAATCCCGACCAGGCGGGCATGCTGTTCACTTCGAGTATGAACAGATTGCCGTCGTCAGCCCGCACGATGTCCACGCCGGCAAAATCCGCGCCGACCGCGGCTGACGCGGCGACAGCCAGCGAGGCCAGTTCCGCCTTGCCATATTCGGAAACCTGTTCCGGCACGCCGCCCCGGTTGACGTTCGTGATCCAGTCGTCGCTGATGCGGCTCATCATCGCCACGGTCTCGCCGGCGCAGACAAAGACGCGAAAATCCCGGAAAGGCGGACCGGCACGCGACACATATCGCTGAAGGTAGTAGACGCTGTTCACCTCTTCTGCAGCCGGCAGGTCCGAGAGCGTGCGGATCAGCTTTATCCCGCGGCCCTGCGCGCCGAACAAGGGTTTCAGCACCAGCGGCCCCCGCGGAAGTTCTTGCGCCGCGATCTCCTCGGCGACGGCAAGGCCTTCCACGGCAAAGGTGCGTGGCGTAGGCAGGCCGGCATTTTTCAAGAGGAATGTCGTCATCGACTTGTCGACGCAGCGCTCGATCGCCTGCGCGGAATTCCACACGGGAACCGACAGTCTGCTTAACGCGTGCAGCATGCCGAGGCGCCGGGTAATCGCTTCGAACGATCCGGCGGCGATCGAACGGACGAGCACGGCGTCGGGCAGCGTGCCGCCGAAGCCGGGGATCGAAAGTCCGCTCGGGCTGCTGGTGTCGAATGCGATCGCTGCCAGCGGCACGGCTGCAACGGCGGCGCCCCGCCGACCAAGCCCTGCCGCCAGGCCGTTGGAGCCGGTGTCCACCTTGTCGCTGACGATCAGGATGCGAGGGATCATGTGGCGCCTCGGGTACGGGAACGGAGGCGCGAGCGATTCCGCGCCCCCATGGCCGCGTCCGCGGCAGGGCTGCACGAAATGCAGTCGTCGGGCAGGCGAATGACGGACGAATCCCTTTGCACCGCCATCCTCTTAGCCGAGACTCCGTTCGAGCATTTTCAGATCACGCCGACCGGCGCGAAACGTATCGCCGGTTTCGATCGCTGTCACGATCACTTCGGCCGGGCTGAACAGCAGCGGGTCGATGGCATAGAAATCGCCCTTGAACCGCGTGAAGATCTCGGCGAAGGGTTGGCCATAGTCCCGTGAGGCGTTGCTTGGGAGTTTTTCCGCGAGTTTGCCAGCTTCTTTCGCCGATCCTTTCACGAAGAGCTGCACGCTGCCGCCATAGATGATGGCATCGTTGGTTCGGCCCATAGCGGTCAGGAAATCCGGATGGGGGGCGGGGATCGGAGCCGTTCCGATGCCATCGACAACGTTCTCCAGCGGGAATTTGAGATCGTTGATCTTGTGCAGGGCAACCTCGAGCGCGCGCGCAACGATCTGCACGCCGCCGGCAAGACTTTGTGTCGGCGCATAGAGGAAGGTGAGCTTTTCCGCCGCCAGTCCAGTTGCCTTGCCCACTTTCTCAACGATCGCGCGGGGAGGCGGTTCGGCCGTCTCAAGGATAAGCACTGCGGACGATGCGATGTCGCGATAGGAAAGTGTTTCGAACAGCGGCTCGACCCGGGCGAGGGCGCGCGCCGGTCCAGATCCCATGGCGAAATAGTCCTGGCCAGACAGGTTCCAGCCCGCATATTGGCTGCCCAGGCAGGCTAGCACCGGTTGCGAAGATCGCGCTTCGACGGTGAACGGCCATTGCTGTGACGCACGATCCATGAACACCGAAACGCTGCCGAGACCGCCCATCGCGGCCTCGGCCATGCGCAGCCCGGCTTCGACGCTGCCTACGGTCTTGGCACCGGCATCGATCAGGCGCTCGCCCAATGGCCCCCTGGAAACGACGATGCGCAGGCGTTCGGCGTCGCCGATCATGCCGTCAACGATGCGCTGTGCATTGTCGTTCAGGAATGCCGAACCGTTTTTCATGTCCGGTCTCCTTCCCATTGGAGTTGCAATTGACTGGCTTGTCCCTTGATGAGTCGCTTGGTCGATTGGGCGCTCGGCCCGCGCGCGAAGACCGTGCAGACAGGGTCGCCGGCAATCAGACGGGTGCCAGCCGACTGCTGGTCCGCTGTCCATTCAGGCCAGGCGATCGACGGAAAGTGAGTGATTGGCGTCGCGGCGTAAGTCACCATCGACGCCATCGAATCGACGAAGCGCGGCAAGCGGAAGACCTGACCCGTCGCGGCGCGCAGATGCGCTTCGATCAATGGCGCGTCGACATCGTCGAAAATGTCGAGGGTGGCGCCTGGCCTCGGATTGATCTCGATGAACTTGTAGCCGTCCGGCCCGCGGATAAGATCGGCGCTGCACAATCCAACCAGGCCGGCGCGCCGCGTCAGACTTGAGAGCCAACCGCCGATCACCGCCGCCTGTTTGCGAGCGAAGCGTCTCAACCGCACGGCGCCGCCGTAGCGATAGGGCGCTGTTGGGGAGGGGGACGTCCATTGTCGGCTGAAGCCCACGACGTGCGCGGTTTGCCCGTTGCCGACGAACAGGGCCGAAATGCTGCGTCCGGCAACGAAGCGCTGGAAATAGCGGCCGGCGGTCGGGCTTTCTCCGGCTGCTCGTCTGACGTGCCCGCCGCCGGCGCCGCCCGCGGTCTTGACCACCCAGTTCTCCGGATCAGGCGGCTGGTCCCATCGCAATTGCGGATGCGGGATGCCAAGTTCGGCGCAATCATCGGCCAGCAACTGCGGATCCTTGATCCTGCGGATCGCGGCGCCGCCATTGCCAGCGAGCGGAAAGTGTCGCGCGATCTCGTCCACGGTCTCGGGCATCCGCTCAAACCCTGAGCCCAGGATAATGGCGACCGGCAGGTCGTCGCCAGCCAATCGCCGAAGCGTGTCGACGATGCGCTCGCCCTCGATGCCCCTCTGCAGGTCGCCCGGCAGCATCGTCGCGCGTCCTGCGAGCGCGACGGTGTCCGTATCGCAAAAGAAATCGGCGACCAGCGGACGATAGCCGGCGCGGCGCGCGGCGGCGGCCAGCGCCCGGCCTGAAATTGCCGCGATCAAGAGAGATCCGGCGTTACTTGGCAATCTCGCGTGCAAGGGAAAACGCTTCCTGAAAATCGAGCGTGATCGTTTTTTCGGATTCGATCATCCTTTTGAAGAGACCGAATTCGACCTTATATTTGACGTTGCCGATGGCAAGCGGACCAATGCCGACAGCTTTTGCCGCTTCGAGTGGATCGCCATTGGCATTGACGGCCAATCCTTCGATGCCGGCCGGGGGAACGGCATTGACGTCGGCCGCAATAAGCAGGTCATTGCCTTTCAACTGGGCTTTGGAGACCACCTGGACGCCGGCTTTGGCGCAAGCCAGGACAATTTCGTTTGCCTCGACCAGCTTTGTCTTGCGTGCGTCGCTCGATCCGTCAGCGGCATCGACGATGATGTTGAATCTGCTTTCGATCTCGGCAGCGATCTGCTTGACCCGCTCGATGCCGTCATGGCCGACAAGTGTGACCCGGGCACCTTCCCCTGCCGCGATGACGGCGGTGCAGAAACCGACGACGCCGGTAGCGCCGAAAACAGCCACCCTCGTATCCCTGAGCGCACGCTGGAATTTCTTCTCCAGCGCCTTTTCGACCTTGGCCACCATCGCCGCGGCCGTGGTGAACGAGCCGGCCGGATCGGCAAACACCGAAACCTCGAAAGGCGGCACCATCGCCTTCTTCGCGGCGTCGAACATGTCGAGCGCCAACGAGGCATCCTTCCCGGCGATGAAGATGCCGGTGTCGACACCCGCATCCGGCGGGCGTGAAAAGATCGCGTCCTGGACCAGGCCTGTCACTTCGGCGAGGCTTACATCGACATAGGGGACGACGGCGTCGAAACCTGCGTCGAGCGCCATGTTTACGTCGAAGGGGCTCATCTGCTTCAACGGTGTCAGCATGTGCAGGATGTGTTTGCGGGCCATTTCTTGCCTTTCTGCCTGAAACGGGAGCGTCAGCTGCCGACGAGATTCAGCCTGGTTGAGCTGATCTTCGCACCGGAGTTCCTGCCCTTGACGATCTTGATCTCAAGGCCGTCCTCAATTGTCGTCTTCCGAACCGCGTCAACGAACTTGAGTGCGGAATCATGCGATGGCGCGAAGGCAAAGCCTGTCGGCCCCCAGGAACTCTGGCCGATGCCGACGGCGCCTGCTTCATTGAGACGGTGGGCCGCCATCTCGACCCGCTTCGAGGTGAACACGCCTCCCTGCGCCGGGGCGAAATGGCTGCCGATCAGCATCTGTATCGCGGTGACGGCGGCGCCGAATGCCGGAAGGTCCCGCTCGACCAAAGCCGGCATAATGCCCATCAGCACCCTTCGGCAGATCTCCCCGCTGCCTGCCGTTGGGAACGGCGGCAGCGAACGAAACGCCGCGACCTCGGCAGCGCCATGCAGTCCATGCCCGGAATGGTCGAGGATGAGGATGACGCGCCACTCTTCCGGAAACGGCAGCCGCGCGACGACCGGAGGCGTTCCGCCGCGGTCGTTCTTGCCGGCGTCGACAATGACCCCGCCATCTTCGAAACTTGCGATGCCGATGCCGGATCGGCCGCCCCGCTCCAGCAGGCCCGCGTCGCCGGCGATATCCAGAGGCAAATTATGGAGAGTGCGCAATGCCGAGGCGACGGCAAGGGCGATCTGCGTGCCGGACCCCAGACCCGCATGACTGGGGATCGACTGCTCGACCACCAGATGGTGCTGGGCGCGAATGCCGAGATGCCTGCAGAGCGTCGACAGATGCTCGCTGGCTCGGGTGCTCTCGGAGCCTTCGACGACGGTCTCGCCGGACCGCGACAGGGTGACGACGGTTTCGGGTTCGCTCAATGGAAGCCCGACGCTGCCGAACCGCCGTCCGGCATCGCCATTGAGATCAAGGAAGCCAAGGTGCAGGCGAGCGGGCACTCGTATGGTAACAGAATTCGACATCTGCCCCCCGATGGGTGCATCATGGATGCATCATGGAAGTTTAGGTGCCCGGTACCATGATAACTGTTTTCGTCGATGGGGCAAGCCAAAGAGAATGCATCCACGTGTTTGCCGGCTCCGGCGTGTAGACAGACCGAGCAATTCGCGGAGGTCGAGATGAACGAGACAGTCAAGGAAAAGGTCTATTCGGAAGCCGAGATCGCCGAGCGGCTTGAGAAGGAGCTGCCAAAATGGCGCTACGAAAACGGCTGGATCCGGCGCAAATACAAGACCCACAGCTGGAAATCGACGCTGATGGTCATCAACACGGTTGGCCATCTCGCCGAGGCGGCGTGGCACCATCCCGATATCACCGCCTCCTATGCCTGGGTCGAGGTGCGCCTGACGAACCACGCGGCGAAAGGCATTACCGACAAGGATTTCGAGTTGGCGAAAAAGATCGAGGATGTTGTCCAGTGGCAGCCGGCCAAGGAAGGCGGGGCACTGGAGGGCACTCCGCTGACCGATCAACGCTTCGCTTATGTCAAATATGACTAAGCAGGGTCGGAATTTGTTGACGCGTATGAAAACATTCGCTGATCCGCTGCAAGGTGGGGTTCACGGCCAATCCAGTTTCGTCTAGGATCGGGCCGGCACCAGAAAGTAGTTTAGCGAATGGCGGTTGCTTGGATCGGCAACCGGGAAGCGCTGATTGAGCACGCGGCTGCGCATGCCGCGTCGCTACTGTCGTCAAGTCGGTGCCCGGTTTTCAGCTTTGATACGGATATAGACGGCACCAGGGCGGCGATCGCGCTGGCCGAGCGGGCTGGCGCGGCATACGACCATGCCGATGGCGCGGCACTTGCCCGGGAGACCGCGCTTTTTACCGACAAGGGGGCAATGACCGTCGCCCCCGGGGAGACGCGCCGGCGTGCCGATGTCGTGGTGATCGTGGGCGAGCTCCCGCGGATCCATCATGGTCTTGTTGGCGAACTCGCCGGGACGGTTCCCGACTTGTCGACCGTGAACCAGCGCGCGTTCTTCGTGGTAGGCCCGAACGGGATGTCTGTGCCGCCGCTGAACGGCGGGCGCGAGGCAACGCAACTTTCCTGCGGCCAAGCTGGCCTCGCCGCCACGCTGGCGGCACTGAGGGCACAGTACAAAGGGCAGCGTACGTCGCAACCGGTGTCGAATTTCAATGATTTCGCCAAAGCTCTGGCGGCCGCGCATTTTCCCGTGTTCCTGTTTTCAGGCCACGCCGCCGAAGGCCTGGCATTGGAGATGCTGCAAGGACTGATCGCCGATCTCAATCGCAAATCGCGTGCATCCGGCCTTCATTTGCCGGCGACCGAAAACGGATGGGGTAGCACGCTCGCCTCGGCCTGGATGACAGGTTTTCCGCTGCGCACCGGCTTTGCGCGCGGCTTCCCGGAATTCGATCCCTGGCGCTGCGATGTGGCGCGCATGATCGCTGCCGGCGAAGCCGACCTGCATCTGCGGGTCTCCGCCACCACGGCCCAACCACAGAAAAAAAGGGCACGCATGGCACTGATTGCGTTGACGAAAACGCAAGAGCCGGTTGCCGGCGCCGCAGTCACCATCGCTATCGGCGAGGCTGGGGTCGATCACGATGCGGTTGTCTATTCCAGCCGCACGGGCTCGCTGCGGTCGACCGAGGCGCAAGCGGCCTCGCAATTGCCCTCCGCCGCGACGATCATCCGCCTGATCGCTAGCCACGCTTTCGCCGAGCCACTGCCATGCTGACGAAAATCGCCGGCGGCGACATCATCGATCCTGTCAACGGCCGTCTCGGCAAGGGCGACCTCTGGGTCAAGGACGACAAGATCGTTGCGGCGCCGGCGGGAGGGGCGGCCGACCGGACCATCGAAGCCAGCGGTTGCATCGTGATGGCTGGCGCCATCGACATCCACTCCCACATTGGCGGCGGCAATGTGAACACCGCGCGGCTGCTCTTGCCCGAACAGCATGCCGCCCATCAGCCGCGGCCAGCAATGACGCCGCTCTCCAATGCCGGCTGGTCGACGTTCCAGACGGGCTGCCTCTACGCAAAGATGGGCTTTACGACGGTGGTCGAGCCGGCGATGTCGCCGGGAGCGGCGCTTCACACGCATCTCGAACTGGCTGACATCCCGATCATCGACAAGGCAACCCTCGCCATTCTCGGCAATGACGATTTCCTGTTGTCGATGATCCGCGACGACGCCCCCCGAACGATGATCGAGGACTACGTCGCCTGGACGGTCGCTTCAACGCGAGCACTTGGGGTCAAGGTGATCAACGCCGGTGCGGCGGCCGCCTTCAAGGAGAACGTCCGCACCTTCTCGCTGGACGATGTCGTGCCTTCCTATGGCGTCAGTTCGCGCAAGATCGTCAAGACGCTGCAGGCCGCCGTCGACAGTCTTGGCCTGCCGCATCCCCTGCATGTCCATTGCAACAATCTGGGCAGCCCCGGATCGGCGGATACGGCGGCTGCGACGATCGCAGCGGCGGATGGGCTGCCGCTGCATCTCGCCCACCTCCAGTTCTATGGCTATGGCACGGAAGGAAAACGCGGGTTTTCTTCCGCCGCCGCACGGCTTGCCGAACTGGTCAACGCGACGCCGGAAGTCACCATCGATATAGGCCAGGTCATGTTCGGCCAGACGGTCACGGTCTCCTCCGACGTCATGCGGCAGTTTTCGGCGCGTGGCAGCGCGCACCCGAAAAAGACCGTCATTCATGATGGTGACGGCAATGGCGGCGGCATCGTGCCCTACAGCTATGGCAAGGACTTCTACGGCACGATGCAGTGGGCGATCGGGCTCGAGCTTTTTCTCCTGATCGACGATCCCTGGCGTGTGTTCTTCACCACCGATCATCCCAACGGTGCACCTTTTACGGCTTATCCGGCGCTGTTCGAACTGCTGATGAGCCGGGAAGCGCGCGCCGAAATGACCGCTGGACTTTCACGATCCGCCCTGGCGCTCTCTACCCTGGCCGCAATCGACCGCGAATACACGTTCGAGGAAATCGCCATCATGACGCGCGCGGCGCCGGCCAAGCTGCTTGGCTTGACGGATCGAGGCCATCTCGGCGCCGGTGCAACAGCCGACATCGCTGTCTATCGCAGGGACCGCAGTATCGCGAAAATGCTCGGACGGGCGGCGTATGTTTTCAAGGATGGCGATCTCGTCGTGCAAGACGGGGAAATCATCCATTACCGCTGGGGCAAGGCATTGAGGCTCAAGCCGCCTGTCGACAAGGCAATGGTGCGACGGCTCGAGGACTATCACCAGCAGCTCTACGGCCTGTCGCTGGACTGGTTCAATTTTCCGGATTCCGCGATTGCGCGCGAACAGCCATTCGGCGAGGTGCCATGCCGAACATGAGCGTCAATGGGGTGACGATCGACGATACCTTCGCCGAAGCCTTCGGCATGCGCGCAACCGCCATCGTCATCACCGCGCCGAGCCGGAAATGGGCTCGCCAGGCGGCGATCACGATGTCCGGCTTCGCCACCTCGGTGATCGGTTGCGGCTGCGAAGCGGCAATCGATCTCGACCTGCCGCCCTCGGCCACACCGGATGGCCGGCCGGGCTGCCGCGTCATGATTTTCGCGATGGGAACGGACGAATTGCAGAAGCAACTGCTCAATCGTGTCGGCCAGTGCGTTTTGACCTCGCCGGGTTCCGCCTGCTTTGCCGGGCTGCAGGGCAGCGCCGAGCTCAAGCTCGGTTCGGCGCTGCGTTATTTCGGCGACGGCTGGCAAATCTCCAAGAAGATCGGCGACAGGCATTTCTGGCGTATTCCCGTCATGGATGGCGAGTTCCTGTGCGAAGCAACAACCGGACTGACGAAGGAAGCTGTCGGTGGCGGCAATTTCTTTGTCATGGCGCAAAACAGCGCCAACGCTTTGGCCGCTGCCGAGGCCGCGGTCGCTGCGATCGGCATGGTGCCTGGCGCCATCGTGCCGTTTCCGGGCGGCATTGCCCGTTCGGGTTCCAAGATAGGTGGCAAATACAAGGGCATGATCGCTTCGGCCAACGAAGCCTACGCGCCAACGCTGCGCGGCGTCGTCGCGAGTGAGCTCGCTCCCGACATCAACGCCGTCCTGGAAATCGTCATCGATGGTGAAACCAATGATGCAGTTGCCGCCGCGATGAAGGCAGGCATCAAGGCTGTCATAGAGCTCGGCCCGAAAAGAGGCGCGGTTCGGATCAGCGCCGGCAATTACGGCGGCAAGCTCGGGAAATTCATCTACTCGCTGAAGGATATGCTGCCATGAAGGCGCTGACCTTCACCCTGGTTGCCGAGCCGCCGGAGCGCCTTGACCTGTCGCTGCTGACGCCGGAGCGGCTGGCCGGGATCGAAAGGCGCGACGTCGAAAGAATCCAGATCGGCATGTCGAAGCACGGATCGAAGGTGGGCGACATTTTTCGCGTCGCCGGCAGCGATCCGACAAACATCGTGTTCGAAGGCGGAAGCACGCGCCTTGACCTTGTGGCGCAAGGCATGCGGGGTGGGTCGGTTCGCCTCGTTGGCAATGCGGGCGCCCAGGCCGGGCGCGCCATGCGCGGTGGGGAGCTCACGATTCAAGGCAATGCGGGTCCATACGCCGGCTCCGGCATGCGCGGCGGCAGGCTTGAGATAACAGGCAATGCCGGCGACCACCTCGGTGCGCCGCTCGTCGGGGAACTGGCTGGCATGAACGGCGGTGTGTTGATCGTCAGGGGCAAGGCGGGCGCCTCCGCGGCGGACCGCATGCGGCGCGGCCTGATCGCGGTGCTGAAAGGCTCCGGCGACCACGCCGGCAGCCGCATGATCGCCGGCACCCTGGTGGTGGCCGGTGGCACCGGTGAGATGCCCGGCTATTTGATGCGTCGCGGTTCGATCCTTCTCGATCGCGCGCCGGCACGCATGTCGCCGAGCTTCGTCGAATGTGGCGCGCCCGAGAGCGTCTTCGCCGCCATCATCGATCGTCATCTGATCGCCGAGGGCATTTTGAAACGGCCGCTTCTGGGGAGCGCACCGCGCAAATATGGCGGGGATAACGCAGTGCTCGGAATGGGCGAGGTTCTTTTTCCGCGCTGAGATCCGTCGACACAGGAACCATAGGATGGCAGGACGCAAGTGCTTGCCGCTGGGTGGCAGTGGTGGGGCCGACCGTCATCCGACCCGCAACGTGGAGAACACATGAAAATCATCTCTCAAACGAAGGCCCATGGCGGCGTGCAGGGCGTCTATTCCCATTTGTCGACGAGTTGCCGTTGCGACATGACTTTTGCCGTTTTCATACCTCCGCAGGCGCGGGAGGCGCCTTGTCCCGTTGTGTGGTATCTCTCAGGCCTGACGTGCACCCACGCCAATGTAATGGACAAGGGCGAGTACAGGCGCATGGCCGCCGAGCTTGGCCTGATCGTCGTTTGTCCCGACACCAGCCCGCGCGGGGCCGACATTCCGGATGAAAAAGACAACTGGCAGTTCGGCTCCGGCGCCGGCTTCTATCTCGATGCGACGCAAGAACCTTATGCGAAGAACTATCGCATGTATTCCTATGTGACCGAGGAGTTGCCGGCTCTCATCGCGGCTGAATTTCCAGCCGATATGGCGCGCCAGGCTATCTCCGGCCATTCGATGGGCGGGCATGGCGCGCTGACGATTGCCTTGAAGAATCCGCAGCGTTTCAAGAGCTGCTCGGCGTTCGCCCCGATCGCCCAGCCAAGCACCGCCGGCTGGTCGAAACCGGCCTTTGAGAAGTATCTGGGCAAGGATGAGCCTTCGTGGCGAACCTGCGACGCGACGTCGCTCATCGACGACGGATACCGGTTCCCCGAATTTTTGGTGGATCAGGGAACGTCGGACGGATTTCTTGACGACGGGCTGAGGCCTTGGCTGCTTGAAGCGGCCTGCGCCAAAGCAGGTATTCCGCTAAAGCTGCGGATGCAGGATGGATACGATCACTCGTATCTTTTCATCTCCAGTTTCATGGACGACCATCTGAGATGGCATGCTGAGAGGCTTTGATCTGGGCAGGCCGAAGGCATGGCCAGATGCAAACAAGTTATTGAATCCGACGCCTTACACCGAGGGCGCCGCGCCTGCCGCCGTCAGACGCTACACATTTAGCCGCGACGCCGCCTATGCGAAAAAGCTGAAAGCGGTAGCAAGCCTCGATGAAATCCCGGAGCCACCGTGCGGCGACTGGGGCGAAATGCCTGACGGATCCAGTATTTCGAGGTGCCGGCGGGTACGGGGCGCAAGCTGCTATTCGTGGGGCAGGACGAGCCGTTGACGAGCAGACGCTGCGGGTGTTGCCGGCGGGGTAGATGCCGAGAATCCCGATTGCAGGAATTTTATGCCTCTATGTATTCCGCGAGGCTGACACCCTTGGGCACATTCAGGCCATCGGCTCGCAAACCTTCGATGTGAAAGCGTATTGCGTCGCGAATCTCGGTTTCCACTTCAGGCACAGTGGCACCTGTCGCGATGCAGCCGGGTAGGTCCGGCACATAGGCAGAGAAATTACTTCCTGCTTTTTCAATCACCACTGCGTAACGCATGTCATCACTCCTTCAAACCTGACTGCTTTAGGATGCTGTTCAGTGTTCCTGGCGCAACCTCTTCAGACGGCTTGCCAGCCACGGTGACGCGGCCGGCTTTGACTTCATGCTTATATTGGCGATGGCTGCCCTTGGTTGCAACCAGATACCAGCCGTCGGCCTCCAGCAGGCGAATGATCTCGCGAACTGTAAGCCGAGGTGGCACTAGACCTCAGCTACACCCGCTCGTCGAGCCGCACGTATCGCACTTCTCGCAGGTCCCGTTCCTCACCATGGTGAAATTCTGGCACTCGGAGCAGGAATTGCCGGTGTAGCCCTGGAGCAGGGACCTGGCGCGGCGGTCGTTGGCGAGTTTCTTGGCTTCGGCCGCCTCAACGGCCGCCGCGTCGGTGAATAATCCCGCCGTGGCGTCGGAAGCAACGCCCGCTGCTTCCTCGAAGGCGATGTCCTCGGCCAGTTCCTTCGCCCGCTCCTCATAGTCGCGCTTGTAGGCGACCGTTTCGTCGCTGGCCGGCTTCAGCGCCAGCACGTTGGAGCCGGAGAAGGCGGTCGGCACTGAGCGGGCAGGGGCGCCCGAGGGGGCTGCAAAGCCCTTCGGATCGTTGCCGCTGACGCGCGACACCAGCTTCACCGGCGAGGCGCCACGGGTCAGGCCCTTGGAGACCGCATCGGTCTTGCCTTCGCTGATGCCACGGCCAAGTGCGGTGTTGGAAAAGTCCGACTGGTCGACATGAGCGAGATCGTTGCGGCCGAGATAGGAAATCGCCAGCTCGCGGAACACATAGTCGAGGATCGACGTCGCGCTCTTGATGGCATCGTTGCCCTGCACCATGCCGGCCGGCTCGAACTTGGTGAAGGTGAAGGCGTGCACATATTCGTCGAGCGGTACGCCATATTGCAGGCCGAGCGAAATGGCGATGGCGAAGTTGTTGAGAAGGCCACGCAAGGTCGCGCCTTCCTTGTTCATGTCGATGAAGATCTCGCCGAGACGGCCATCGTCATATTCGCCGGTGCGCAGGAAGATGGTGTTGCCACCGATCTTGGCCTTCTGCGTGTAACCCTTGCGGCGGCCGGGCAGCTTTTCCTGCTCGCGCGACACGCGCTCGATGATGCGTTCGACGATCCGCTCGGTGATCTGTGCGGCACGTGCCGCCGCAGGTGCGGCGAGCAACTGCTCGACGGCTTCATCCTCGTCGTCCTCGCCATCGGCGAGCAGTGAGGAGTTGAGCGGCTGCGACAGCTTCGAGCCGTCGCGGTAGAGCGCGTTGGCCTTCAGCGCCAGCTTCCACGACAGCATGTAGGCGCCCTTGGCGTCTTCCACCGTCGCATCGTTGGGCATGTTGATGGTTTTGGAGATCGCGCCGGAGATGAAGGGCTGCGCTGCCGCCATCATCTGGATGTGGCTGTTGATCGACAGCGAGCGCTTGCCGATCTTGCCGCACGGGCTGGCGCAGTCGAACACGGCGAGGTGTTCGGCCTTGAGGAACGGCGCGCCTTCCAGCGTCATCGCACCGCAGACATGGATGTTGGCGGCCTCGATGTCTTTCCGGGAGAAGCCGAGCGCCGGCAGGATCTCGAACGAGAAATCGTTGAGCTGTTCGTCGGTGAAGCCGAACGTCTCCTTCACCCAGTCGGCGCCGAGCGTCCACTGGTTGAAGACGAACTTGATGTCGAAGGCCGACTTCAAGGCTGCGTTGAGCGCCGCGATCTTCTCGTCGGTGAAACCCTTGGCCTTGAGCGCGCCGGGGTTGATGGCCGGCGCCTGGTTGAGGTTGCCGTGGCCGACCGCATAGGCCTCCATCTCGGCGATCTGGGCTTCGGAATAGCCGAGCGTGCGCAGCGCTTCCGGCACGGCGCGGTTGATGATCTTGAAATAGCCGCCGCCGGCGAGTTTCTTGAACTTCACCAGGGCGAAGTCGGGCTCGATGCCGGTGGTGTCGCAATCCATGACCAGGCCGATCGTGCCGGTCGGCGCGATGACGGTCGCCTGCGCATTGCGGTAGCCATGCTCCTCGCCGAGTTCGATGGCGCGGTCCCAGGCGGCCTTGGCGTGCGTCGCAAGGTCCTGCTGCTTCAGGTCGGAAGCGACCAGCGGCACCGGGTTGACGGCGAGCTTCTCGTAGCCCTGCTTCTCGCCATAGGCGGCACGGCGATGGTTGCGCATGACGCGCAGCATGTTCTGCGCATTGCGGTCGTAGTCGGCGAAGGCGCCGAGTTCGCCGGCCATCTCGGCCGAGGTGGCATAGGCCATGCCGGTCATGATCGCGGTGAGTGCGGCGCAGATGGCGCGGCCTTCATCGGAGTCGTAGGGAATGCCCGATGTCATCAGCAGGCCGCCGATATTGGCATAGCCGAGGCCGAGCGTGCGGTATTCGTAGGACTGCTTGGCGATCTCCTTCGACGGGAACTGCGCCATCATCACCGAGATTTCGAGCACGATGGTCCACAGCCGCACCGTGTGCTCGTAGGCTGCGATGTCGATCGTGCCGTCGGCGTTGCGGTAGGGCAGCAGATTGATCGAGGCGAGATTGCAGGCCGTGTCGTCGAGGAACATGTATTCCGAGCACGGGTTGGACGCCCGGATCGCACCGGCCGAAGCGCAGGTGTGCCAGTCGTTCATCGTCGTGTTGAAATGCAGGCCCGGATCGGCCGACGCCCAGGCGGCGTAACCGATCTTTTCCCAGAGATCCCTGGCCTTCAGCGTCTTCAGCACCTTGCCGTCCTTGCGGGCGGTCAGGTGCCAGTCGGCATCGTCCTCGACGGCGCGTAGGAAATTGTCCTTCAGCGACACCGAATTGTTGGAGTTCTGGCCCGAAACCGTGAGGTAGGCATCCGAATCCCAATCGGTGTCGTAGGTTTTGAACGACATCGAGCTATAGCCTTGCTTGGCGAACTGGATGACGCGGTAGATGTAGTTCTCCGGCACGGCGGACTTCTTGGCCGCCTTGATCTCGCGCTTCAGCGCGGTGTTGATGGCCGGGTCGAAGCAGTCGTCGCCATTGCCTTCGCAGTTGACGCAGGCCTTCATGATCGCTTCGAGATGCTTCTTGACTATCTTCGAGCCAGTCACCAGCGAGGCGACCTTCTGCTCTTCATTGACCTTCCAGTCGATGAATTCCTCGATATCGGGGTGGTCGGCGTCGACGATGACCATCTTCGCGGCGCGTCGCGTCGTGCCGCCCGACTTGATGGCGCCCGCCGCGCGGTCGCCGATCTTGAGGAAGCTCATCAGGCCCGACGAGCGGCCGCCGCCGGACAGTTTTTCGCCTTCGCCGCGCAGCAGCGAGAAGTTGGAGCCGGTGCCGGAGCCGTATTTGAACAGGCGCGCTTCACGCACCCACAGGTCCATGATGCCGCCCTCGTTGACGAGATCGTCCTGCACGCCCTGGATGAAGCAGGCATGCGGCTGCGGATGCTCGTAGGAGGATTTCGACTTGGTCAGCTTGCCGGTGAACGGGTCGACATAGAAGTGGCCCTGGCTCGGGCCGTCGATGCCATAGGCCCAGTGCAGGCCGGTGTTGAACCATTGCGGCGAGTTCGGCGCGACGCGCTGGGTGGCCAGCATGTAGGCAAGCTCGTCGCGGAAAGCGCGCGCGTCTTCCTCCGACCCCTTGAAGTAGCCGCCTTTCCAGCCCCAGTAAGTCCAGGTGCCGGCAAGCCGGTCGAAGACCTGGCGGGCGTCGATCTCGGAACCGTAGCGCTCGGCTTCCGGCAGCTTCGCCAGTTCCGCCTCATCGGCTACGGAGCGCCACAGGAAGGAGGGGACGTCGTTCTCTTCGATCTTCTTCAGGCGCGCCGGCACACCGGCCTTGCGGAAATATTTCTGCGCAAGGATATCGGCTGCAACTTGGGAGAACTGCGCCGGCACGTCGATATTGTCCAAGCGGAACACCACCGAACCATCCGGATTCTTGATCTCCGAAAGCGCCTTGCGGAATTCGATTTCCGCATAGGCAGATTGTCCTGGCTTGGTGAAACGACGCTCGATGCGCATTGGTCCGGTCCCTTTTGTCTATATATAGCGCTTTTCCCTAGGGATTTCTGCCCCCGATGCGAAACGCGCATGTCCGCCGTCTGCCGGGCGTTCGAAAACGGCCGGCTCTCCATTTCGCGGTCTCCGCCGGCCCTGCTGGTCAAACTCTTGCGAAGTACCTGTCCAACGCGCCGACGAACCCACGGGCCCCTCAAAACTGATTTTTTCCGATTCCCTCGATCGAGGGAAATTCACACTATCTAGCGTCGAACCTACCTGCAAACACTAAATATAGTATTAACAGACAATTTATTCAAGCCCGACAATTGTCCCTATCGTCCCCAACCGCCCCACAATCCCAACGCTTCCGCCGGCCTCGTAAACAGGCGGAAATGCGAGCAAAAACGCACATAATCCGGGAAAAAAGACCGGGCTCAGAACTTTCCGGTCGCACTCTCAACAGGAGCGCATGGCCTATAAAAGGCGACTCGTTTTGCGCCGTCAAGGATTCGTTTGCGTAGCTTTTGTGACCCCAACATCTTGTGTGTCACATATGTGGATAACGGGGATAGAATGCAGGCGCGGATCACGATTTTCCGCGCGCAAGCTTGCCCGGGCGTCAGCCGTAATGCAGCCGGGGCTTTGGCTCGGTGCCGGTGAACTGCACCCCGATACGGTCGTTGCGACGCCAGCGGACCTCGCACCGATAGGCAATGCCGTCGAGCGGCACATAGAGAAGGAATCGATCTGGGACCCGGGCTTCCAGCGGTACCTTCAGTTCGGCGCCGCCTTCGTGTTGATTGCGAAGCGTGCAGCCGACTTCCGAATTCGAAATTCCGGTGATGATCGACCCGCCCTTGAGCACGCGCGGACGATGCTCGCGCTGTGGGTCGTCGGACTCGTTTGGAATTGGATTTGCGGGATTCGCCATCGATCAAAAATACCAGAGCTGCCGAATCCTACCCTTGATTCCTTAGCAAAGCATTCATGTCGAAGCGCGGCAACGCGTGTCTAGCCTTTGCAAGCCAGTCCCGTTTTGCAAAGAGAGCGGTGTGGCCGCCCGTCAGGAGAAGCTGTGCGGGTCGGCGCAGAAATAGGCGATGATCTGGCAAAGGTCGGGTTCATTGACCATGCGCACCGCTTCGCTCGCACGGACCCATTTGCGGGTGCGTGAGTGTTTTTCCTTCCAGCGGTCCGCGACTTTTTCGACATGCAGTGGAAACACCAGGACCTCGCACGGCACTTCTTCGCCGGAAGCCAGGACCTTGGCGTAGAAGTAACGGCCGGCTTCAAGATGAGAGACACGGCCGCGCAGCCCGGCCTCCTCGCCGGCTTCGCGCGCCGCGGCCTCGCAGAGCGGCTCCCTGGCCTCTGGCCAGCCCTTGGGCAAAACCCAGCGGCCAGTATCGCGGCTGGTGATCAGCATGATTTCGACGCCGTCGCCCGTGTCGCGCCAGGGCAGGGCGGCAACCTGCAGACGGCACGGCGCCGTGCCGAAGAGCCGTCGGACCCTTTCGGCCAGATGATTGTGTGTCGTTGGCCTCGTCAACATCGAAGAAGCTAGCCCCAGCCTCCGGAATCGTTTGCCGTCTCACGAATCTTACGGCTAATTGTCGGCAATAAAAGTAAAAAATTTCATTCGCCTGGCCGATTTCCGCCAATAGACGTCGATTTCGCTAAATATCCGGCCCTGCCGGACCTGTTTGCGAAAGCAATCATGCGCGGGTGCAAGCTGCTGGTCTGTAACAGGCAGGTAGTTGCGAATCAGCCGGCGTGGTCGTCGGCGATCGGCTTCTGGTAGGTGAAGCCCATGTCCCACGGGAAATAGATCCAGGTGTCCTGGCTGACTTCGGTGACGAAAGTATCGACCAGCGGCCGGCCTTTCGGCTTGGCATAGACGGTGGCGAAATGCGCCTTGGGCATCATCGCGCGCACGATGCCGGCCGTCTTGCCGGTGTCGGTCAGGTCGTCGATGATCAGCACGCCGGCGCCGTCTTCGGCGAGCAGGGCAGGGGTGATCTCCTTGAGGACCTGCAACTGCCCCTGGCTGGTATAGTCGTGATAGGAGGCGACGCAAACCGTCTCGATGACGCGGATGCCGAGTTCACGCGAGATGATCGCCGCGGGGACCAGCCCGCCTCGCGTGATGCAGACGATCGCTTTCCATTGTCCCTTGTTGGCGCCGGCAAGCCGCCAGGCGAGCGCCCGGGCGTCGCGATGGAATTGGTCCCAGGAGACCGGAAAGGCTTTTTCGGGAAGGGACATGTCGCGCACTCCACAGCACGCGGGGATCGCGCGCAGGAAAACAGGGGAATGCGCGCGGAATTAGCTGGAAAGCCCCCATCTTGGCAAGAGCAAGGGCCTTGGCAAAGGCAAGGGCCAGCGATCGCTGTGGACCTACCGCGACAGGAAGGCCGCCACCGGCGCAGTGCGCAGCACGCTGCGCGTCACGCCGCCGAACAGAAGCTGACGCAGCCATGAGTGGCTGTAGGCGCCGAGCACCAGCAGATCGGCGCCGGTTTCCGCAATTCTGGTCTGGATGATGTCATCGACCGAATTGCCGCCCGACTGCTGCACCGAGACGCTGACGGTGGCGCCGTGGCGCGACAGCGCCGACGCGATTTCGGCGCCGGCGGCCTCCGGGCTGTCGTCGAGCGTTTCAGGAGGGTCGATAACCAATATGTCAGTCTTCTCGGCTTCGATGATGAAGGGCAGCGCGTCGAAGGCGGCCCGCGCCGCTTCCTTGCTGCCGTTCCAGGCGAGCAAGACGCGTTTGAAGGTGGTGATCAGCGGACCCTCGTGCGGCACCACCAGCACCGGCCGGCCGGCATCGTAGACCAGCGTGTCCACGTCCGCGCTGGAATCGCCGCCCGTTTCGCGCTGCGCCGCTATGATCAGGTCGGCGGCCCGCACGCTCGAAATCCCGGTCAGCGCGCTGTCACCCGAAAAGCTCTCCAGGCTTCGCCACTCGAAGGAAAGACCGGAATCCTCGATATGTCTGAGAAACAGCGCCTTTAATTTCTCGGCCCGTTCCCGGTTCATATCTGCCGAAACCTGCAGGAATTCGGTGTCCGGAAAGCCTGTGGCCGAGGTGTACGGCACGGGAAGTGTTTCGGCATGGATGCCGACCAGATGGCTCTGGAACCGGGTGGCGAGCGGAATGGCGCAGTCGAGCACGCGCTCGGCGTCCTGCTCGTTCTGCAGAATGGCGACGATGGTTTTGAATCGCATGACAATCCCTCGATTTACGAGCTGGTGAACTCGTGCCGGGAACGTTGCAGCGTCGTGCTTTGTTCCGGTCTGGACCAGATCAGCCGGGATTGCTGGCGAAGCCGGCGACCATCGCCTCGACGTCGGCGCGGGCGGCGTCCAGCGCCTCCTGGTTGCGGGCACGCACGACCAGTTCGGTCCAGAACTTGCCGTCGCCATATTTCGGGTAGGAGCCGATGATCGTATCGGGATGCGCTTTCTGGATATCACCCAACGGCCCGCCGATGAGGCCTTCGCCGAACGGGCAGGGCACGGTCGCCGAAAGCATCTTCGTGCCGGCCTTCAGCGTCGGCACGACATTGTCGAGCATGGCCTGGAAAATCGATGGCACGCCGGCCATGACGTGGACGTTGCCGATGCGGAAGCCAGGTGCGACCGACACCGGATTGTCAATGAGATCGGCGCCGCGCGGCATCCGCGCCATGCGCTTGCGGGCCTGCGTATATTCGATGCCACGCGCGGCATAGCTTGCTTCCAGCATCTCATAGGCCCGGACATCGTATTCGCAAGGCACGCCAAAAGCCTTGGATATGGAATCGGCCGTGATGTCGTCATGCGTCGGACCGATGCCGCCGGTGGTGAACACATAGGTGTAACGGCTGCGCACGGCATTCACCGCGGCGATGATCTCGTCTTCCTCGTCAGGGACGACACGCACTTCCTTCAGGTCGATGCCGATCGCCGTCATGATGTCGGCGAGATGGCCGATGTTCTTGTCCTTGGTTCGGCCGGACAGAATCTCATCGCCAATGACGAGCATGGCAGCGGTCACGATTTCAGGCATGGAAGGCTCCGGCAAGGCGTGTGGCCTGGGAAGGCGAGTGGTCTGAGATAGCGCGGCGCGACGGTGGCCGCAATGTCATCTTCGCGCCGCCAAGGCGAGCCGATGACGTCAAGGATCTAGGTTCGAACCGTTCGAGGGAATAGGGCACATGCAGCAATTCGTCGTCCCGGAGCGAACCGCCGCGTTCATCGAGCGCATCGCCGGCCGGGCTTTGCTGGTCAGGGCCTCACCTGAGCCTCACGACAATTTCAAGGAACCATTCGGCTGACTACCGGGTTTTATGAGTGTCGCACCAAAGCGGCTAAGATACGGAGTGATTCAATGGTTACAAAAATTCTCGCAGCATCTGTTCTGACGATCGGTCTCGCAACATCGGCGATGGCGCAGTCACTGGACGACAGGTATTCCAACAATCGTGATTGGTGGCTGTTCGGCAACAACGACCAGACAACTGTCGACCCCTATACCACGGGAAGCATCCGTGACGGCTCCGGGTTGAACACCCAAGGCAACACCGGCGCAATAGGCCCATGTGCCCACAACACGCCAGGCCCGGACGCTAACGCTGGGCAAAACGTCAACGATCAGTATTGCGGCAAATAGCCAGAACGCGATTTCCGAAAAGCGGATACCGATTTTCTGGAAGGCCATCTTCAAGAGCTAGTCCGAAAGGCCGTGGCTGGCCGCTAGCCCGTCCTCTCTTTGGACGGCTGCGGCTGGCGTCCTGCCTGGCCGCTCGACATCAGCCGCATAAATTACTCTGAGACTTCTGTCTGCGGCCGGTCGCGGCCGTCGGCCAGTTCGTCGTGCCATTTGCCTTCGGCGTCCTCATACTGGATGCCGTCGGTCGCTCCGGCGACCTGCTGCTCGGCCGAGGCGATTTCGGCCGCACGCAATGCGTCCTGATGCGTGGGAAACGTCTCGGAAAAGGTCGCTCCGACCTTGTAGGCCCAGCCGCCGTCATGTTCGACGATCTTGTAAGTCAGCTTCGCCATAGAAAACCTCCGGTTGAAAGGTCCGTCTGCTCAATGCAGCCGGTCGTCGGGCAGTCTGTCGTCGGGCACCAGCACTTCCGATTCCTTGGCGGCTTCAATCAGCGCCCGGCGCGCATCTGCTGTCGAACGATAACCTTCCAGCACTTTGAGGCAAGTGTCGAGGGCATCACGATGGCGCGGGCCGCGATTGAGCGGCCACACCGTCATCAGGCACTCCGCTGCCTCCTGGGCGCTGCGGATGTGGCGATATTTGCCGACGTGGCCAAGTTCGAGGACGACCGGCACTTCAAAAGGTTTGTTGTCCATCATGGCCGCAACGCAAAGCAGCCAATTTGGTTGCAACCATGGCCGCCAGCCTGCGCCCAAACGTCTCAGAGGCTGTTTGAAGGCTCTAACCTGCGGTCAGCGCTGCAACCGGCAAGAATGCCCTGAACAGGTTTCCTCCCAAGCCCAGCCACGCCCACTCCACGCCAACCGCTTGCGGACGGAATAGCAGCGAAGCACCGTCAAGCTGTCTGGAGACAGGAGGGGCGCGCGTGTCGGGAGCGCGGACCGTTCAGCCCACCGCCTTCATCCAATGCTGCATCGTGGTCACCGAACGGGCAAGCTGCGGCGCCGGGTGGATCGTTTCGCTGAATGTCGCCGCCGCACGCCATCCCCAGCGCGGATCAGCCAGGAAGGCTCGCGCCAGCGCCACCATGTCGGCGCGGCCCTCGGTGAGGATCGCTTCGGCCTGCCTGGGGTCGTCGATCAGGCCGACGGCGCGGGTCGGAATATCAGCACCCTTGCGCACCGCTTCCGCCAGATGCACCTGATAGCCAGGGCCGGTGGGCAATTTCTGCAACGGCGAATTGCCGCCGCTCGAGCAGCAGAGATAGGCAACGCCCTCGTCCTTGAGCGCCTTGGCCACTTCGATCGCGTCCGCTACGTCGAAGCCGCCATCGACCCAATCCATCACCGACAGCCGCGCGCCGAGCATCAGCTTTGGCGTAGCCTTGCGCACCGCCTTGGCGATCTCGACGACAAGACGCATGCGGTTTTCCAGCGAGCCGCCCCAGCGGTCCGTGCGCTGGTTGGACAAGGGCGACAGGAACTGGAAGATCAGATAGCCATGCGCGGCATGCAGTTCGATGAAATCGAAGCCGGCGCGTTCGGCCCGTCTTGCGGCTTCGGCGAAGCGCTCGATCAGTTGCAGGATCTCCTCGTCCTCCAGTGCGTGCGGCACGTTCCAACCGGTGTCGTAGGGGATGGCCGAGGCGGAGACGGTCTGCCAGGGATCCTCATTTGGCTGCAGTGGCCCGCCGCCTTCCCACGGCTTGCGGTTCGAAGCCTTGCGGCCGGCATGGGCGAGTTGGGAGCCGAATTTCGTGCCGGGTGCGGCGACGCGTCGTGCGGCATCCAGTGCGCGGCGGGCGGCGGCCTCATTGTCTTCGGAATAAAGGCCGAGGCAGCCATGGGTGATACGCCCGCGCCGCTCGACATCGGTCATCTCGACTGTGACCATGCCGGCGCCGGACATTGCGAGGTTCATCCAGTGATGGAGATGCCAGTCACTGGCCGAGCCGTCGTCGGCGGAATACTGGCACATCGGCGCGACGGCGATGCGGTTGGGGAAGGTGAGGCCGTCGAGGGTGATCGACTGGAAAAGCGACGCTGTCATGAGAAACTCCGGGAGGGTTCGCAGCTATTTAGGCGACGGATGGCGCCTGCGCCAGACACGAGGCGGTGAAAGGGGTTCTGGACCAATCACTGACGGGATTGCCGAAATGCCGGTTCGCGGATACGCCTCGGCAATGCATGGCGCCCAAAAGTGGCCCGGTTTGGGAGAGCGACATGCATAAAACAGGAGCATAAAGCGCGACGCGCTTTTGCATGGAGACCACGATGGAAGATCGTATTCGCGTCCGTTCGGAGGAAATCCTCTCCGACGACTGGGCCGTCCTGAAGAAGACCGTCCTCGACTACCGCCGGCGCGACGGGCAGTGGGAGACGCAAATTCGCCAGACCTATGATCGCGGTGACGGCGCGGTGATCCTGCCTTACGATCCCTCGCGCTCGACCGTGCTTCTGGTGCGCCAGTTCCGCTATCCCGCCTACGTCACCGGCCACCGCGAGCCGCTGATCGAGGCCTGTGCCGGCCTGTTGGACGAAAACGATCCCGAAACCTGCATCCGCAAGGAGGCGGAGGAAGAACTCGGCTACCGGCTGCAGAACGTCGAGCGGCTGTTTTCGCCCTATATGAGCCCCGGCAGCGTCACCGAACGTCTCTGGTTCTTCATCGCCCGCTATTCACCCGCCGACCGCATCTCAGCCGGCGGCGGCGCGCAAGAAGAGGGCGAGGACATCGAGGTTTTGGAAATGCCGCTCGACGAGGCGCTGGCCGGCATCGCCGATGGCCGGATCATCGACGCCAAGACCATTATCCTGATCCAGCATCTGAAGCTCAACCCGATCGCCGCCTGAACGGCGCCGGTCCTCCTTAGCCAAGGCTTCGGGAGGACACTCCTTCATCTATTCGGGTGGCCCGCCACCCGAAGCTCGAAGAGCGAAGGGTGGTGCGGATGAAGGGACTCGAACCCCCACGCCTTTCGGCACTGGAACCTAAATCCAGGGCGTCTACCAGTTCCGCCACATCCGCATGGACCGGCAATCCCATGTGGCCATCATTCTGTCAATGTCGGAGACAAGATGTAGAGGTCAGGGACAAGATGTGGTCAGGTCCAAATGCTGGTTATTCGCCGGGATGCGAAGACTGTTGAAAATTGGCCTCGCCTGTGACAAAAGGCGTGTCAAATGTGACGGGACGCGACGATCCGCTTCTGCAGAATGTGATAAGAAGTAGGAAAAACAAGAACTTATTCACATTTTGGAACGCAGTTTGGGAGAGTTTGAGCCGGGTTTTCGGTCAAATCGCCAGGTTCCGTACCAAAAGCCATTCCCGGCAAGAATATACCGGCAGGCTGTGAACGGCAGAGGCCGTGGCAGTCTCATTGGTGAAAACAAAGGTTTTACGATGCAGGTCACCGAAACGCTCAACTCCGGTCTCAAGCGAGAGATCAAGATCACCGTGCCGGCCGGTGACATGGAAGCCAAGCTGATGGCGCGGCTTTCGGATGCCCGCAACAAGGTCCGCATCAACGGCTTCCGCCCGGGCAAGGTGCCGGTGCAGCACCTGCGCAAGGTTTACGGCAAGTCGTTCATGGCCGAAGTGGTCAACGAAATCCTCAACGATTCGACCCGTTCGATCATTACCGGGCGTGGTGAAAAGGCTGCCATGCAGCCCGAAGTCATCATGACCGAGGACGAGAAGGAAGCCGAGAAGATCCTGGCCGGCGGCGCCGACTTCGAATTCCGCCTCAACTACGAGATCATCCCGGCGATCGAGATCAAGGACTTTGCCGACATCAAGGTGACACGCCAGGTGTTCGACGTGCCTGATGCCGAGATCGACGAGCAGGTCCAGCGTGTTGCCGAATCGGCGCGCAGCTACGAGCCGAAGACCGGCAAGGCCGCCGATGGCGACCGCGTCACCATCGACTATGTCGGCAAGATCGACGGCGAAGCCTTCAATGGCGGCGCGGGCACCGATCAGCCGCTGGTGTTGGGTTCGAAGGAATTCATCCCCGGCTTCGAGGATCAGCTGGTCGGCGCCAAGGCCGGTGACGAAAAGCAGGTCACCGTGACTTTCCCGGAGAACTACCAGGCCGCGCATCTTGCCGGCAAGGAAGCGACCTTCGACGTCACCGTCAAGGAAGTGTCCCAGCCCGGCGCGCTGGAAATCAACGACGAGACCGCCAAGAACCTCGGCCTGGAGTCGCTGGAGCGCTTGCGCGACGTCGTACGCGGCCAGATCGAGAACCAGTTCGGCGCCATGACGCGCCAGAAGGTCAAGCGCCAGCTGCTCGACCAGCTCGACGCGGCTTATTCGTTCGAGGCGCCGTCGAAGCTCGTCGACGCCGAGTTCAACAACATCTGGGCGCAGGTCAATCGTGACCTGGAAGCAGCCGGACGCACCTTCGCCGACGAAGAGACGACGGAAGAAGAGGCGCGTGCCGAGTATCTGCGGCTTGCCGAGCGCCGCGTGCGTCTCGGCCTGGTGCTGGCTGAAATCGGCGAGAAGGCCGGCGTGACCGTATCGGACGAAGAGCTGCAGCGCGGCCTGTTCGAGCAGGTGCGCCGCTATCCGGGCAACCAGCAGCAGGAAGTCTTCGAGTTCTACCGCAACAACCCGGAAGCGTTGAACACGCTGCGGGCGCCGATGTTCGAGGAGAAGGTGGTCGACCATCTGCTCGGTCAGATTTCGGTCACCGACGTCAAGGTCAGCAAGGAAGAGCTGATGGCCGACGACGAAGAGGACGAGACCGCCGTCAAGGCGAAGCCGGCGAAGAAAGCCGCCGCCAAGAAGGCCGACGCCAAGAAGGCCGACGACGCGGAAGAGCCCAAGAAGAAGGCCGCGCCGAAGAAGAAGGCCGCCGAATAACACCAGCGCTCCGCTGAAACAGGAAGGCCGCCCTCGAGGCGGCCTTTTTCGTTGCCAAACTGCAACAGCCGCCATGCTTCGCGAGCGGCGGCCTGTGGCGACCAAGCTTTGATCATTATCTGCGCTTCTATTGCAAGCCGCTTGGTTGTTGGAGGGCGTGTTGAGACTGTTCGTCGAATTGGGACACGCTTCGGCAATCGCGCTGGTCCTTGTCTCGGTCTGCGGCATCGCCCAGGCCGGCACGGTGCCTGACAACTGGCGCTTCGGCACGAGTGAAGACGGCCTCGTCACGGCCTCGCTCTATGCCACCAACAAGCTGATCACCGGCGGCGGTGCCTTGAGCTACAGCCCGATCCTGACGATTGCCTGCCGGGCAAACGGCGAGCCGCATTGGACTGAATGGCTGCAATTGAACGACGCTGTTTCGGCCAGCCGCAAGATCACCATGTCGATCACGGTCGATCAGGAGAGCAAGTTCGATGAAAGCTGGGCGGTCGGGCCGCGCGGCCGGATGCTGGTGCGCGATGGCGCCGATGGCATCAGGCGCCTTGTCGCCGCGAACCGACTCCAGCTTTCGTGGCGGTTCGGGCTGCTGGCGGGGCGCGGCGAGGCCGATTTCGACCTCGCCGGGTTCGGAGAAGCGGTCAATCAGGTAGCCGGCAGCTGCAACACGGATGTACCTTGAGCCACTGTAGGCCACCTAAACCTTGTACGGTCGACCTCTTCTACCCGCCGGCCAGACTCTGTGGTATATAGGTGCCGTAATTCCATTTGGGGGGAGAAGCGGATAATCTGTTCCGCCGTGCAAGGCCTATTGCTGGTGTGATCGGCACGCGCGGATCGTCTCGGGCACATTTGACGATCAGGGAGGAAAGTCATGCGCTTAGTCGCGTTTTTCGCCGTCATCTCTGTTGCAACCTTCGTCGCCGGTCCATCGCAGGCTCAGGATGCTGCTGCTGGCGAGAAGGTCTTCGCCAAATGCAAGGCCTGCCACATCGTGGAGGAGGACAAGAACAAGATCGGTCCATCGCTGCACGGCGTCATCGGCCGCACCGCGGGGACGCATCCAGATTTCAAATATTCCGATGCCATGATTGCGGCCGGCAAATCCGGCCTCAAATGGGATGAATCAACACTGACGACCTATCTTCACGATCCCAAGGCCATGGTAAAAGGGTCCAAGATGGCGTTTGCCGGCCTCAAGAACGATGCGGACGTGGCCAACGTCATTGCCTATCTGAAAACGTTCTTCAAGTGACCTGACACCTCCGTCCTGCGTTTAACCTCTTGTTTTACTGTGATCTTATCCGAACCAGGGCAGCGTAAGCAAAGACCGGTTTTCAGTTTTCGCTCGCGCCTTTAGTTCGGATCATGGCCCAGGTGCTTCCATCAGAGATGTCGACTAGGGAAAACCGCCTCAAGGATACCGACATCCGCCTCTCGGAAGCGACTGCGGGTGATTTCTTCGCGCTTTTAAAGCCGCGGGTCATGGCGCTTGCTGTATTCACTGCGTTCGTTGGCCTGATGGCGGCGCCCGGTGCGATGAATCCGGTCATCGCCGTGATTGCAATCGGTGCGATTGCGATCGGAGCAGGAGCGGCCGGGGCTCTCAACATGTGGTACGACGCCGACATCGACGCGCTGATGTCGCGCACATCAAAGCGGCCGGTTCCGTCAGGCCGCGTCACGCCGGGTGAAGCCCTCGGCTTCGGCCTGGTGCTTTCCGCACTTTCGGTCATCACGCTCGGCGTGCTGGTGGGCTGGCTTGCCGCATCGCTGCTGGCCTTCACCATCTTCTTCTACATTGTCATCTATACGATGTGGCTGAAGCGCTCGACGCCGCAGAACATCGTCATCGGCGGCGCGGCGGGTGCCCTTCCTCCTGTCATCGGCTGGGCGGCCGCCACTGGCGCGATCGGCGTTGAAAGCTTCATCCTGTTTCTGATCATCTTTCTGTGGACGCCGCCGCATTTCTGGGCACTCGCGCTGTTCAAGGTCGGCGACTACGCCGCTGCGGGTATCCCGATGATGCCGAACGTGGTTGGCTTGGCCTCGACCAGAAAACAGATATTCGCCTATTCGCTGCTCCTGGCGCCAATCGGCGTGCTGCCCTGGGCGTTCGGATTCGCGAGTGGGTTCTATGGAATTGTTTCGACTGCATTGGGCGCGGGTTTCATCTGGCACGCCTGGAAGGTCCTGATCGCTCCCGAAGAGGAGATGAAGCCTGCAAAGGCGCTGTTTGCCTTCTCGATTTTCTATCTTTTCGCGATCTTTGCCATACTGCTTGCCGATACGATCGCGATGCGAGCGTCCACGTCAACTGGAGTTGACGGCAAGACCGCTGTTAACGGAATACTGGTCGGATGAGGCAGCCAGTCTGTACTGCCGAATTGAAGGCGTTGCGGACCAGAATCGGCTCGAACATCACGAAGGAATCGCACAGAATCCCAGAATAAGCAGGGCGACCACGCCGAGGCCGAGTATGAGAAGCGTCCTTCCATCCATGACCTTCACCTTTGAACCCGAGAATATCGAAAAAAGACCACCAGAGCTAGCCGAACCGCCGGGACCCTTCTGACAAAGGGCGACAAGTCTCTGGCAAGAGAGTATGTTGATTGCGGTGCAGGTCGCGGTTTTGCGTGGCCACGCAAACGGCAGCACCGCGAAGCCGCGACCTTACCGGACCTGGTCTGGAGGAATGGTCATGGCTAGCTTTCATGTGATAGCAGGCGCCAGCGAGACGCTGGAACATACCAAAATTCGAAAAATCGGTGTTTCCGACCTTTTCGACGCGCTCAGGCGGGGCGTCGACGATTTCATGGTCAAACCGTCACATATCGTTTTTCTCTGTCTGATCTATCCGCTCGTGGGTGTCGTGCTCGCCGCCTGGACTTCGGGCGCCAATGCGTTGCCGTTGCTGTTTCCGCTGGTCTCCGGTTTCGCCTTGATTGGCCCATTCGCGGCGATAGGCCTCTATGAAATCAGCCGCAGACGGGAAGCCGGCGTGGACTCCTCCTGGAGGCATGCTTTCGAGGTCAGGAATTCTCCGGCGCTGCCGGCCATTGCCGCGGTCGGCATCATGCTGTTTGCAATCTTCATCACCTGGCTTTTGACCGCGCAGATGTTCTACCAATACCTTTTCGGCCCGGCTCCGCCTGAATCGATATCCGGCTTCATCAATGAAATATTTGCCACCGGACGTGGCTGGACGCTGATTATCCTGGGGCACGCCATAGGCTTGGTCTTCGCTGTGGTGGTGTTGTGCACAACGGTCGTCGCCTTCCCGTTGTTGCTCGACCGGGACGTCGGCGCCTACGAAGCCATCCACACCTCGGTGCGTGTGGTGCTGGCGAACCCGATCACCATGGCCGTGTGGGGCCTGATCGTCGCCGTCGCCCTGATTATCGGCTCGCTGCCGGTGTTCGTCGGGCTGGCTGTCGTGTTGCCGATCCTCGGTCACGCCACCTGGCATGTCTACCGCAAGGTCGTGGAGCCGCCCGCAAGGCCGGCGGTTTGAGCAAAGTCTCCTCGCCGCACAGGCGAGGGGGCGGTTCTGATCGAAACTGTCAGTAAGCCGGGTGACTGAAGCGAGCCTGGTGTGCGCACATGATCAGGTTACGGAAATCCGCGCCACTGACATGCACCAGCGTTCTATGGTCGCCGCCTTCGAAGTAGACGTCGGCGGCATCGGCGAGGCTTTCTTTGACAATCACCGCGTACATCATAGGCAGCGCCGATCGGCGGAATGGCGCCGGTGTCGCAATCATCGAAGAGCGAAACCACCTCGTCTTCGGAGGCGAGTCCGAGACGCTTGTCCATGACATCTTGCAACCTGCCAAGTTCGATCCTGTGGGTGCTCGGAACCACGGCCAGCGTATAGCCAAGCTCGTGGTGAACGACCACGGATTTCGCCAGGATGCTGCCGGGCACATGCGCGGCTATTGCCGACTGCCGGCTTGTTGAAGTGCGATGATGGGCGACGGTGTCGTAGGAAATTCCCTTGCCGTCGATGAAATCCCTTAATCTGTTTGCGATCGTCATCTTGGCCTCCCTTGCCAGACTTCGCGACGCGCGTAGAACGAGAGAAGTCATTCTGCCGATGTCGCTTCCGATATCTGGAAAATGGACCAGCCGCCCGTTGTTTCAAGGCAACCGAACGGCAAGCAGCATCGTCGCACAACTGAAGTCGGGGCAGATGGATCTCACCCAGCTCTTGATTCAGGGCCCGTCTCCGAAAAACACCAACCGGGTGAAAAGCGTGTAATCCGCTTCGAAGACCATCATTGCCACGAACACAAGCACCAGTATCGGCGGCAGGATGATCGCATAGGTCAGCGCCAGCCGCTCCCAAGCCATGTGCATGAAGAAGGCGACGATCAGGCCCGCCTTGAGCATCATGAAGATCAGGATCAGCGACCATCTGAGATAGCCGTGGAGGCCGAAATAATCGACCATGTAGGAACAGGCGCTTAGGATGAACAGCCATGCCCAGACCACCAGATAGAGTTTGATCGGGTGTTCCTGATGGACCTCGGCATGGGGGGCAGCCGTCCGAGCTTCATGGGCGTGACCAGCGCCAAGTCCGTGTTGTCCGAGGCCGTTTGCGGTTGCTTCAGCCATATCTGCCTCTCACCAAAGATAGAAGAAAGCGAAAATGAACACCCAGACCAGGTCGACGAAGTGCCAGTAGAGCCCCATGATCTCGACGCTCTCGTAGTGACCCCTGCGGCTGGTGAAGAAGCCGCGCCGTCCGGTGTCGTAGTCTCCGCGCCAGACCTTGCGCGCCACGATGAGCAGGAAGATTACCCCGATCGTCACATGGGTGCCGTGGAAACCGGTGATCATGAAGAAAGACGAACCGAATTGTGCGGCGCCCCAGGGGTTGCCCCAGGGCCGCACCCCCTCAGTGATCAGCTTGGTCCATTCGAAGGCTTGCATGCCGACAAAGGTCGCGCCGAGTGCCGCGGTCAGAAGCATCAGAATTGCCGTCTTCCGGCGGTCGCGGCGATAGCCGAAATTGACCGCCATGGCCATCGTGCCGCTGCTCGAGATCAGCACGAAGGTCATGATGGCGATCAGGATTAGCGGAACATTCGAGCCGCCTATGTGCAGCGCAAAGACCTCGCTCGGGTTGGGCCACGGCACGCGCGTCGAAATACGCGCGGTCATGTAGGAGAGCAGGAAACAGCCGAAGATGAAGGTGTCGCTGAGCAGGAAGATCCACATCATGGCCTTCCCCCAGGACACGTTCTTGAACGCCCGCTGATCCGAGGACCAGTCGGCGGCAATGCCTTGCCAACCCGCTGGCCGGGGCGTCGTTTGGCTGATATGCGTCATTGTCGTCTCGGACATCCGCTTGATCCCTTAGGTCAGCAATTGTCGGCAAATGTCTATGAACGTAGCGCCCCAGCCGGCAAGCAGGGCGAATATGGCGAGCCAGACGAAAAGCAGGAAATGCCAGTACATGGCGCACAGCTCGACGCCGAGGCGAAGCCGTTCCGGCCGCGCTCCATTCCAGGCGCCGGCAGTCGTTCTGCCGAGACCGACCAGCCCGCCGAGTATGTGCAGGCCATGCATGCCGGTGATTAGGTAGAAGAAGCTGTTGGCCGGATTGGAGCTCAGCAGATAGCCGTCTTCGGCCAACTGCCGCCATGCCACCAACTGCCCGACCAGGAAGGCAAGCGCCGTGAGCCCGGCTGTGGCGAGGCCGAGTCTGACCATATCGCTCTGCCGCTTGCGCGCGGCGGCCGAGGCGCATTGCAGCGCGACGCTGCTGAGCACCAGCACGCCGGTGTTGAGCCAGAGCAGGCGCGGCAGCGGCAGCGGCTGCCAGTCCGACAGCGCCATGCGCATGAAGTAGGCGCTGGTGAACAGCGCGAACAGGCAGCCTACAACGGCGAGGAAGACACCGAGGCCGATCTTAGCCGTCGGCAGCGCCGAGCGGTCGAGGGCGACAAAATCCTCGGCCATGCCTTGCTCGAGCCATGGCTTCGACATCAGCCGCTGATGGGAAAGCCACCATCCGACAAAGGCGACGACCACCAGCAGGAAGACCAGGATGACGCTCATGCCGGCTCCTTGTAGGTGCCGAAGGAGCCTGGCACGTTCTGCGGAATGAAATCCTCCTTGGCGCCCGGCACGCTGTAGTCATAGGCCCAGCGATAGACGATCGGCAGATCCTTGCCGAAATTGCCGTGGGCCGGCGGGGTTTCGGACGTCTGCCATTCGAGCGTCGTGGCGCGCCAGGGATTGCCGCCGGCCTCACGGCCGTGACGGATGCTCCAGATCAGGTTGAACAGGAACACGATCTGGGCAAAGCCGACGATGAACGCCATGATGCTGATGAAGGAGTTCAGGTGGTGGGCCGATTCCGTCATGATCGTCATGTCGGTCAGTTCGGCATAGCGCCGTGGCAGGCCCACTAGGCCAAGATAGTGCATGGGGAAGAAGATCAGATAGGCGCCGAGGAACGTGACCCAGAAGTGGAACTGGCCGAGCGTCTCATTCAGCATCCGACCGGTTACCTTGGGGTACCAGTGGTAGATTGCGCCGAAAATCACGAGGATTGGAGCGACGCCCATGACCATATGGAAATGCGCAACCACGAACATCGTGTCCGACAATGGAACGTCGACGACGACGTTGCCAAGAAACAGGCCGGTCAAGCCGCCGTTCACGAAGGTGACGATGAAGGCCAGGGCAAAGAGCATCGGTATGGTGAGATGGATGTCGCCGCGCCACAGCGTCAGCACCCAATTGTAGACCTTGATGGCGGTCGGCACGGCGATGATCAATGTCGTGGTGGCGAAGAAGAAGCCGAAATAGGGGTGCATGCCGCTGACATACATGTGGTGAGCCCAGACGACGAAGCTCAGCGCGCCGATGCCGACGATCGCCCAGACCATCATCCGGTAGCCGAAGATGTTCTTGCGCGCATGGGTGCTGATCAGGTCGGAGACGATGCCGAAGGCCGGCAGTGCCACGATGTAGACCTCGGGGTGACCGAAGAACCAGAACAGATGCTGGAACAGGATCGGGTTGCCGCCGCCATGCTGCAGTTGTTCGCCCATCTCGACGATCGCCGGCATGAAGAAGGAGGTGCCGAGCGCACGGTCAAACAACATCATCACGCAGGCGACGAACAGCGCCGGGAAGGCGAGCAGCGCCATGACGGTGGCGGTGAAGATGCCCCAGACCGTCAATGGCAGGCGCATCAGCGTCATGCCCCGCGTGCGGGCCTGCAGCACCGTCACGACATAGTTCAGGCCGCCCATGGTGAAGCCGATGATGAACAGGATCAGTGAGACAAGCATCAGGATGATACCCCAGTCCTGGCCGCCTGGCGTACCGGTCATGATGGCTTGCGGCGGATAAAGCGTCCAGCCGGCACCCGTCGGTCCGCCGGGCGCAAAGAAGCTCGACACCAGAACCACCACGGCAAGCAGATAGATCCAGTAGCTCAGCATGTTGACATAGGGGAAAACCATGTCGCGAGCTCCGACCATCAGCGGGATCAGGTAGTTGCCGAAGCCGCCCAGGAAGAGCGCCGTGAGCAGGTAGACCACCATGATCATCCCGTGCATGGTGATGAACTGGTAATAGGCTTCCGGGGTGATGAAGTCGAACGTGCCGGGGAAACCGAGCTGCAGCCGCATCAGCCAGGACAGCACCAGCGCCACCATGCCGATTGCCGTCGCCGTCGCCGAATACTGGATGGCGATGACCTTGGCGTCCTGCGAGAAGATATACTTCGTCCACCAGCTGTGCGGATGGTAGAGTTCCATTTCCGGGACTTCGGCGGCCGGGACCGCATCTGCAGGCGTGATATCGACCATAGGAGGAGTTCCTCCGTGCCCTTTTCAGCGGGACCCGACAGTTTCGAGTTTTGCCGCAACTTTTAAAGCTGATGCCGTTGCCTTGCCCGGCGCCTGTTGCGCCGAGCCCGTCTGCTGGGGCGCCGACAATTGCGCGAATGTCTGCTGCTGGTCGAGCCAGGCCACATAGTCCTGCTCGGTGTCGACTATGACGATGCCATTCATCAGAGGGTGGCCTTGGCCGCAAAGCTCGGCGCACAGCACCTGGAAGGTTCCTGTCTTGGTCGGCGTGAACCAGAAATAGGTGACCGAGCCCGGGATCATGTCCATCTTGGCGCGGAACTCCGGCACGTAGAAATCATGCAGCACGTCGATCGAGCGGAGCAGCATCTTGACCGGCTTGCCGACCGGCAAATGCAAATCAGCCGCTTCGACCACGACATCGTCCTGACCGTTGGGATCGCCGGCGATCACGCCCAGCGGATTGTCCGCGGTGACCTCGCGGGTGTCGGATCTGCCAAGCTTGCCGTCCTTGCCAGGCAGACGAAAACTCCACTGCCACTGCTGGCCGACGACTTCGACCACGGTTGCGTCGCTGGGAACGTTGACGAACTGGCTCCAGACGAACAGGCCGGGAACCAGCAACGCCGTAACCCCGACCGCGGTGACGATCGTCAGCCACGATTCGAGGCGCTTGTTTTCCGGTTCGTAGGCAGCCCGATTCCCTTCCCGATGACGGAAGCGGAAGACGCAATAGGCCATGAACAGAACCACGGCGGCGAAGACGACACCGGTGATCCAGAAGGTGATGCTGATGGTGTTGTCGATATAGCCCCAGTTCGAGGCAATAGGCGTCCACCACCATGGACTCAGCAGGTGAAACAGCACCGAGCCCACAACGATCAAAACGAGTACAAGCGCTACGGCCATGTCCCGTCCTCCCGGCATTCAAAGGGCGATCGAAGCTGTCCCGGCGAATGCCAAGTTCATCATAGCTCTTTTTGCGATCGAAATTCCAGAGCCGACTATCTTGACGGGAAAAATACCGCCTTTTTGCTACAGCGACCTTCGAGAAGGGCCGTTCCTAGATCAGCAGCAGGCCCTTCATGCTCGAATAGCCCTTGCGCCCGATGATGACATGGTCGTGCACGCCAATACCCAGCCGCTTGCCCGCCTCGATGATCTCCTTCGTCATTTCTATATCGGCTCGTGAGGGTGTGGGGTCGCCTGACGGGTGATTGTGGACCAGGATGATGGCGGTGGCCGAGAGTTCGAGGGCGCGCCTTCCAGCCCGCCTGATGAAAGCGAGCGATGGACGCGGTCATCGTCTCGTAGTGGAAGCCTTCGATATGAAGGCAGGCCGGACGTTGCTCGGGCTGGATATCCAGATTGGCTGTCAGGTCGACCTCGCCAAGCTCGAACGGTTCGCTGATGATCGTCCGGCTGCCATTGCGCTCGATGATCACGATCGCCTGGGAGAGGCGGTTGTTGGGCGTGTTGCGGATCGGCAAGGCGTGGACACCCAGTTTCGAAAGCGCGCCGAGCGCCCAATCGCTCTCTGGATCCTGGCCAACTGCTGTCGCCAGTTCAACGTCCAGCGCGTAGGGTGCTCCGATGCCGGCGGCGGCAACCGCGAGATTGGCCGCGGGGCCACCCAGCGCCTTGTCGATGTGGCTGGCGGTGATCCGGTCGTCGCGATGCGGCAGCACGTCGACGCGGCACAGGAAGTCGACACTCACCCTACCTGCGACCAGAAGTCTTGGCAGGTGATCTAGGTTCTTTGGCCTGCGTGGTGCGCGGCCCGGCAGTGAGCGCGCAAAGGAGCTCGGCCGATACATCAGCGCGGCAACCGCCTTCTCGATGCGGTCGCGCGTGCCTTCCTTCAGGCTTGCCGTTCCATTGATGAAGTTCGACACCGTGCCGATGGAGACACCGGCGGTTCGTGCGACATCCGCTATGGTCGGGCGCTTGCGTTGCAATGGCGGAGTTCCAATTGAAGCGTTTCAAAACGGTAGCAGCGAAAATGCGATGCCTCAACGGAATTGTCTTCTAAAAATCAAGAGAGCACTCCTCTCGATTGGAAGTTTAATCCAGAGATAGAGCGGACCTTGGGCCCTCTTTCCAAGATTGAACAATTTTCAAATTTTTTGGTAAAAGATTGTGCAAGCGAATTTCCTGCACTTCATTCGATCGCCCGGGCTTGATCGGACGGTCTTGGCATGCCCCCGGCCCGTCAGATCAGCAACAGGCCCTTCATGCTGGCATATCCCTTCAGCCCGACGATGATGTGGTCATGCACCGCGATGCCCAGCCGCTTGCCCGCCTTGATGATCTCCTTCGTCATTTCGATATCGGCTCGTGAGGGTGTGGGGTCGCCCTTCTGGGATGCGTAGGGAACTCTATTCGCGAGGTTCACGATTGCTCATGTTCCTTCCCGTTGAGTCGATTTGTCGCGCGACACTTAACGGTTTGCTGATTTGCCCATTGGTTTAGGTCGGCCACGGGATAGACGATGGACTTTCCAATCTTCACGAACGCTGGCTCGACGCGCATTGCTCGCCAGTTGACCAATGTCCCGGTCGAGATAGCGCCGCGACTTCGCGCAAGACTGAAAGCGGGTTCTGACCAAGGTAGAACATCGCGGCTGCCGGCTAGAAAAAGGCCGGAGGGAAGTGCGATCATTTAGTCTGATGCTCCGGGCAGGATCAACCAGCAGGGCCCTCCGAAGGCGGAGCGAACACGGCGGATACTGTCGGCGCGCCACCACGCTGGTTACTGCCGAGCCGCCGGGAGCACCCCAGCGTAGAGTTGGCAGCGACCGATGGCCCGACAAAATGCTCCGACCGTCTCAGGCGATGACTGCTTTGCGCCCTCTTTCCGGTCATTCCGAACTGAGGCTCGATCTCCCAGAGGCGGCCTTTGCAATGAGGTCTCTCTAAAATCCGAGGTCGCGATGCGGCAGCAGTCCGGCGATGCGCGCAAAAGGCGCCCGATCCACGCACGTTGGATCGGCGTGAGCCGGGCGGCAATAGTGTTAATTGCCACGGTCTAAGAAGCAACGACTATCAGGGTGGTAGTAGAAACTCGTGGGACAATTAGATTCTACTCGGCCGCGCAAGTGTAGCCTGTGAAAGTCCGCGCAAACCTCAATACACTATCGGCTAGAACTGCCCGCCGACACTGGCTCTCACGCCGTGCCTACGGCTGTCCTCGAAGCCGAAGTTGCCGGTGTAGTCCAGCCCCAACCGCATGCCGTTATTCAAGTGAAGATCTGCACCCAACCCTAGCGTGACCTGGTTCTGCGCAAAAGCTTGTGTTTGAACATTATAAATCAAGCCTTCCGGAAGATCTGCGTAACGGATATCAACGGAGCTGTCGCCCTCTAACTCGTGCATATATTCAAGCCTTAGACGCGGGGTCAGTGTGCCGACTTCAAGTGCTAAATCGGTAGACGCCGCAAAGCCCAGCGAGCCACCAAAGCTGTCAACCTGCTGCCTGCCATACGCAAGCGAGTATTCGCCGGCCCCTGTTTCCGAAAAGCCGTTCAAGATCGACGACGAGCCCGACAACCTAGCAAACGGCGTCAGCTTCCACGCTCTCAGCTGCGTGTCATACCCCGCGGTAAGCGATGCGTAAAACTGGTCACCATCTCGGTCGCCGCTCCCAAACGCACCTGAGCTCGTATCAAAACGCCTTGAGTTGAAGTCGAATGAGCCATAGCCGATCAACGCATCGACAAAGAAACTCGGTGTTGCCATAAAACTTCCGTAGATAGCCGCGCTTATCGCTTCGCCGTCGCTAGTCGTGCCGTTTGTACCTATGTCACTGCTGTCGGTACTGTAGCCCAAAGAAATGCCGCCAACGAAACGCTGGCTGAAACGGTAGTCGACACCTGCCGTGAGATTGTAAGCGATCGAGTCACGCCCAGCCTTCGCCTGCACGGTCAGTACTGCCAACATCGACCGAGCCACTCGTCCACATCGACAGGCCGAGCTTCTGCGCGCCGTCATCACAAAGTTCGTTGAGTTGCGGCGTTGACAGTCTCTCGGTGCCGCCATCAGCGTCAGGACCGGAAAGCTGAACAGTGTTGGCAAGAAACTGGCGGCAGCTCTCGTCGTGCAGAGCCGCCATGCGCCGGTTGATGTTGTCCATCTGGCTCTGGGCGAACTGCTGCGCAGCCTGCGCCTGCGCCGTTAACAATCCGCGCACATCTGGATCGGTCGATGGATCGGGCCGCGCCTGCACGGTAATCGTCACGGTTGCGGGGTCGGATACGCCACCCGGCCCCGTTAGCGTGTAGTTAACGACTACGACCCCTTCGAACACAGGTGTTGCGTCAAACTGCAGAGCGTAATTGGGCGCGCCAACGATGGTTGAGACACCGCCCTCCACGGGAAGACTGGACACGATAGTTGCCGCCGAGAACGGCCCCCCGGTCGCGCCGGGAGTCAATGGCACAGTGACAGTCGCACCTGCCAAAACAGTGGCCGTCAAGTTCGGTGCCGTTGGCAGAGCGGCATCGTCGTTGAGGATCGTGCCAAGCCCCTGACCATCGGCGATGGTGACATTGACCGGGTTGCTCAGGTTGAGCGTAAACGTCTCATCCGGCTCGGAAATCGTGTCGCCATTTACCGGGACATTGATTGTCGCCGTCGTGGCACCAGGCAGAAACGTAAGGCCCACAGACTGAGCCACATAATCGGAACCTGCAGTCGCTGTACCGTCGGCCGTCCCCACCTGCACGCTGATAGAGTTAGCGCTCGCGCTGCTCAGTGTCACCGCAAACTGGGCTGACGTGGTCCCCGCATCGCCCTCGACAATGGCAACGTCGCCGACCGAGATCGTTGGCGGAGCGGCATCGTCGTTGAGGATCGTGCCAACCCCCTGACCATCGGCGATGGTGACATTGACCGGGTTGCTCAGGTTGAGCGTAAACGTCTCATCCGGCTCGGAAATCG